>JBPPMQ010000133.1:0-31179 GCA_051306135.1 Nocardioides sp. | reverse complement strand
GCGACAGCCGACATCATCATCACCGCCACCGGGAACCGCGACGTGGTGACCGCCGAGCAGATGAGCCGGATGAAGCACCAGGCGATCGTGGGCAACATCGGCCACTTCGACAACGAGATCGACATGGCCGGGCTCGAATCCTGGCCCGGCGTCGAGCGCACCACCGTCAAGCCGCAGGTCGATCTGTGGAAGTTCCCTGAGACCTCGCGCACGATTATCGTGTTGTCCGAAGGCCGCCTGATGAACCTGGGCAACGCCACCGGTCACCCCAGTTTCGTGATGAGCAACTCCTTCACAAATCAGGTGTTGGCCCAGATCGAACTGTTCACCAAACCCGAGGAATACCCGGTCGGGGTCTACACCCTGCCCAAGCACCTCGACGAGGAAGTGGCCCGCCTTCACCTCGCCTCGCTCGGAGTCAACCTGACCACCCTGACCGAAGACCAGTCGTCGTACCTGGGCATTGCGGTGCAGGGACCGTTCAAGTCGGACCACTACCGCTACTGAGGCACGGTTCGTCGTGCAGCGTGGCCCACTGCACGACGACTTTGCCAGGACAGGGATAATCGCGCTATGACGACGGAGTCGACGTCCAAGGGACGCATCCTCGTGGTCGACGACGACGCCTCCCTGGCCGAGATGCTCACCATCGTGCTGCGCCAGGAGGGCTACGACTCTGCTGCGGTGGGTCGAGGCGATGAGGCACTGGCTGCGTTCCAGGACTATCGGCCCGACCTGGTGCTCCTCGACCTGATGCTGCCCGGTATGGACGGCATCGAGGTGTGCAGGCAGATTCGCAAAGAGTCCGGTGTCCCGATCGTCATGCTCACCGCCAAGGGCGACACCGTCGACGTCGTCGTCGGTCTGGAGTCGGGGGCCGACGACTATGTCGTCAAGCCGTTCAAGCCGAAGGAACTGGTGGCCCGCATCCGGGCTCGCATCCGTCGGTTCGACAGTTCGGGCTCGGAGGCACTCCAGATCGGGGACCTCGCCATCGACGTTGCAGGTCACTCGGTCACCCGAGACCGAGAGCCGTTGAGCCTGACTCCGCTCGAGTTCGACCTGCTCGTCTGCTTGGCCCGCAAGCCCTGGCAGGTCTTCAGCCGGGAGGTCCTGCTCGAACAGGTCTGGGGATACCGCCATGCGGCCGACACCCGGCTGGTCAACGTGCACGTCCAGCGGCTTCGGTCCAAGGTGGAACACGACCCTGAGAATCCGGAGATTGTGGTGACCGTCCGAGGAGTCGGTTACAAGGCCGGACCGGTCTGAGCCGCGATGGCCATGCCGGCCTTCTGGCGCCAGTCGATCCGCGCCAGAATTGTGGTCTCCACCCTCATCCTCACCGCCCTGTCGGTCTCCCTCGTCGGCTGGTTGCTGCTCGCCCAGACACGAGAGGGTCTCCTCGAAGACCGTCGTGACGCGGTGCTGGCCGAGGTGGCCGACGAGACCACCGACGCGAACGATCGTCTCAATGCGGCCATCGGCACCGACGTGGACGCCTCGGCGCAGCGACGTGAACTGATCGAGCCGATCATTCAACGCGGTGTGTCCCGTGGCTTCAGTGTGGTCATGGCCGGACCGGTCGGTGCCGGCCCGATCAGCGACGGAGGAGCGGAGTTCACCCCGGGGTTGGATACCAGCAGTGTGCCGGCCGATCTGGAGGATCACTTCTCCGCTGAGGCTCCATCGGCGTGGACGTACACCGAGATCCGCACCACCGGCGACGTGGAGCCGCTCCGCGAGCCAGGCATCGTCGTCGGATCCCAGGTCGTGCTCCCCGCAGACGGAGGCACCTACACGCTGTACTTCCTGTTCCCTCTCACCACCGAGGCCGAGACTCTGCAGTTGGTCGCCCGCGGCCTGTTGGTCGCCTCGGCGCTACTGATCGCTCTGGCAGCCGGGATCGCCTATCTGACCGCCCGCCAGGTGGTCACCCCGGTGAGAATGGCGCGTCGCGTCGCCGAGCGTCTGGCCGCGGGTGCGCTGCACGAGCGGATGCGGGTCTCCGGCGAGGACGACCTCGCCCGGCTGGCCGTCAGCTTCAACCAGATGGCTGCCAGCCTGCAAGAACAGATCCGCCAGTTGGAGGAGCTGTCACGACTGCAGCGCCGGTTCGTCTCCGACGTGTCACATGAGCTGCGCACCCCGTTGACCACGGTGCGGATGGCCAGCGAGGTGTTGCACGACTCTCGCTCCGATTTCGATGCCCCTGCGGCCCGTGCTGCGGAGCTGATGCAGACCGAGCTCGACCGGTTCGAGGAACTGCTCGTCGACCTGCTCGAGATCAGCCGATACGACGCCGGCGCCGTCGTCCTCGACGCCGAGGACACCGACCTGGTCGAGGTCGTGGAGTTGGTGGTCGCCGCAACCCGTCCGCTGGCGAGGGCCAAAGGTCTCGATGTGGTGGTCGAAGCCCCCGCGGAGCCCTGCATCGCCGAGGTCGACATACGACGAGTGCAGCGGATCCTTCGCAACCTGATCACCAACGCCATCGATCACACCGATGAGGGCGTGGTGATGGTTCGGGTGCGCGGCGACAGTCACGCCGCGGCGATTGCGGTGCGAGATCACGGCGTAGGCCTCGGCCCGGGGGAAGCAGCGATGGTCTTCAATCGCTTCTGGAGGGCCGACCCTGCTCGTGCGCGGACCCACGGAGGCACCGGGCTCGGGCTGTCCATCTCTCTGGAAGACGCCAGGCTGCATGGGGGCTGGCTCCAAGCCTGGGGACGCCGCGACGCGGGCGCGCAGTTTGTGCTGACCATACCCCGCCACGTCGGAGCACGACTGCGCACCAGCCCCATTGCACTGGTCCCCGAGGATGTCGAGGAGGTCGTGCGATGAGGTCGCTACACAGTCGTGCCGGGCGCCTGTTGGCCGGGGTGGTGACGCTGGGGCTGTTGACCGGATGCATCCAGATGCCGACCTCCGGCGACGTCAACGACGCCGACTTGAGTCCTGCCGACTCCCAAGCCCAAGGAATCTCCATCGACCCGCTGCCACCGCAGGCGGGGGCCTCGCGCAACGGCATCGTGGAGGGGTTCTTCGATGCCATGCTTGCCACTCCGGTGCAGACCAACTCCGCGTCGCAGTTCCTCACGCCTCAGGCCCGCGACCGGTGGAACCCGTCGGCCGAGATCATCACCTTCACCGAGCGGACCCCCGCCACTGGCAGCGACCGGGTCAGTGTCACCCTCGGGGAGCCGATGCATCTCGACGACCATGGTGCCTGGCAAGGGGCCCTGACCCCTCGCCGCAAGACGATCGAGTTCCCGGTGACCAAGGTCGACGGCGAGTGGCGCATCTCGAAAGCGCCGGACGCCCTGATCGTGCCGCAGTCCTGGTTTGCTTCCCGCTACACCCAGGTGGCGTTGTACTTCTTCGATCCGACCGGGCAGTTCCTGGTTCCCGAGCCGGTGTTCGTGCCCCGCGGAAGTCAGCTGGCCACTGCCGTGGTCCGGGGGCTGGTGCGCGGTCCGGGCAACCGGCGCGCCCCCGTCACGCGGAGTTTCATGCCTGCCGACGTCACCGAAGGGTTGTCGGTGCCGGTCACCGACGGCGTCGCGGACATTCAGTTCGGCGGCGCCGAGCAGACCATGCCGGAGTCGGTAGACCTGATGATCGCCCAACTTGCCAGCACCTTGCGTCAGGTCGCCGGCGTCCAAGCGTTCCGGGTCTTCGTCGGTGGGCGCCCACTCAGCGACGCGAGTCGCAGCGAGTGGAGTGTGTCCGAGGGAGCCGAGTACGACGCCAGTGCGGTCCCCGTGGACGCGCGACTCTTCGGACTGAGCCGCGGCGGCCTGGTCGCAGGTGCGGTGGATGACCTGCAGCCCGTCGCCGGCGCCGTCGGAGTCGAAGGTGCCGGGCTTCGATCCTTTGCGGTCAGCAGCGTCGAGGATCGGGTAGCGGTAGTGGGCAGCGACGGCACGAGTCTGTCGCTCGGCCAGATGCGCCGTTCGGCAGGTCTGGACCCGGTGATGACCGGTGCCCGAGATCTGACCCAGCCGGTGTGGGACCGGATCAACCGGCTCTGGATCGCCGACCGGACCCGATCCGGCGCCAGAATCTGGTGGCTCTACGGCTCGATCCCGCGAACGGTGCCGGTCCGAGGGATATCGGGTGCCAACGTTCGCAAGATTCTGATCTCGCCGGATGGGACACGGTTGGTGGCGCTGGTACGTCGCCAATCGGGGGATGCGGTGATGGTCAGCCGGGTAGTCGCCGAAGAGGGCGGCCGGATCGTTCGCGTGACCCGGGCGCGGGCGATCACCGACCGCGAAAGCGTCGGCCGGATCTCCGACATCTCCTGGTCCTCGCCCACAGCGGTGCTCGTTCTCCAACAGTTGGCAGACACCTCGCTGGTGCGTTCAGCATCGGTCGACGGCGCCGAGAGTGGATTCGCTGCGATCACCGTGACCATTTCCGGACAGGTGCGCGATGTGGTCTCTGCAAGCTGGCCCGCGACGGTGTGGGCGTTGACCCGCAATCGCATCGTCGCGGTCACCCCCCAGGCACAGGACCGGGCTTTGCCGATACCTCTCGATCGGCTCCAGTACGCCGACTGATCAGGCGTCCACAGAGTTGCCCACAGGCCCGGCGTCCGGCATGCACGCGCAGACCGCTCGTGCTGTCATGGTGCGGTGCGGATCCGCGACGCGATGGCCGATCTGGCTCTGGGAGCCGCCTGTGTGGGATGCGGCGTCCCAGGGCGGATCTGGTGCGCGGAGTGCGACGGCGACCTGCCCCGCCACCCGTTCGACGCTACGCCGAGCCCATGCCCGGACGGCCTGTTGCCGCCGGTCGCGGTCGCTCGCTATGAGGGGACGGTCAAGCGGATCATTCTCGAACACAAGGAGCACCGCCGGCTGCCCCTGGTGCGACCACTGGCAGCGATGCTCGCCCATGCCGCGCTCGGTCAGGTGCACCCTCAAGCCACCCTCGCCGGCTGCACCGCGGTGCTGGTGCCGGTTCCGTCGCGGCCGCAGGCGGTGCGCGCCCGTGGCTACGACCCGACCTGGGAGATGACCCGCACCGCGGGACTTCTCCTCGCGGCATCCGGGGTCCAGGTGATCACGACCCGACTACTCAGAACGCTTCCCGGTCTGGCAGACCAGGCCGGACTCAACGCAGCGCAGAGATCACAGAACCTGCACCGTTCCCTCGCCTGCGACTCACTGCGAGTGAGGAGACTTTCCGCGCGGGTCCGCCGCGCCGTCGTGGTGGTCTGCGACGACGTGTTGACGACCGGGGCCACGGCTCGCGAGGCGCAGAGGGCTCTGGAGGCCGTCGGTCTGACTGTTCGTGGAACGGCAACGGTTGCCGCGGTTACACGCAGGGTCTAACGTCTGTTCATGGAGTCCGTCCGGGTCCGTGGTTGCGTCGCAGGGACGTGCTGGGTGCCCGGACGAGTCGTTTCGGAACACCCCATACGCCCCCGCCGACAAGCCGATGCCAGTCGCGGGCGAAGCGGTCCACGTAACCCGTGTCCCGCCCTGGTGGCGGGCCGGGGATCACGGCGCGGCTTAGTTGTAAGTCCTGCCTCCGGGTCGCCGTCAGATACGACGATCGACGGGGAGAGGGTGTCGTGGCACCAAGCCGCCAAGCCCCAGCAGGCGGGTGTGGGGAAGAAGACCAGGTCGGCCGGGCGGACTCCACCTGTCACGGTGGGCCGGGGCGCCCACCCACGCCGTCGCTCGTGCGAGCGACCCTTGATCGCCCTCGTGTCCGGTGCAGAGCACCTCGAGGTCGTTGATTGAAGTAACCCATCCTCCAACACCAGTCCTCTGGGAGGCTCACATGGAAGTAATGGTCACCGCTCGCAACTGCGAGGTCTCGGATCGATTTCGCGAGCACATCCGCGAACTCCTGTCCCGACTCGAGAAGCACGATCATCGGATCATCCGGGTTCACGCTGAGGTCGAACCCGAGACCAACCCTCGCCAGGGAGGAACGGTCCATGTGGAACTCACTGCCGTCAGCAAGGGCCCGGTGATCCGGGCAGAGGCTCACGGTGAGACGAAGTGGGCAGCCCTGGATGCCGCTGTGGACAAGATGGCGGCCCAGATGCGCCGGGCAGCTGACCGCAGGCGGGTTCACCGCGGACGCCGCTCTCCGGTCTCGGTGGGCCGGGCTCTGGCCGAGACCGACCTGGAGACGTCGACGAGTCCGGACCAGGAACGGGTCGACGCCGGCCTCGGCGGCTCGAGCGTGATCGCTGCTGACGGGCCGATGGTGGTCCGGGAGAAAGTTCACCAGGCTCCGGCGATGACACTGGACCAGGCGCTCTACGAGATGGAACTCGTCGGGCACGACTTCTATCTCTTCGCCGATGCCGACCACCAGAACCGCCCCGCCGTCGTCTACCGGCGCAAGGGCTACGACTATGGCGTGATCGGGCTCGATCTGGCCCGGGCCGCCGGATAGCCCGAACGGGCCACATCGATCCTCCGGTTGTGTCAAGATGCGCGAGTGGGGACCGCTGTGGCCGATGTGCGTGTCCTGATCGTCGACGATCAGGAACTCTTTCGTCGTGGCCTGGCTCTGCTCCTCGACACCGTGCCAGGCATCCGGGTCGTCGGCCACACCGGCGACCCGGACGACGCGGTCCGACAGGTCGCGGATCTGGCTGCTGAGGTGGTGCTGCTCGAGGTGCGCGTCGGCGGGGTGGGCGGAGTCGCGACGTGCTCGTCCCTACGGCAGGCCCAGCCGTCGGCCCGCATCGTGATGCTGACCGATTCCGACGCGGAATCCGACCTCTACGACTCAGTCAACGCCGGCGCCGCCGGTTACCTGCTGAAGGATTCCACCTTCGAAGAACTCGGGCAGGCCATTCGGGTGGTCGCCGACGGCCAGTCGCTGATCAGCCCGTCGATGGCCGTGAAACTCATCGACGAGTTCAAGCAGATGAGCAAGCCGCAGACCAGATCCTCGCCTGGTACCCGACTGACGCCTCGCGAGATCGAGGTACTGGCCCTGGTGGCTCGGGGTCTGAACAATCGCGAAGTTGCCCGCGAGTTGTTCATCTCCGAAAACACCGTCAAGAACCACGTGCGCAACATTTTGGAGAAGCTTCAGATGCACTCCCGGGTCGAAGCGGTCATGTTCGCCGTCCGAGAACGCATCCTGGAGGTGCCCTGACCGGCACTGTCCCCGGCTGAGCCTAGGCTCGGCACGTGGCAGGAACCGTCATCGCACTCCCGCAAGCCCGTCGCATCGCCCTGGCCGCCCAAGGATTCGGCGATCCCGTCCACACCCAGCCCTCGATGAGGACGCTTCAGCGCACCCTGAAGCGCACCGGGGTCCTTCAGATCGACAGCGTCAACGTGCTGACCCGGGCACATTACATGCCGCTCTACAGCCGGATGGGGCCCTATCCGACCGACCTGTTGAAGCGTGCGACCCAATCCCGGCCACGGCGCCTGGTCGAATACTGGGCCCACGTGCAGGCGTTCATGCCGGTCGACCTGTGGCCGGCGATGAAGCACCGGCGAGACCACTATCGAGCCCAGCAACACAAGTGGTGGGGCGAGGTGCCGACTTCCACGACGGACCGGTTGGTGGCCGAAATCGGCGCCCGGGGGGCCCTGTCGGCCCGAGATCTCGACACCGGCGAAGCCCGAGCGAAGGAGCACTGGGGCTGGAACTGGTCGCAGGCCCGGATCGCCCTGGACCTGTGTTTCATGACCGGACAACTGGCGATCGCGGGCAGGACTGCCCAGTTCGAGCCCCTCTATGACTTGCCCGAGCGGGTCATTCCCGCCGAACACCTCAACGCCCCCTCAGGCTCAGTCCCGGACCAGCATCTGGAGTTGACCCGACGGGCGATCGCGTCCCACGGGATCGGCACCGCCCGCCACATCGCCGACTACTACCGAATGAAGGTCGCCGACACCACCGTCGCGCTGGCGAGCCTGGTCGCGTCCGGAGAGGTGGAACGGGTCCAGATCGACTCGCTGCGGCAGCCGGCCTACCTGTCCACGGCCGCCGAGCGGCCGCGCAGGATCCGCGCGCGGACGCTGCTGAGTCCGTTCGACCCGGTCGTCTGGGAACGGCACCGAGCGCTGAGTCTGTTCGGGTTCAACTACCGCATCGAGATCTACACGCCTGCCCACAAGCGAGTGCACGGTTACTACGTACTTCCGTTCTTGCTGGACGACCAACTGGTTGCCCGCGTCGACCTCAAGGCAGACCGAGCGGGTCGACGGCTGGTGGTCAAGGCGGCGCATGGCGAAGTCGGCTCTCCTCCACAGACTGCCCACGAACTGGCCGCCGAGTTGCGTCGGATCGCCACCTGGCTCGATCTAGACGACATCCAGATATTGCCCGTGGGCGATCTGGCACCCGCGCTGGCGGCCTGTCAATCCAGGTCGGCCTCGGCGTAGGGGTGTTCGGCGACGAACTCTGCCGTCTGCTGGTACAGACCCTGGATGTAGTCCTCCAGCACGCTGGACTCCACCCGCCACTGGCCGCGACCGCCGAGTTTGATCGCCCGCAATTCGCCGCGCCTGACCAGCGCGTACACCTGGGCGGCAGAGGTATTGAGCACCTCCGCGACGTCGGCCAACGTCAGGAATCGCGTGGACATGGGACCCATGATCCCATCACCGGCAAGCACGGTCGACCAGGCGCTCCGCCGTTGTGGACAGCCTCCCGCGGGCCGCAGCCGGCCAGACCGCAGCATTGGACGACCTGTGGAGAACCAGGTGACTTCTCGGGCCGGGTGGTCAAGGATATGTCCATGAGACGCAATCTCGGGGCGTCCGGCGCTGCCGTCACGGTCGAACCCGCCACCAGGATGCAGCGACCCGGCTGGCGTGACCTGCGCATGTGGGTCGGCATCGGGCTGGTGATGTTCTGTGTGGTCCTCGGGTCCCGCCTGTTCGCCTCAGCCGACGACACCGTCGGAGCCTGGGTGGTCGCCGAGGACCTGGCGCCCGGATCCTCCATCGGACCCGACGACCTGTTGCTCGTCCGGGTTCAACTGGACGACTCCACGATGGCCGGCTATTTCAGCGCAGACGATTCGCTGCCGTCGGCTGCGGTGCTGAGTAGACCGATCGCGGCCGGAGAGCTGCTGCCGCGGACTGCGCTGGTCGCCCCGGACCGACAAGACCTCGCCCAGGTCGCGGTGCCCGTCGAGCCCGCCAACCTGCCGCCGACGGTGTCGGTCGGTTCGGTGGTCGACATCTACGCCGTCGGCCGACGCGCGGAGCCTGCACTGGCCGGGGTGAGCGTGCTGTCGGTGTCTGCCCCGGACTCCGCTTTCGGTGGGGCGAGCGGTCGCCAGCTCGTGGTGGCCGTGCCCGGCGCCGAGGTCGAAGGATTCTTCGCTCTCCTCGCCGGCAACCAGACGCCGACGTTGAGCGTGGTCGGACGAGGCTGAGATGGCGGTCGTGTTGATGGTTGCCTCCGGTGCAGACTGGGAGAGTGCCGCACTGGCCGCGCTGGACACCCGGCGGGCCATGGTGGTGTTGCGCCGGTGCGTCGACGTCGACGATCTCCTCGCAGCAGCCAGCACCGGTCAGGCGGACGTGGCAGTCCTCGGGGTGGACACACCTGGTCTGGACGCCGACGCCGTGCAATCGCTTCGACATCTCGGAGTCGAGCCGGTGCTCGTCGTCCCGACCGGCTTCCACCTCGAACCGGCACGTGAACGCGCCCACCGTCTCGCGGTAGCCGCAATCCTGGGCCAGGGCGAGATCGGTGACCTGCCGGACGCCGTCGAGCGGGCAGCGGCCGACGCCCAGCCCGAGGTGTCCTCGCCATCCGACCCGGCGGCGAGCAGCGCCGATCCGACGGGGAGGGTGGTCACGGTGTGGGGCCCCGCCGGCGCTCCGGGTCGCAGCACCGTCGCCGTCGCGCTGGCCTCGACGTGGGCCTCACGGGGAGTCAGCACCCTGCTGGTGGATGCCGATCCTTACGGCGGTGTGGTCGGCCAGATGCTCGGCATCGTCGACGAAGTCGCCGGGGTCCTGGCCGCCAACCGTTCGATGCAGTCGGGGCTGCGCAGCCTCGGCCCGCACTTGAACGTCGTCACCGGCTTGCCGAGAGCTGATCGGTGGACGGAGTTGCACCACGGACTCATCGACCAGATCGTCGGCGGGTGGGATTCGGTGGTCGTCCTGGACACCGGGTTCTGCCTGGAGGTCAGCGCCGACGAGTTCGGTCGTCCCGGCCGCAACCAACTCACCCTTGACGCGATCGACGCGGCCGACGACCTTGTCGTCGTCGGAGCCGCAGACCCGATCGGGTTGGCCAGGCTGGCTCGTGGGCTGGTGGAGTTGGGCGAGACGGCGGCTGGCCAGCACGTGGTGGTCAACCGAATGCGACCGCAACTGGGCTGGACGCAGGCGCAGATCACCGCGATGCTCGTCCAAGTCGTCGGGGGTCGCGAGATCACCTTCCTGCCCGAGGACGGAGCCAGCCTCGACCGCGCCGGCATCGCTGGCCGGTCGCCGGTGGAGGTGGCACCCGATTCGACCTTCTCCCGTGCGATCGCGGGCCTGTGCGATCGGGTGATCACCCCGACGGAGCCGGCGAGCGGAGTCAGGTGGCGAAGAGCAGGTAGATCCCTGTCCCGGTGAAGAACAGCATGGCGAACAACAGCGGCAACTGACCGACCACCTGGTGTTGCTTGGGCAACACAGTCAACGATCGTTCGTGGGCTGTGATGACACCGATGACGTGTCCGATGATGACGGCGCTGACCTTGATCACGGCCAACAAGGTCGGATGCTGCGCCAGCCAGTAGTTGATCTGGTAGTCGGCGGTGCCGAACCAGTCCGCCCCTGTTCCCAGCGGGTCACTAACCAAGATGAGGGTGTTCTGCCCTTGCAACACCAGATAGGTGAGGTAGTGGGCGAAGATGTAGCCGACGATGATCGGCACGATCGAGTTGGCGAACTCGGCCGGAAGGTCGCGTCGTCGCCTCTCAGGGCCGATCCCGGTCAGCATGGCGGCCGCCATGAAGATGCCGGCCACCGCCAGGATGAAGCCGATCAGTCCGAGGTTGTTGATCACGTCCGGAGCCGACGGATGGTCGCGGACGAAGTCGTTGTCCTGACTGAAGGAGAGCCACGTCGCCGACTCCCCGAAAGAGTCGTAGATCGTCGACCCGAACAGCACCGAGACGACGGCCACCAGACCCGGTGCTGCGCGGACCGTGTCGAGATTCGCCAACGGATTGCGGAGCACCAGGGTGCCGGCGACGTCGCGCCCCCACACCGACAGACGCGATACCAGGGTGGAATAGACCTCGAAGGGATCGCCGTGAGACAAGAACCGCTCGCCGTACACTGCCGATCCGACCAGCATGATGGCGGTGTAGGCGCCTAGCCAGACCGTGAGCGGACCTAGCATCGTCGGGAACGGTGAGACCAGTTCCATCCACACGAACGCGTACAACCCGACCGCCGCCGGCCAGTAGCCCAGCCGAGTCGGGTAGTCCCGGATCCCAGTGGCCGGGTCGATCCCGGCGGCGCGGGACAGCAGCAGGTGCAGGGTCCGGATCGGACTGATCGCCTTCCAGACCGGGCCGAAGAACAGCGACGCGAGAGGAACTCCGACCCAGAGCCAGACGTAGGTGATCCCGAAGATCGGGTTGGTGCCCAGGTCCTTGCCGGCCAGGCACGCCAACAGGCAGTAGCCGAACCCGAGGAGGCCGAACACCCGCCACAACCATGCCCAGGCAGGCGAATCGACCACCGTTCGGATCGGTTCGGGCGCCACTCGCCCGGTGTCGGCGGTGAAGCGGCGGTGCCGCCACGCGAAGATCAGCACCACGAACGAGATGACCAGAACCCAGATGCCTGCGAGTACCGCCAGCGTCAGCGAGATCGGCAGATCACGAGCCCCGCCCAGTCCATGGGCGAGAATCGTCGAGTCGGTCACTCGAGGACCAAAGTGACAAGGTCGGCGTCAAGGTCGTGGGCCTCGACGTCGACCTGGCCGGGAACCGAGAAGCTTCCCAGATCCAAGGTCGTGGATCCCGCGGTGAACTCATGCTCCTGCTCAGGACTGGAGTGCACGTGCACCTCGTCGGCCACGTCGGAGGTGATCTCCAGGGACACGTCCTGGCCAAGGGCCACCGCAACATCGCCGGACGGCGAGGTGGTGATCTCCCCGCCGCTGATGGTGACCTTGACCACCACCGGCTCGGTGGTGGCCCCCGGCGAGTCAGAATCCGAGCCACAGGCACCCAGCGCGGCCACGCCGAGGACAGTGAGGAGGAGAAGTGGGAGCAAGGCACGCGGACGCACAGATGTCTCTTTCGCTCGCAGGGTGATTGACTCTGTCACACTCCCATCCAAGGCTGAGAGAAACCCAAGACCGGACTTCCGCCCCGCGAAGCCATCCGAGTCGAATCGACCGAGAGGAGCCGGGCGTGCAGGACCGACTGTCGCCACGTGACGTGGTGTTCCTCACCGAGGAGGCGACCACAACGCCACGACACAACGCCACCTTGGAGATCTTCGAACCGGGACCTGACGGGTTCAGTTACGACGACGCGGTCGCGCTGATCACCGACAGAATCGGTTTCGTGCCCCGCTACCGGCAACGGGTGCAAATCGTGCCCGGACGGATCGCCAACCCGGTGTGGGTCGACGACGGCCGGTTCGATATCGAGTTCCACGTGCGTCGCTCCGCCGTCCCGCGTCCGGGCACCATGGACCAGGTCCGTGAGCTGGCGGCGCGCATCGTCTCGCGCCCGTTGGACCGGGACAAGCCGCTGTGGGAGGTCTACCTGGTCGAGGGAATCGAGGGTGGCCGAGTCGCCCTGTTGACCAAGGCCCACAACGCGTTGGTCGACGGCATCCACACCGTCGACCTGGGCCAACTTCTGCTCGACGAGAACCCGAAAGCCCGCAGCCTGGGCGACGACGACCCGTGGGGCCCCGGACGGACCCCGTCGGCAGTCAAACTGTTCGGCCAAGCCGTCAAGGAGACGGTCACCGACCCCGAAACGCTCACCGGAACCCTGCGCACCGCACGACGAGCGGCCCTGCGGCAGTCAGGAAAGGCGGTCGCGGCCGTCGGCGATGCGGTCGCTGCGATCGCCGGAGGCCGCCAAGCCGCTCCCGGCCCGCTCGGTGGGACTCTGTCCCAACAGCGCAGACTGGTGACCCTGGAAACCTCGTTGTCCGACTACCGGGCCATCAGGTCAGCCCACGGCGGCACCGTCAACGACGTCATCCTCGCCGTCATCGCCTCCGGGCTGAGGGGATGGCTGATGACCCGGGCCGAATCCCTGGTCGGCTTACGTTCCATCCGGGCGGTGGTGCCGATCTCGGTGATCGACGAGGATTCCCTGCGCACCTCGTTGGGTTCGCAGATCGCCGCCCACTTCGTGGACCTGCCGGTCGGTGAGGCATCCCCGGTGGTGCGACTCCACCAGGTGTCGTACTCATTCGAGTCGCACCGCGAATCGGGACGCTCGGTCGCCGCCAGCAGGCTGGCCAACATCGCCGGCTTCGCTCCGGCGACGTTCCACGCGGTGGGGGCCAGAGTGGCCAGCGCCGAAGTGCGCACCGGCTACGGAGTCTCCATCGTCAACGTGCCCGGACCCCAGGGTCCGCTGTATGCCATGGGCGCACGCATGGTGGCTACCTACCCGATCCATCCCCTGGTCCCAGGTCACGCGTTGTCGGTGGGCGCGACGTCGTACGACGGCAAGGTGTTCCTGGGTATCACTGCCGACCGGGACCTGATCTGGGACGCCGACGTGCTGGGGCAGTGCATCGAGGAATCCTTGGACGAACTCCTCGACACCGCTACCGGCGCCCGGCAGGTGGCGCCGCGTGGGCGCAAGCAGGCCGCACGGACCACACCACCGGGGGTCTAGCATCGTGGCGTGGACGCCATCACCCATGTGCCCGACCCGCTGAACGAGCCGATCCTGGACTACGCCCCGGGCAGTGCCGAGCGCACCGAGCTGGTCGCGACTTTGGCCGAACTCGAGTCCGTCCAGTCCGACCTGCGGGCCTACATCGGTGGCGCCTGGGTCGCCGGGTCGGGGGCAGCGTTCGATGTCGTCCAACCACACGACCACGCCCACGTGTTGGGCGTCGCCCACCAGTCGACCACCGCCGACGCGACGGCCGCGGTCCACGCAGCAGCCGAGGCGGCGTCCGAATGGAGGGCGCTGAGCTTCGATGACCGAGCAGCGATCTTTCTCAAGGCAGCCGAGCTCCTCTCCGGCCCGTGGCGCTCCCGGATGAACGCCGCCACGATGTTGAGCATCTCCAAGACCGCGATCCAGGCCGAGATCGACGCCGCCTGCGAACTGATCGACTTCTGGCGGTTCAACGTCCACCACGCCCGCACCATCCTGGCCGAGCAGCCGATCAGGAACTCGAAAGGTGTCTGGAACCGCACCGACCACCGGCCGCTGGAGGGATTCGTCTACGCGATCACGCCCTTCAACTTCACCGCCATCGCCGCCAACCTGCCGACCGCACCGGCCCTGATGGGAAACACGGTGATCTGGAAACCGTCGCCGACCCAACAGTTCGCAGCCTCGCTGACCATGGAACTGCTCGCTGAGGCGGGGCTGCCGGCCGGTGTCATCAACATGCTCCCCGGTGACGGTCTGGCCGTCTCCGAGGTGCTGCTCGACCACCCCGATCTGGCCGGCATCCACTTCACCGGGTCGACCGCGACCTTCCGCCGGTTGTGGCACACCGTGGGCACCAACCTGGACTCCTACCGCTCCTACCCGCGCCTGGTGGGAGAGACCGGTGGCAAGGACTTCGTCGTCGCCCATCCCTCAGCCGATCCCGACGTCGTGCGCACCGCACTGGTGCGTGGAGCCTTCGAGTTCCAGGGACAGAAGTGTTCGGCCGCCTCTCGGGCCTATCTCGCTCGCTCAGTGTGGGACCGAATCCGTGACGACCTGGTCTCCGAGGTCGACTCGCTCACCGTCGGCGACGTGACCGATCTGTCCAACTTCATGGGAGCGGTCATCGACGACCGTGCCTTCGCCAAGCACAAGGCGGCCATCGAACGAGCTCACAGCGCCACGCACCTGGAGGTCGTCGCCGGCGGCACCACCGATGACTCGGTGGGCTGGTTTGTGCGCCCGACCGTGATCGAGTCCTCCGACCCCACCGACGAGATCTTCGCGACCGAGTACTTCGGCCCCATTCTCGGCGTACACGTCTATGACGACGCCGACTTCGAGTCCACGGTGGCCCAGATGGAGTCCTTCTCGCCCTATGCGCTCACCGGCGCTGTGATCGCGCAGGACCGCAGGGCCATCGCCTGGGCCAGCCAGAGGCTGCGCTTCGCGGCCGGGAACTTCTATGTCAACGACAAGCCCACCGGTGCGGTCGTCGGACAGCAGCCCTTCGGTGGCGCCCGCGCCAGCGGCACCAACGACAAAGCAGGCGCCGCCGACAACCTGCGCCGCTGGACCTCGCCCAGGTCGATCAAGGAGACCTTCGACCCGCCGACGGCGGTGTCCTACCCCCACATGGGGTGAAGCTCAGCCCTCCTTCAGCCACTCGGCCCCGACGGACTCATCCTTGGCGTAGGCCTTGGAGAAGATGGTTGCGATCATGTCCTCGACCTTGCCACCGACCAAGGGCATCGCCACCTTGACGGTCAGGTCGATGGTCTCAGTGGTGACCCCGGCGGACTCGCTCAACAGGATCTTCCCGGTCATCGTGACGGGCTTGCCGGGAAGGTCGACGTGGAGGTCGGCAGAGGTCGCAGAGGTCCAGGTCTCGGTCGAGATGACCGACAAGGTGCTGCCGACCACCTTCTGCACGAAACCAGGGGCGCGGTCCATCGACTGCTGCTGGGACACCGTGACGACGGCGCCGGTGCCCGACCCGGAGATCGAGACGTGGCCGTCGACGACGTGTTGCGCAGCCGCAACCTGCTCCCGGAACCTGGTGTCGAACAGCATGGTCTGCACCCGGTCGAGCGCTGCCGGGTAGGTGATGGTGGTCGTCATCGACTTCGTCATGGCACCAATCTTGCACACCGGGAGCAACGGTGCTCCACCCCGACGGCGCCGAATCCCCCTGCGCTGCTGGCCGGGTCTAGCATCGAGATTGTGGCAACGACGTCGCAGACACCTGAGCAACCGGAGCTCTCCTCCGACCCCCAGCCACTCGACCCAGACCATTACTGGTCGACCTGTGCCGACCAAGACCGGCCCGGCGCACGGATCGAGGCGGCTGCGATGGCCGCCCATGCCGAACTTGCGCAGTCGCGGCCCCCTGGAGTTGCCGCGGTCAGGGTCTGGCAGCCCCAGTGGGCCAACGGCAACACCGTGATCCAGGCCGTCAACGACGACATGGCCTTCCTCGTCGACACCGTCACCATGGTGTTGGCTCGCCGTCGGGTGGGCATTCGCGTGCTCGTCCACCCGGTCATCGACCGCGCCAGCCACCACCACCCGACGCGGGAGTCCTGGATCCACCTGGAGGCCGACCGGTCCGTCGAGGACCAGGCTGGCCTCGAAGCTGACCTGCTCGCTGCCTTCGACGACGTCCGTGCGGCCGTGTCGGACTGGCCGGCCATGCACGACCGCATCAACGAGGTCGCCCACCGGCTGCGGGTCGACCCCCCGAAGCTGGACGCCGACGAGGTGCGTCGCAGCGCGGACTTTCTCGGGTGGCTGGCCGATAACCACTTCACCTTCCTCGGGGCCCGCGACTACCGACTCGACGGGGACCGGCTCGCCCCGGTGCCCGCCAGCGGTCTCGGCATCCTGCGCGGCGAGGCCAAGCCGACCCGGCTCAGCGGAGCGGTGCTGGACAAGGCCCGGGAGCGGGTGGCGCTGGTGCTGACCAAAGCCAACTCCCGGTCCACCGTGCACCGCGACGCCTACCTCGACTACGTCGGGGTGAAGGTGTACGACGACGCCGGCGAGATCGTCGGCGAACGCCGGTTCCTCGGGCTCTATGCCAGCGACGCCTACACCGAGTCGCTCTCACGGATTCCGCTGCTGGCCGACAAGGCCGCCGAGGTGCTCCGACGCAGTGGGCTCGACCCCGACAGCCATGACGGCAAGTCGTTGACCGCGACGCTGGAGACTTGGCCCCGCGACGAGATGGTGCAGGCCAGCGTCGACGAACTGGTCCGAGCCAGCACTGCCGCAAATAGAGAACACGGGCGTAGGCGACTGCACCTGACGACCCGGAGAGACCCCTACGGCCGGTTCGTCTCGGTGCTGGTCTGGATGCCGCGGGACAACTACACGACCGCTGTCCGAGAGCGGTTCCGCTCCCTGCTGCGCGACCGCCTCGGTGCCGGCGAGATCGAGTTCACCGTGGCCATCTCCGACCAGACCACAGCGCGGGTCACCTTCATCGTCCACGACCCGGACCCCGAGGCCACCCTCGACGAGACGGATCTGGCTCGACTTCTGGCCGATTCCTCCCGGAACTGGAACGACGACTTCGAGCTCGCGCTGACCAAGGCTGGCCGCAACGCGGCCTGGGGCGTCCCGGCCGCCTATACCGAGGACTATCCGGCGCAGACCGGAGCCGACGACGTGGTTCGGCTCGGCGACCTCGACCCCGACGGCATCGACCTGCAACTGGACGTCGTCGGCCCCGACTTCGCCCGCCTCAAGCTGTTCCGGGTCGGGGGCGCGGTGAGTCTGTCGACTGTGCTGCCGATCCTGTCCTCGACCGGGGTCGAGGTGGTCGATGAGCGGCCCTACGCCTTCACCGGCGGTCCGCACGGGACCGGCGGTCACATCTACGACTTCGGCCTGCGCTATCCCCGCCCGGTTCCCACCGGTGCCGCGCAGCGACTCTGTGAGGCCATCGAGGCGATGTGGACCGGGCGGTGTGAGGTCGATGCCTACAACGCCCTGGTGCTGGCCGGTGGCCTCACCTGGCAACAGGTCAGGTTGTTGCGCGCCTACGGCGCCTACCTGCAACAGGCAGGGACCAGTTTCGGTCAAGAGACCATCGCGACGGCACTGGTGTCGTGGGTGGACCTAGCGCGTGGACTACTTGAGTTCTTCGAGGCCCGCTTCGATCCGGCGTCGACCCGCGAAGCCGACCCGGCGGCGATCAGGGCCGGGCTGGACTCCGTGGTCAGCCTGGATCACGATCGGATCCTCGGTTCCTACCTCGACCTCATCCAGGCCACGGTCGCCACCAACTACTTCGATCCTGTCCACCAGGGCGCCGGCCGGTCCGGGCGAGCGATCGACCGCACGGGCCTGGCGCTGAAGATCGACTCCGCCGGCGTACGGGACCTGCCCGCACCCCGGCCCTGGCGTGAGGTCTTCGTGCACGCCCCCCACACCGAGGGCATCCACCTCCGGTTCGGCCCGATCGCTCGCGGCGGACTGCGCTGGAGCGACCGCCGCGACGACTTCCGCACCGAGGTGCTCGGCCTAGTCAAAGCCCAGATGGTCAAGAACGCCGTCATCGTCCCGGTCGGCGCCAAGGGCGGTTTCGTGGTCAAGTCCGGTGACCCGGTGACGGCCTACAAGACCTTCATCAACGCCCTGCTCGATGTCACCAGCCCCGAGGACCCGTACTTCGTGGTCGCCGCCGACAAGGGCACCGCCACCTTCTCCGACATCGCCAACGCGATCAGTATCGAACGTGGATTCTGGCTCGGCGACGCGTTCGCGTCCGGCGGATCGGTCGGCTACGACCACAAGGCGATGGGCATCACCGCCCGCGGCGCCTGGGTCTCGGTGCAACGCCACTTCCGTGAACGAGGCCTGGACTGCCAGACCCAGGACTTCACCTGCGTCGGCGTCGGCGACATGTCCGGCGACGTGTTCGGCAACGGCATGCTGCTCAGCGAGCACATCCGACTGGTGGCCGCCTTCGACCACCGACACATCTTCATCGACCCGGACCCCGACGCCGCCGGCTCGTATGCCGAACGCCGACGGCTCTTCGACCTGCCTCGGTCGAGTTGGGGCGACTACGACACGACGCTGATCTCTGCGGGGGGCGGGGTGTTCCCACGCAGCGCCAAGTCGATCGCGGTCACCGAGCCGATGCGCGCTGCGCTCGGGCTCGGCGCTGTCGACCGGCTGACGCCGGCGGAGATGATGCGGGCCGTCCTCACCGCCCCAGTGGACCTGCTCTGGAACGGAGGCATCGGCACCTACGTCAAGGCCTCGCACGAGACTCACGCCGCTGCCGGAGACAGGGCCAACGACAGTCTCCGGGTGGACGGCCGCGACCTGCGGTGTGCGGTGGTGGGAGAGGGCGGCAACCTCGGCTTCACCCAGGCCGGCCGAGTCGAGTACGCCCTGGCCGGCGGCCGGATCAACACCGACGCCATCGACAACTCCGCCGGTGTCGACACCTCCGACCACGAGGTCAACATCAAGATCCTGCTCGACGCAGCCATCGCCGACGGTGCCCTCGCCGCCGGGTCCCGCGGAGAACTGCTTGCCTCGATGACCGATCAGGTGGCTGATCTGGTGCTGCGCGACAACCTCGATCAGAACCTCGCCCTGGCCAACGCGGCGGCCAACGGGGGTTCCCTGCTGCACGTGCACGCCGAACAGATCGCCGAGTTCGAGGCTGCCGGGGTGTTCGAGCGGGCCGTCGAGGGGTTGCCGGACGCCGAGGAGATCGATCGTCGGATGGCCAGCGGCGGCGCGCTGACCGGAGCCGAGGCCGCAGTGTTGATGAGTTGGACCAAGATCGTCTTGGCTCGAGAACTCCTCGGCACCGATGTGCCTGACGACCCCTACCTCGACCAGGACCTCATCGGGTATTTCCCTGACCGGCTGCAGAGCGAGTTCGCCGAGCAGATTCGGGGGCATCGGCTCAGGCGGGAGATCATCGTCACCCAGATCGTCAACGACGTCGTCAACGGCGCCGGCACCACGTTCGTCAAGAGGTTGCGAGACGAGACCGGGGCCTCGGCCGGTGACTTGACGCGCGCGAACTTCGTGGCGCGAGAGATCTTCGGGTCGCTGCCGTTGCGCCGCGAGATCGAGGCCCTCGACCATCGGGTCGATGCGAGCGTGCAGACCCAGATGCGCATCCAGGTGCGCACCCTGGTCGAGCGGGCCAGTCGCTGGTTGGTCACCCATCGAGGTCGCGACCAAGGGTCCCAGGAGGTCGTCGACGAGTTCGCCGCCGCCGTCCAGACCCTGATGGGCCGGCTGCCCGAGTTGGCCAGCGGGCGGGTCGGTCGCGACATCGCGCGCAGGCACGAGCGACTGGTCAGCGCCTCGGTTCCCGATGCGCTGGCGACCCGGGTGGCCGTGCTGGAGCCGGCCTACATGCTGCTGGGTGTGGTCGATGCCGCCCGCAGCGACTCGCGGGACTTGGTGGAGGCCACCGCGCTCCACTTCGAACTCGGTGAGCGCCTCGGGCTGCCTTCGATGCTCGATCAGATCGTCGCGCTGCCCCGTGCCGACCGCTGGCAGATGATGGCCCGGGCCGCGATCCGGGAGGACCTGCATTCGGTCTACACCGAACTGTCCGCCGCCGCCCACCGCGCCGGCGGCATCGCGCAATGGCAGAAGGACCGTCTGGCAGACGTGGAGAGAGTGGTCTCGATGAACCCGGATGCCGACCTCGCGCAGCTGTCGGTGGCGCTGCGGGCGGTGCGGCACCTGATGCAACGCGGACCAGCCGCATAGCCACGCTATTGATTTCGTCGGTGTCGGGGGCGGGACATATCGTGGCGTGTGATGGCTACCCAACCCCCTCCCGAACGGGCGGCGGGCATTGGATCCCTGTGGCGGTTGAAGGGTTACCTTCGCCCCTACGTCGGCTCACTGATCGTGATGGCGACGGTCTCGGTGCTCGGCGTCGTGTTGACCATCGTCATTCCGCTGGTCACCAGCCGGCTGATTGACGGCCCGATCGCCGACGGCGATCGTTCCGGCGTGCTCCCGCTCGGTTCGCTGGCGATCGGCCTGGGCGTGCTGGAGGCCTACCTGATCTGGCAGCGCCGATGGGTGCAGTCCAACGCCGTGTTGGGCCTTGAGACCACGATGCGGCACGACCTGTACGCCAAACTCCAGTCTCTGCCGATGAGTTTCCACGCCCAGTGGGGATCTGGCCAACTGTTGTCTCGGGCAACCACCGACCTCAGTGCCATCCGGCGCTTCTCGGGTTTCGGCCTGTTGTTCCTGATCATCAACGTCTTGCAGTTGATCGCCACCACGATCGTGCTGCTCAACATGTACTGGCCGCTCGGGCTGGTGGTGGCTGCCGCAGCCGCGCCGATCATCTGGCTGTGCTTCCAATTCGAGAAGGGCTACTCCAAGATCTCCCGCCAGGTCCAAGACGAACAGGGCGACCTGGCCACCGTCTCGGAGGAGGGTGCGGTCGGGATCCGCGTGATCAAGAGTTTCGGTCGGTCCGGACACGTCGCGTCCAGGTTCGAGGCCCAGGCGCAGCAGTTGCGTGAGACCAGCATCGAGAAGGTGCGGTTGAGCGCGAAGTTCTTCTCCTTCCTCGACCTGATCCCCAACGCCGCGGTCTCGATCGTGTTGGCACTCGGTGCGGTCGGCGTCGGCAACGGGCTGATCTCCGTCGGTGAGTTGGTCGCCTTCATCACCTTGATGCTCTCGTTGGTGTGGCCGATCTCGAGCCTCGGAGTGATTCTGGCGATGGCCCAGGAGGCGATGTCGGCCGCAGCCCGCATCCTGGAGATCTTCGACACCGAGTCGACCGTGGAGTCGGGGACCCGGCGGATCTCGGAACCGCGTGGCCAGGTCCGGTTCGAAGGGGTCAGGTTCGCCTTCGCCGACGACCCCGACGAGGAGATCCTGCGCGGGGTCGACTTGGAGATCGAGCCCGGGGAGACCGTGGCTCTGGTGGGGGCGACCGGCGCGGGCAAGACACTGCTCACTGCGTTGGTGCCTCGTCTCTACGACGCCACCGCAGGTTCGGTCCGCATCGACGGTGTCGACGTACGCGACCTGGACTTGAGTCAACTGCGCACCATCGTGGCGACCGCTTTCGAGGACCCGATCCTGTTCTCGATGAGCGCGCGGGAGAACCTCACGCTGGGTCGGATCGACGCCACCGTGGAGGAGATCGAGCAGGCGATCGAGGTCGCCCAGGCCGGCTTCGTCTACGACCTTCCCTGGGGGTTGGACACCCGACTCGGCGAACAAGGGCTATCGCTGTCCGGCGGCCAGCGCCAGCGTCTGGCGCTGGCGCGAGCAGTGTTGGCTCAACCCAAGGTGCTCATCCTCGACGACACCTTGTCAGCGCTCGACGTGCACACCGAAGCGCTGGTCGAAGAGGCGCTCAAACGGGTGCTGACCGAGGTCACCGGCATCGTGGTGGCCCACCGGGCCTCGACTCTGCATCTGGCGGACCGGGTCGCGCTGCTCGCCGACGGCCGGATCACCCATATCGGGAAGCACTCGGTGCTGATGGCCACGGTGCCGGCCTATCGTGACCTGTTGGTCGGCTACGAACTCGGGCAGGAGGCCGCCGGATGAGCCAGGACGCCCAGGCGCCCCAGACCGGCTGGCGCGGCGTCGCCCAGGTCGATGCGGCCGAGGCCGCCGAGCAGATGACCGATGTCGAGGGCCGCGGTCTCGGCCGGAGATTGCTCGGCGATCTGCTCAGCCCGCACCGGTCCGCGTTGTGGGTGCTGTTGGCCGTGGTATTGGTGGAGAACGCGAGCCGACTGTCGATCCCGTGGCTGGTCAAGATCGGCATCGACGAGGGCGTTCCCGGCGGGGTGCTGAACACCGGCACCCTGGTGGAGATCATCGCGCTGGTGCTCACCATGACCGTCGTGCAGGCGGTGAGCCGCAATATCTTCCTGAACCTGTCCGGCAGGCTCGGCCAGAACGTCCTCTACGAGTTGCGTCGCCGGGTCTTTCGACACTTCCAGGCCCTCAGCCCCGCCTTTCACGACTCCTACACCTCGGGCCGGGTGATCAGCCGGCAGACCTCTGACGTCGATGCCATCTACGAGATGCTCGAGACCGGTTTCGACGGACTGGTCAACGCCGCACTCACGCTGGTCGGGACCGCAGTCCTGCTGTTGTTGCTGGATCTGAAGTTGGGGCTGTTGGCACTGGTCTGCGTGCCGTTCCTGGTCTGGCTCACGCTCTGGTTCCGGCGGGCCTCGGCCCGCACCTACCGGCTCACCCGGGAGAAGGTGGCGTTGGTCATCGTCCACTTCGTGGAGTCGATGGGCGGCATCCGGGCCGTGCAGGGCTTCCGCAGGGAACCTCGCAACCAGGAAATCTTCGACGACGTCAACGAGCAGTACCGTGCGGCCAATCTCAGCGCCTTCCGACTGGTCGCCTGGTTCATGCCGGGCATCAAACTGATCGGCAACGTGACGATCGGCATCGTGCTGCTGGCCGGTGGCTACCTGGCCATCGACGGCGAGGTCACCGTCGGGACCCTGGTGGCCTTCACCCTCTACCTGCGCCAGTTCTTCGAACCCATGCAGGAGATCAGCCAGTTCTACAACACCTTCCAGTCCGCCAACGCGGCCCTTGAGAAGTTGGCCGGCGTACTGGCCGAAGAGCCCGGCGTTCCCGAACCGGAGCAGCCGGTCGAGTTCGGCCGCGCCCGGGGCGAGATGCGGTTCGCTAGCGTCGAGTTCTCCTACGCCCCACAACGTCCGGTGTTGCCGGCGTTCGATCTGGAGATTCCGGCCGGACAGACCCTCGCGCTGGTCGGCACCACCGGAGCCGGGAAGACAACCATCGCCAAACTGGCCACCCGCTTCTACGACCCCCAGGCCGGCGCAGTGCTGCTGGACGGAGTCGACCTGCGTCACCTGGCCAGCGACGACCTGCGGAGCAACGTGGTGATGGTGACCCAGGAGAACTACTTGTTCTCCGGCTCCATCGCCGACAACATCAGGTTCGGGCGTCCCGACGCCTCCATGGACGAGGTGGTCGAGGCCACCACTGCGCTCGGCGCCCACGACTTCATCAGTGCGATGCCGGACGGGTACGACACCTTCGTGGCCAACCAGGGCGGCCGGCTCTCGGCCGGCCAGCGTCAGTTGGTCGCTTTCGCCCGTGCGTTCCTGGCCGACCCGGCTGTGCTGATCCTGGACGAGGCCACCAGTTCGCTGGACATCCCCAGCGAGCGACTGGTGCAGTCTGCGCTGCAGACCGTGTTGACCGGTCGAACCGCGGTCATCATCGCGCACCGGCTTTCCACGGTCGAGATCGCTGACCGGGTGCTGGTCCTTGAGCACGGTCGGATCCTCGAAGACGGCCGCCCCGAGGACCTGATCGCCTCCGGTGGTGGCAGGTTCTCCGCACTGCACCGGGCTTGGCTGGAATCGCTGGCCTGAGCCGTGGGTAGTCTGACGGGGTGAACGCGTCTCCCGCCGATTGGTATCCGGACCCTCTGGGTCGCCACGAGTTCCGTTACTACGACGGCGAGGCGTGGACCGAGCATGTGGCCTCCCACGGTCGTCAGTCGGTCGATCCCCCGGTCGGTATGCCGAACATGCCGACCGTGGGTCGCGGCGAGGACAAGATCGCCGGCGACCTGGGTCGGGCCGGGGTGTCCTCCGGCGAGACCGCGGCGGGCACCTCGCTGCTGGACCAACCGGTGCTGGTGGTCAACCAGAAGGTCAAGCTCATCGAGCTCAACAACGAGTATGCGGTCTTCGACCGTTCGGGAGTCCAGGTCGGCGCGGTTCGGCAGGTTGGACAGTCGGCGCTGAAGAAGGCCGCCAGGCTGCTGGGAGGCTACGACCAGTTCTTTACCCACAAGCTGCAGATCGTGGATGCCTCGGGTGCCGTGGTGCTCGGGTTGACCCGTCCGGCCAAGTTCGTCAAGAGCCGCGTCGTTGTCTCCGACGGGCTCGGGGCCGAGATCGGGCAGATCGTGCAGCGCAACGTGTTCGGGAAGATCCGGTTCGGGTTCGATACCAGCGCCGGGGAGGTCGGATCCATCAACGCGGAGGACTGGCGTGCCTGGAACTTCTCGATCACCGACGCCTCGGGCACCGAAGTCGCTCGGATCACCAAGACCTGGGAGGGCCTGGCCAAAACCATGTTCACGACCGCCGACAACTATGTGGTCCAGGTGCATGCACCGTTGGCGGAGCCGCTGAGGTCGATGGTGGTCGCCTCGGCGCTCGCGGTGGACACCGCATTGAAGCAGGACAGTCGTGGTCTGAGCTGAGCGTACGATCGCCCGATCGCGTCGCTTGTTACCAGCATTTGCCAGGCTGGTACCTGGACTTGCCTGATTTGTGACCGTCAGAGTCAGCCGCGTGCACCCTCCGTGGCGGCCTTGGGCCTAATGTCGATCACAAGACAGCGGTTGGGCCCGTGCCATGTCGGTCAGCGCCCGCGAAAAGGGGGCGACTCGTGGAGCTGCAGCCCGTTCCGCGGCCCCGGTCGCCGCGATTGGCCGGACCGGCAGTGGCCCTCTTCGCCCTTCTCGCGGCGGTGGCGGTGGCCTTGCTGTTGGCGCTGGCTATGGGGCTCCACCTCCGCGTCGCCGGGTCTGACCCCGGCGGCAGCGCCGAGCGGGGGACCGTGTTGATCACCCGCGACGCCTCCTCGGCCGACCTCGCGGTCGGCGACGAGATCGCCTTCGTGCCGCCCCCACCGTATGACGACGCAGGTGAGATCAGCCGGCGGGTGGCCTCGGTCAGCGGGGGCGCGCTGACCACGGAGTCTTCGATTGATCGCAGACGAGATCCGTGGACGATGGCGACTGTCGATCCGGATATCAAGGTCGTGGTCGCTCAGGTTCCGTGGTTGGGCTTGCTCTGGCTGGCAGGGTGGCCGGTGATCCTCGGGTTCGTCGTGCTGATCGCCCTTCTCGGCCTGTGCACTCTCCGGTCCAGGCAACTCACCCTGGCCTCACAGCAGCCGGCTCGAGAGTCGATCTTGGTCAAACCATGAACGGTTCAGAGGGTCCGGCCACGAAGCTGACGCGTAATCCCTATTGTGTAGCACATGGCTGCATCGGTTCTGGTCGTCGAGGACGAGGACGACATCGCCTTCCCGCTGGTGCGAACACTCGAGCGCGAGGGTTATGACGTGCTGCGAGTGGACTCCGGCGCGCGCGCATTGGCTGAACTGGGGCTGCGGCACACCGACGTGATGATCTTGGACCTGGGACTGCCGGACATGGACGGGCTCGACGTGTGCAGGAGCGCGCGGGACCAGGGCTATGAGGGTGCGATCATGATCGTGACCGCCCGGGCTGGCGAACTCGATCGGGTCGTCGGCCTCGACTATGGAGCAGACGACTACTTGGCCAAGCCCTTCGGACTGGCCGAGTTGCAGGCCCGCGTCCGTGCGTTGCTGCGACGCACCGGGGGAGGCGGGGCTCCGGCAGTGACCGAGGGTGGTCTGCGTATCGACCTGGGTGCACGCCGGGTTTACAGCGGTGAACTCGAAGTGGCCCTGACCGGCAAAGAGTTCGACGTCCTCGCGGTGCTGTCCGGCCAGCGGGACAAGGTCGTGTCTCGTGAACGGCTGATGGCTGATGTGTGGGACGAGAATTGGTTCGGGTCGACCAAGACCCTCGATGTGACCATCGGGCGCTTACGGCAGAAGTTGGAGGCGGCGGGCGTCACCGATCGGGTGGTAGCGGTGCGCGGGGTGGGGTTCCGTCTGGAGGGCGGCTCCGCCGATGCGTGAGCGGCTCACGTTAGCCTTCGTTCTCGTTTCGGTCATTCTCGGTGTCAGTGCCTTCATGGTGCGCACGGCCTATCTGGCAGGAGAGGTGCGCGAGCACTACGAACAGATCCTGCAGGCCCGGGCCAGCCTGGTCGCCAACCTCGTCGACGAGCACCAGTACCGCACCGAGTCGCTGGACCCTGACTACCTCCAGGCTGTGCTGCCTCCCGACACCCGCGTGATGGCCAGGCTCGTCGGGGATAACACGGTCGTCGCCGCCAGCGGTCCCGCCTACAGCGGCGACGGACTGCCTGCCGGTAGCAGCGAGGACCTGTGGGCCAGCGCGGAGACGAGCAATGCGGTGGTCACGGTCTTCGTGGGCAAGGACGTGGTCAACGGACTCGCGTTCAGCGATCCGGGTTCGGTCGTGCTGCTGTTCGTGCTGTTGGCCATGGTCGCCGGTGTCGTCGGCTATCTGATCGCCCAGACCATGTCCAAACCGTTCCGCCGGCTGGCCTCGGCGGCGTCTGTGTTGGGTCGAGGACGGTTCGATCTGGATCTGCCGTCGTCCTCGATTCCCGAGGTCCAGGCGATCTCGGTGGCGCTGGAAGCCAGCGCCACCCAACTCAGGGAACGCCTTTCCAGCGGTCAGGCTCTGTCCGAGCACGCCTCCCATGTGCTGCGCACGCCGCTGACGGCTCTTCGGATGGAGTTGGAGGACCTCAGCCTCAACGAGGACTTGCCGGAGGATGCGGTGGCTACCGTGGTGCGCTCGATGGCCAGGATCGATGCGCTCGACATGGTCACTGGTGAGTTGGCGGCCATCGCGCGGGGGGGATCGCTGGTCGCCGGTGCCGACATTTCCCTGCGGGAGTTGGCCACCACCGCAGCACAGCGGTGGGCCGACGAGCTGGCTCACCAGGGCCGCACCTTGACCGCAGCGGTGGAGGGGGACCTGGAGACGACCTATACACCGGGTCCGGTCGAACACATTTTGGAGTTGGTGCTGGTCGACGTTCTCCATCGTGGCCGCGGCCAGGTGCGGATGACCTTCGAGGCCGGGGTGGACGGTCATCTGCGCATCAGCATCGCGGCCGGCGACCGACCCAAGAAGCGGCTTCATAGCGAGCCGGTCGACTCTCCGTTCAAGCGGGCCAGGGCGGTGGCTGCGGCTCTCGGTGGCCGGGTCGAGGGCGATGACCCGGCGGCCGATTTGGACATCTGGCTGCCTCGACGCTGAGTCGCAGGGTTCGCAGGGATCTCACCAGTCCCATCGGTCACGGTTTGTCCACAGATCTCGCTGCTGGGCCTTTACGCGGTCGGCGCGGACGCTTAGGTTGACGGCACCGGCTTTGAATCTCGTCCCATTCTCGGGGGAACCAGATGACCCAGACCGTCGACCGTGCAGTCGCTGTCCAGCGTGCGGCTCTGCTCGAATCGTTGGACGTTCAGGTCCGTGACGCTGTTCGTCGCGAAGGCATCGACCCACAGCGTGAAACCGGGGCCGTGCGTCGACTGGTCGAGGATGTGCTGCGCAGTCACGACGCCGCCAGCCTGACCGGGGCCGTCGCTGCGGTGACCGATTCCGAGGCCGTCGTCTCCGAACTGATCGCCCGCGTTGCTGGCTACGGGCCCCTGCAGGTGTTCCTCGACGACCCGACGATCGAGGAGATCTGGATCAACTCCCCCTGTTAGGTTTGTTAGACCTAGCCTAGCGTGGTTCTCCGAGAACGCTAGTGGTTCTCCGAAACTCGACTTCCGGGGGTTATTCGGCGAGGCGGCGGCGTGCAACCGCAGCCAGAATGTCGGCTGCTGCATCGGCGTACGAACGACCCGACTTGATTGAGTTGCACAGCAGGCAGGCCGTCTTCAAGTTGTCTGGTTCGTCAGAACCTTTCAGCACTTGGGGGATGACGTGGTCCAGGGTTGCTGTCCCCGGTCCGACCGGGTCGCCGCAGTACTGGCAGCGCCAACCGTCTCGCTCCATCAGTTCCTCGCGCAGAGCCGGGTCGGTGAAGTAGTTGAGGACTGGGGGGACGGATTCGGAGGCAGCGACCCTCTCGCGAACAGACGGCACGTCTCGCGGAAGGCGCACCAAGTAGCGGGTGCCCTCGCGGTGGGTGTCTAGGACCGTGACGAAGCCGGATTCCTCTAGCGAGTTCACCTTCTTGGTGATGTGTTGGTAGTTCCCACCAGTTGAGCGTGTGCCCTTCCCGAGCAACGACGAGATGGTGCGCTTCCCGACTTGGGCCTCGCCTCCCTCGAAATCCGTCAGTCGAAGCAGGAGCACATAGAGCGTGAACTCGTACGGGGGGAGACCAGGCAGCACGTGATCTGTCAGGTCGCAGAGGAGTTCCGAATCCATAATTCTGAGGTTAGCACCTGCCTACCTCTACGTACCGTGGAGGACCGTCCCCCGAGTACCACAGATTCTCCGAAAGGCCCGAGAGTTAGCCCTGCCGCTAACTCTCGGGGTGCCTCGGACTTTCCATGTTCCTCTCGTTCTGCGACCCGGAGAGGCCGGGTCCGAACGAAGGAGAACGACCATGAGCAACCGCCGGAAGTTGAAGGCCAACCGTCCCAAGCGTCCCGTCTTCGTGACCTCGGAGTTCGTCGCCGACGACGAGGTCATGGCCATCATGCTGAACGTCGTGCGGAGCCACCCGCAGGGCATCGAGGAAGGGGCGATGTACGACGCCGTAGAGCAGGTCGAGACAAGCGTTGCGGCGGCGCGGCTGTTCCTCCGTGGCTACTTCGAGGCCCAGCAGTCCGATAGCGACATGGCGCGGGAAGTCCTGGCCATGGTGCCGGAGGACGCACTCAAGGAAGCGCACGTCTTCCTGCACATGTTCGACCACATGTTGGAGGGGAAGGCTCGCATCGCGTTCTCCGACGACGGCTTCGACTTCGTCGCCGCGTGAGGAAGGGGATCGGCGTTGACGAGACGTACGCCGACGACCGCTCCTGGTTTGAGGATCACCGCGACCAGGCGACACGCACCCGTCCGTCAACAGTGGCCGAGCAGGTGCGTTGGTTCGCCTGGTCGAATGGCGGGGTGTACCTCACCGCTCGGGCCTGCCGCGGTGAGTGGTTCTGGACCCGGGACGGCGAAGACGTGTTCATCACCGTCACTCCGGGCCTCTGACAACGCAGAACGCCCCGGCTCCCGTGGTGGGGAGCCGGGGCGTCCGGGAGGCGATCAGCAGGTGAGTGCTCCGGTGCCGACCTGCGACACCGGCGCCAGCGTCACGCCTCCGGTGATCGGCCCGGAACCGGACGGCCCGACCGTGATCTTGAACGACACGGACGTGGTGCTTCCGCCCATGTCGAGCGTGGCCCCGCAGGACGGCCCGACGAGGGCCGAGGTCCAGCCAGTCGGGAGGCCGGTGAGCGCCAGTCCGTTGACGCGGAAGTTCTCCTGGCCGGTGTTCAACTTCAGCGACGCGGTGATGGTGCACTCGTCGCCGGGGTGGCCCGACACGCTGATGTTCGGGAGGTTCTGGAACGGCGTGGTCGGCGTCCCGACGGTGCAGGTGGCCGCGCTCCCGGCTCCGGTCGGCGTGGGGGTGGCCGACCATGCGTAGGTGGCCGAGCGGGTGGTCACGTTCCCGGTCACTCCCGCGTTGAGCAGGTAGAGGGCGAACGCGACGCCCGAGACGGCCAGGACGCCCGCGACGAGAAGCCCGACGAGCGTCTTGCGGGGGAAGCGGCGACGACAGATGCAGTCGGCTTCGACGTCGGTACGGGCGAGGCAGGACGGGTGGTGCTTGGACATGTTGGTTCCTCCGGTTCTATCGAACACGCGTTCGATGACCGCGAACCGTACGGCTGGCCCAGCCGTTCCCGCTACTCAGGCGGACGACCAGCCAACGTGCCCGGTGGACTTCTGGTGCGCGCCGAGTCCGGCGGCTGTGCTGGTGTGGTCGCAGGTGTCGCACCGACGCCGCTTGGCGTTGTTCTCGGCTGCGATCTGACGGCCTCGTTCTTGCTGCTTGGCGTACCCAGCCGGGCTCACCCTCGGGGGCGTCGGAGGGAGCGGAGGCAGGCACGACTCGCGGTGCTCGTACAGCGCCGCCGACGTAAAGAACCGATGCCCACAGGCCGGACATGCCTTAGACGAGTACCCGACCATGCGGGGGTCCAACTCGCGAACGGTCGTGGTCATCCGGTTCTCCTGTCTCGGTGGGGTGGTGGCGCGGGGGCTGACGACCAGGAGAGGTTCCCCGCGCCACCGAGCATCCGGGGTGGCTGGCCGGATGCGGCTCTACTTGAGGAGTTCCAGCCCCTCAAGGATGTGCTTGGGCGGCTTGTCGGACACCCGCACCGGAGGGTCGTCGGATCATGCCTCGTCGTTGGCCCACTCCGGGACCGTGCGGGTGTCGTCCTCCACGATCTCGGCGTCCACGACCTCGTCGTCCTGCCAGCCCCGCAGTAACACCGAGTCCTCGCCGTCGCTCTGGGGGAGGGCCTGCACGACGACCGTGTTGCGGGTGTCCACCAGTCCGTCCGGGTCGGCCAGCAGGTCGCGGAACAGCCGCTCCACCGGGTCAATCTCGCCGACGCCGACCAGCAACTTGTTGGTCGCGTTCAGCCCGGCCCGGTCGAGCATGTCCTGCATTACCTTGATCTTGTCCCGAGCCTCG
>JBPPMQ010000048.1:0-19492 GCA_051306135.1 Nocardioides sp. | reverse complement strand
CTCCCACCCGCATCGACCGAAGGGTCGTCGGGTCCGGTCCCGGTGAGACGCCTCGGTGTCAGAACCGGTGATGCACCTGCATGGTGTGTCATGACTGGCTTCCGCTTGCACAGCGGAAGCCTTTGTTGTCTCCCGGCCCAGCGCCGGACGCAGCCGGGGCCTCCACCATCCGAACACTGGAGGACACATCAGCACTGAGCTGCGTATCAACGACCGGATCCGGGTTTCCGAGGTCCGCCTCGTTGGACCCAATGGAGAGACCGTCGGCATCGTGCCGACGGCCGATGCGCTGCGCCTTGCCGCAGAAGCCGACCTCGACTTGGTCGAGATCGCCCCGCAGGGCAAGCCCCCGGTCTGCAAGCTCATGGACTACGGGAAGTTCAAATACGAGAACGCCCAGAAGGCCCGTGAGGCGCGCCGGAACCAGACGAACGTGATCATCAAGGAGATGAAGCTTCGTCCCAAGATCGACAGCCACGATTACGAGACCAAGAAGGGTCACGTCGAGCGCTTCCTCAAAGCTGGCGACAAGGTCAAGATCACCATCATGTTCCGCGGCCGCGAGCAGCACCGCCCCGAGTTGGGGTTCCGCCTCTTGCAGAAGCTGGCCGAAGACGTCACCGAGCTGGGCTTCGTGGAGTCCTCTCCGAAGCAGGACGGCCGCAACATGGTCATGGTGCTCGGCCCGCACCGCAAGAAGGCCGACGCCAAGGTCGAGCGTGAAGCCGCCAAGGTGACCAAGGCCGCCGAGCGCGCCGAGGCCGAGGCCGTCGAGCACGCCGAGCGTGCCGCCGGGGTGGCCGGACGTCCGGTCGCGCCGAAGAAGCCGGCCCGTCGCTCGGAGAACCTCGACCCCGACATCGACGTCTGAGCCCTCAGACCTCACCCAGACCCGACAGACCCAACGAGAAGGAACAAGGGATATGCCGAAGAACAAGACGCACTCCGGTGCCTCCAAGCGGTTCAAGGTGACCGGCTCCGGAAAGGTGCGCCGACTGCAGGCGGGCCGCAAGTCCGGCGCTGCGTTCGCCTCCGCCCCCACCACCGGTAGCCGTAAAAAGCACCGCCGCAACGCTGGCATGGTCGAGCTTGAGAAGGCCGACCAGAAGCGCGTTAAGAAGATGCTGGGTCTCTGACCCGAGAATGACTGAAGGAGAACAGAGATGGCACGCGTCAAGCGCGCAGTAAACGCGGCGAAGAAGCGCCGCGTCACCCTCGAGCGGGCCAGCGGTTACCGCGGCCAGCGCTCACGCCTGTACCGCAAGGCGAAGGAGCAGGTCACCCACTCGCTGGTGTACAGCTACAACGACCGGCGCAAGAACAAGGGCAACTTCCGCCGCCTATGGATCCAGCGCATCAACGCGGCAGCGCGTGCGCAGGGCATCACCTACAATCGCTTCATCCAGGGCCTGAACCTGGCTGGGGTCGAGGTGGACCGCAAGATCCTGGCCGACCTGGCCGTCCACGACGTCGCCGCCTTCAACAAGATCGTCGAAGTCGCCAAGGCCGCGCTGCCCGAGGACGTCAACGCTCCGGTCAACGCCTGAGCATGACCCACCCTCCTTTGAGCGCATCCAATGCGCGTTTGAGGGAGTTGCGGAAACTCAGCCGCCGCTCGGTTCGCGCCGAGCGGCGGCTGTTTCTCGCCGACGGCCCGAAAGCCGTCGAAGGAGCCCTAGGGCTCGCCGGCTGTGCCGTCGAAGTCCTTGCGACCCGGCACGGTCTGGACCACTACGCCGACCTGGTAGCCGAGGCCGAGGCCGCCGACGTAGCGGTGACTGTGGTGGACGACCGCGCCATGGGTGGCCTCTCCGACGCCGTGTCCCCTGCCGGAATCCTGGCGGTATGCAATCACTTCCCCGCCGAAAGGACCCCCCCGGCCCCCCGAGAGGAGGGTTCGGGCCTCACGAGGCGCGGGTTGGTGGCCATCTGTGCCGACATCCGTGACCCCGGCAATGCTGGCACTGTGATCCGGTGTGCCGATGCTGCGGGCGCAGACCTGGTGATTTTCGCCGGCGACTCGGTCGACCCGTACAACTCCAAGACTGTGCGCGCCTCGGTCGGAAGCCTGTTCCACCTGCCGATCGTCATCGAGCGCGACGCACAGGCCGCCGTACGCCGGGCGAAGGAGGCCGGCTACCTCGTGCTGGCCGCCGACGGCGGGGGAGAGGTCGACCTCTATGACGCCGATGCACTGCTAGCCAAGCCGACGGCGTGGCTGTTCGGCAACGAGGCGTGGGGCATCCCCGAGGACCTCAAGGCGCTGGCGGATCATGTCGTGTCGATCCCGATCTGGGGCCGAGCCGAGAGCCTGAACTTGTCGACCGCTGCCGCGATCTGCCTCTACGAGAGCGCCCGGGTCCAACACACCACCGCCAACCGCTGATCCGGTTAGGGCCTGGCGTCGAAGCATCCCTAGACTTGGCACGCCATGTCTGGACCTAACTCTGACTACGACCCGGTCGAGGTCGCCCCGCTGCAGGCCCCCGAGGTCGACGCCGCCCGCGACGACGCTCTGGCAGCCATTGACGCTGCCGGCAACCTCGACGAACTCAAGGCCGCTCGGCTGGCTCACGCCGGTGACCGCTCCCCGTTGGCTTTGGCCAACCGGGAGATCGGTGCACTGCCGCCACAAGCCCGCAAGGAGGCAGGTCAACGCATCGGCCAGGCCCGTGGAGCCGTCAACAAGGCCCTAGCTGCACGCCAGGAGGTGCTGGAGGCCGAGGCGGCAGCCCAGATGCTGGTCACCGAGACGGTCGACGTCACCGTCCCGGTCGATCGGGTTCGCCTCGGCGCCCGCCACCCGTTGACCACCGGTGCGGAGAAGATCGCCGACATCTTCGTAGCTATGGGGTGGGAGGTGGCCGAAGGCCCGGTGATCGAGGCCGAGTGGCTCAACTTCGACGCTCTCAACCTGGGCCCCGACCACCCGGCGCGCACCATGCAAGACACGTTCTGGGTCGAGCCGGCCGAGAACCATGTGGTGTTGCGCACCCAGACCTCCCCAGTTCAGGCCCGCACCATGTTGACCCGCACCCCTCCGATCTACGTGGTGTGCCCCGGACGCGTCTTCCGCACCGATGAGTACGACGCCACCCACAGCCCGATGTTCCACCAGGTCGAAGGCCTCGCGATCGATGAGGGCATCTCGATGGCCCACCTCAAGGGCACCTTGGACCACTTCGCCTCTCAGATGTTCGGCGAGGGGATCACCACCCGATTCCGGCCTTCGTACTTCCCCTTCACCGAGCCCAGCGCCGAGGTCGACCTGGTCTGCTTCGTGTGCCGCGGCACCACCGTCGGCGAGGACGGCAACCCGTGCCGCACCTGCAAGGGTGAGGGCTGGATCGAGTGGGGCGGTTGCGGAATCGTCAACCCTCGGGTGCTGACGGCCTGCGGGGTCGACTCCACCCGCTACAGCGGTTTCGCGTTCGGCATGGGCATCGACCGGAGCCTGATGTTCCGGCACGGCCTGAGCGACCTGCGCGCCTTGTTCGAGGGCGACGTCCGCCTGACCACCGCCTTCGGCAGCGACATCTAAGAGACATGGACATCTGAAACATGAAGGCACCCCTGTCCTGGATCAAGGACCTCGTCGACCTTCCGGCCGACATCACCACCGAGGCCTTGACCGACCGATTGACCATGCTCGGCCTGAAACTGGAGGCCATCGAGACCTCGGGCGCGGGCATCGAGGGCCCCCTGGTCGTGGGCCGTGTGCTCACCCAGGACCCCGAGCAGCAGAAGAACGGCAAGACCATCAACTGGTGCACCGTCGACGTCGGCGACGCCAACGGCACCGCCGGTCTCGACGGACTCAGCCCGCAAGGCATCGTCTGTGGCGCCCACAACTTCGGGCCGGGCGACCTGGTCGTGGTGATCCTGCCCGGCGGTGTGCTGCCCGGCGACTTCCACATCTCCGAGCGCAAGACCTACGGCCACCTCTCGGCAGGCATGATCTGCTCGGCCGAAGAACTGGGCCTCGGCGACGAAGCCTTTCCCGATTCACGGGGCGGCATCATCGTGCTGCCGGAAGGCTCCGGCACCCCCGGTCAGGATGCCCGTGAGGTGCTCGGTCTGGGTGAAGAGGTCATCGAGTTCGAGATCAACCCCGACCGGGCCTACGCACTCAGCCTGCGCGGAATCGGCCGCGAGGCGGCCTTGGGGTTCGGACTGGAGTTCAACGACCCAGCACAACGCGACCTGCCCGAGCCTGACGGCCACGCCTGGCAGGTCGTGGTTGACGACCCTGAAGGCTGCCCGATCTTCGCGGCCCGCGTCGTTCACGGGTTCAACGCCGCCGCCCCGACCCCGGATTGGATGGCCACCCGCCTCGATCAGGCCGGGATGCGCTCCATCAGCCTCGGTGTCGACATAACGAACTACGTCATGCTCGAACTCGGCCAGCCGATTCACGGGTACGACGCCGACAAGGTGGCCGGCGCGCTCCGCGTCCGACGCGCCGAGCCCGGCGAAACCCTGGTCACCCTCGACGACCAGGCACGCACTCTGGACCCTGAAGACCTGCTCATCGTCGACGACTCCGGACCGATCGGGTTAGCCGGAGTCATGGGCGGGGCCAGCACCGAGATGGACGAGTCCACCACCCGGGTCCTCATCGAGGCCGCGCACTGGGAGCCGGTGGCGATGTTCCGGACCGGTCGCCGCCACAGACTCACCTCCGAGGCCGGCAAGCGCAACGAACGCGGCGTCGACCCGCTGCTGCCCGGAGTGGCCGCCGACCGGGTCGTGGAACTGATGGTCGAACTCGGTGGCGCTACCGCCGAGCCCGGCTACACCCTGGTTGGTGCGCCGAACTCACGAGAGTCGATCAGCATCTCGCCGCGCCTGCCGGCACAGATCTCCGGCATCGGCATCTCGAGCGCCACCACCATCGCGAACCTGCGTGCCATCGGTGCCGAGGTGGTCCAGGACGACCCCTCCACCATCACCGTCACCCCGCCGACCTGGCGCCCCGACATCTGCGACCCCTACGACTTGGTCGAGGAAGTGGTCCGGATCGTCGGCTACGACCAAGTGCCCAGCGTGCTGCCGCGCAAAGCCACCGGCACTGGGCTGACCCGCACCCAGCAGCTGCGCCGCCGCATCGGTCGCACCTTGGCCGGGGCGGGCGCCGTCGAGGTGGTCAGCTTCCCGTTCGTCGGGCAGGCCGCTTTCGACATCCTGGGGCTGCATGCCGACGACCCGCGCCGGACGACCGTGCGGTTGGCCAACCCGCTCAACTCCGAGGAGCCCGGGTTCACCACCACCCTGCTGCCCGGCCTGCTCAAGGCCGCCGCCCGCAACATTTCCCGTGGTGCCTCGGGCCTGTGCCTGTTCGAGACCGCCCCAATCGCCATCCCGACCAACGGCGCCGGAGCCCCCATCTATCCCACGGACCGGCGTCCCACCGCCGATGAGTTCGCGACCTTGCTGGCCGCCCTGCCCGCCCAACCCACCAACCTCGGGGTGGTGCTGGTCGGCGACCTCGAGCCCGGTGGCTGGTGGGGTCCAGCTCGACCGGTTTCGTGGGCCGACGCCGTTGCGATCGTGGATCGGCTCGCCGACGAGCTCGGCGTCAGCGTCGAAGTCGGCCAGGCCGACCTGATGCCGTGGCACCCGGGCCGGTGTGCGGTGTTCACCGTGGCCGGTCAGGCGCTGGGACACGCCGGTGAACTTCACCCGAGCGTCTGCAAGGCGGCCGGCATACCCGAACGAAGCGCTGCGGCGGAGATCGACCTGGACCTGCTGATGGCCCACACTCCGGCGGTCGCACCGGGACCGCAGTTCTCCATCATGCCGGTGGCCACTCAGGACGTCGCGCTGCTGGTCGACGACACGGTGCCCGCCGGTGCGGTCCAGGCTGCGCTGCGGGAGGGCGCGGGCGAGCTGCTGGAATCGGTGCGCCTCTTCGACGTCTACACCTCCGAGCAACTCGGTGAGGGTAAGAAGTCGTTGGCGTTCGCGCTGCGTTTCCGCGCTCCGGACCGAACGTTGACCGAGGACGAGACCGGAGCCGCCCGCGACGCCGCGGTCGCTCTCGCCGGGGAACGCACCGGCGCGGTGCAACGCTGATCCGACCCCGAGGACCACGCGCCACGCTGTCGAATCGTCAACGCTCACGTGCGCAGACGGAGTCGGATGCGGCCGTCTGGTTGTGGCTCGCGGTGGTAGCGCGGATCATGGATGAGGTGATGGTGGTGACTGCACAGCAGCGCCCCGTCACCGACGTCGGTCGAACCGCCGGCTGACCACGGCTGGAGGTGGTGCGCTTCGCACCATGCCGCGGGAATCGTGCAGCCCTCGGCTCGGCAGACCTTGTCCCGCAGACGCATCGCCAGCACCTGGTGGGGTTTGAACAACCGGGCTGTCCGGCCCATGTCGAGGGGCTGGGAATCGGAGCCGAGGACGACCGGGACGATGCCAGCGCCGCAGGCCAGTCGACGTGCCTCGGAGGCTGGGATCTGGGTATCGCCGGCCTCCAGGACGCCCGCTACGGCAAGGTCGGCGATCAGGTCGGCGTGGGTCATGGTGACCACGACAGTGGTGGCAGTGCCGCCGTGGGCGGGCAAGCCGGCAGGGTCGAGGTTTTCGATGGCGGTGCAGAAGGCGCGCCCGAGCCGGGTCGGATTGCCGATCAACTCACCCTCGTCAGTTCGCCACCGCTTCGCCTCCTGGTTGGCGCTCCGCGGGCTGGTATGGGCTTCCAGCACGGTCCTCAGTCGCGACGCAACATGGGTCGGAACGGTGGCCTCGACATCGGTGGTGCCGTCGTGGTTGTCGCAGAACGACACCCGGGTTTTCGCCCAGGCGGCAGCCTGCTCGGCTGCCAACGTAGTGGCGAGGTGTTGGTGTCGGCCGTCGGGGTCGACCTCGTCGAGAATGCCCTTGCCGCGGGCCGCGAGCTTCTTCGGGGGCAGCGATCGCGCAGCGTCGATCAACGTATCCTCGGCGCGCCGTCGAAGCTCGGTAGAGGTCTGGGACGGAAGCTCATTGAGGGCTTCGAGAATTCGTTTGGCTTGGTCGGCCGACACCGCTCCCGCACCCAAGGCGTCGCAGACTCCGGGTGCGGACTGCAGGCTGTCGGCAGCACGTTGGGCAGCTCGGGCCGCCCCGCTATCGGTGTTGGTTTGGTCGGCATACCAGGCGGCGGTGTCGCGGGCACCGGCCGCACGGGCAGCATCGCCGGCGGCAGCGAGGAAGCGGAGTTTGAAGGCGGCGAGTTTGGCCTCCGCGGTCGTGACCATCTTCAAGAGACCCGGCTTGGTGGAGGCGGGAAGGCGACCGGGCTCGCAGGCGAGCAACGCGTCCAAGTCGGCGATCAGTTGCGCCAGGCACACCTGCTCTGCGCGGGTCTCGGACTCCAGGACCAATGTCGACGTCAACTCGACCAGCCTCCCTGGAACTGTTGCGATCAGGACTTCCGGAGCGGCCCGATCTGGTGTTCTAATAGTAGATCAAGCCACCGACACAAAGCGTGGCTGGATTAGAGCCTGTGGAAAGACGAGTGCGTGTGGGGGGATCGGGCAAATGCTGATGCGGGCTGTCCCCGGTCTCTGATTGGGTTGTCCCATGGCCGACATCATCACTGCGACCGGACTCGTCAAGCGGTACGGCGGCAAGGGAAAGGTCGTCACTGCCCTGGATGGATTGGACCTCAGGGTCGAGGAGGGCACGGTGCTGGGTCTGCTCGGGCCCAACGGTGCAGGCAAGACAACCACGGTTCGAATCCTGACGACCTTGCTCGCCCCTGATGAAGGCTCTGCCACCGTCGCGGGGGTTGATGTCATCGCCGATCCGCAGGCAGCCCGAGCCAAGATCGGGCTTTCGGGTCAGTACGCCGCGGTCGACGAACATCTCACCGGCGCCGAGAATCTCACCATGGTCGGTCGGCTCTATCACCTCGGCAAGGCCACATCGGTGGCGCGAGCGGCCGAACTACTGGAGCGTTTCGGATTGGCCGACGCCGCCGACCGGCCAGCCAAGACCTACTCCGGCGGGATGCGCCGACGTCTCGACTTGGCCGCAGCACTCGTCGCAGCACCCCCGGTGTTGGTGCTGGACGAACCGACTACCGGGCTCGACCCACACAGTCGCCTGCAAATGTGGGAGGTCATCCGGGAACTCGTCTCCAGCGGGGCGACCCTGCTGCTGACCACCCAGTACCTGGAGGAGGCCGACCGGTTGGCCGATCAGATCATGGTCATCGACCGGGGCGTGGCCATCGCCGAGGGCACCGCCGACGAGCTGAAGTCCACAGCCGGTGGCGAACGGATCGAGGTGGTGCTGGCCGACTCAGCTGATGCCTCGGTGGTCGCCGAGATTCTGGCTCGAGTCGGGTCCGGCGAGGTGCGGCGCAGCAACGACCGCGAACTCTCGGTTGCGGTGCCCAATGGATCGTCCTGCCTGCTGACAGCCCTGAGCGAGATGGAATCGCGGAGCATCGGGCTACTCGACGTCGGTCTGCGGCGGCCCACTCTGGACGACGTGTTCCTGGGCCTCACCGGTCACCACGCCGCGAACGACGAGGCCGACTCCAGCCGCGAGGTGGTCGCATGAACGCGCTGGGTGGAGCTCTGGTCGACGGTTGGGTCGTCGCGCAACGCAACCTCATCAAGATCAAGAGGGTTCCCGAGATCCTCGTCTTCGTGGTGATCAGCCCGATCATGTTCGTGGTGCTGTTCGCGTTCGTGTTCGGCGGCGCCATCGACCCCGGCGGTGCGGTCGACTACCGGGAATGGCTGATCTGCGGGATCTTCGCCCAGACGGTCGTGTTCGGGGCCACCTTCACCGGTGCGGGCCTAGCCGAGGACATGACGAAGGGCATCATCGACCGATTCCGATCGCTGCCCATGTCTCGGGCGGCGGTGCTCATCGGTCGCACCACCTCAGATGTCGTCTACAACGTCATCTCGCTGGTCATCATGGGCCTGACCGGACTGGCGGTCGGTTGGCGGATCCGTGGTGGTCTCCTCGACGCCATCGAGGCGGTGGCACTGTTGTTGCTCTTCGCCTACGCGCTGAGTTGGGTGATGGCCTGGGTCGGCCTGCTGGTGCCCAGCGTCGAGGTGATCAACAACGCCTCGTTCATGGTGATCATGCCGCTCACCTTCGTGTCCAACGCGTTCGTCCCGACCGAGTCGTTCAGTGGGTTCCTGCGCACCCTGGTGCTGTGGAACCCGGTTTCCACCCTCACCCAGGCGAGTCGCGAGTTCTTCGGCAACACCGGTGGACTGCCAGCGCCGGACGCCTGGCCGATGCAGCACTGTGTGCTCTACACGATGTTGTGGGTCGTTGGGATCCTGCTGGTGTTCGTGCCGCTGTCGGTGGCACAGTTCCGCAAGGCCGCGACCAGATAGCTGCCGGCCAGGCGCGCTCGGCCAGACAGCTGCCGGCCAGGCGCGCTCGGTCAGTTGATCGAGTGGTTGACCGCAATCCGCCATCGCGCGTAGAGGTCCAGATCGCCGGTCACGGTGATCCCGGAGTCGTCGCGTCGGCGCCACAGCCAGGCGTCGACGTCGTCGGCAGTGCCCTGGACGACCACATCCGGTTCGACACCCGGGTCGGACACCAGGTGTTGATCCTCCTCCCCGGCATACTCCACGCCCTCGGGGTCGGTGCCGGAGAAGACGCCGAGTTGGCTCCACACCGAGACGTCGACATCGATCAGGTCCAAGCGCACCCAGTGTTCCGACGGAGCCCAGGAGCCCCAGGGTGGCAGGCCGCCCAGCATCACCTCCAAGGTTTCGGCGACTCCGTCCGCGGCCAGATCAGCTGGAAGGTCAGTGACTGTTCCGGCGGTCAGTTCGGCATCGAGCCGGTGGATCAACGCTTCGTGTGCCTGCCGCCGATAGGTGAATCCCACCGTGTGGTCCTCCGGTTTGCTCGACCAGGAGTACGCCGGCTCAGCCGGGTCGATGGTTCCGATCAACTCCTGGAAGCGTCCAGACCACTCGGCGAAGAAGGCCAACAGGTCGCCGTAGTCGGTTGGCAGGGGTGGCTCCACATACGCCTCGGGGAGGGCGGGGCGGACATCCATCACGTTCCACCACCAATGCTGCACCCCGGCCAGATGCCGGAGGAGGTCGCGGGCAGTCCAGTCCTGGCAGGAGGGCACCTGGGCAGCAGGGTCGCAGTGCGCCATCACCTCGCCGAATCGAGCGGACTCGACGCGGATGTGCTCCAGGTAGGCCGGCCAGGTGAGGCGTTCGCTCATACGACCCAACCTAGGCTGTCGCCTCGCCCAACGAAACCGGTTTCTCGGACCATGCAAATCGCTGTATAGTCATACATGTGAGCAGTTCTGACGGGTCAGCGAAGGTCGACGTCGCCGTCGCAGGAGCCAGCGGGTACGCCGGTGGAGAGATCCTGCGGCTGCTGCTCGGCCACCCGGACGTGCGGATCGGTGCGGTGACGGCGCACGGCAACGCCGGCGAAGCCCTGGGGTCGACCCAGCCCCACCTGGTGCCGCTGGCCGACAGGATCCTCCAGCCCACTACGACCGAGGTGCTCTCCGGCCACGACGTCGTCTTCTTGGCGCTCCCGCACGGCCAGTCCGGTGTCGTGGCCGAGGCGCTCGGCCCGGACGTCGTCGTCATCGACTGTGGTGCCGACTTCCGGTTGAAGTCCGCGGAGGACTGGGCGAAGTTCTACGGCACCGCGCACGCCGGGTCCTGGCCCTATGGGCTGCCCGAGCTGCCCGGTCAGCGTCAACTGCTTCGCGGTGCCTCCCGGATCGCAGTGCCGGGTTGCTACCCGACCGTCTCCACTCTTGCGCTGGCGCCCGCCGTCGCGGCCGGGCTGGTGGAACCTGACGTCGTCGTGGTGGCGGCCAGTGGCACCAGCGGGGCAGGCAAGGCCCCCAAGACGAACCTGCTCGGCAGCGAGGTGATGGGCAATGTGTCGGCCTACGGTGTCGGGGGCGTGCACCGGCATACCCCGGAGATCGTCCAGAACCTCTCCGGCCTCCTCGACCGGCCCGTCACCGTCAGTTTCACCCCGCTGCTGGTGCCGATGCCGCGAGGTATTCTGGCCACCTGCACCGCACGGCTGGGTGATGCGGTCTCGGCTGAAGACGTGCGAGCCGCCTACCTCAAGACGTACGCCGACGAACCCTTCGTGCACCTGCTGCCGGAGGGCCAGCAGCCGCAGACCAAGTCGGTGATCGGCTCCAACTCCGTCCACCTCCAGGTCACAGTCGACGAGGTCAGTCGGCGCCTCGTCGCCACCGGAGCCGTGGACAACCTGGCCAAAGGCACCGGTGGTGCGGCCGTGCAGTGCATGAACCTCGCGCTCGGCATCGACGAAGGTCGGGGCCTGACGTCGGTCGGCCTGGCCCCCTGAAACCCGCACACCGTCCTCAAGGATCCAGATGACTGTCACTCACCCCGCCGGATTTCTCGCCTCCGGCGTCACCGCCGGCCTCAAGTCGTCCGGTAAACCGGACGTGGCTCTCGTGGTCAACACCGGACCGCGGTTCGACTCCGCCAGCGTGTTCACCTCCAACCGCTGCAGGGCCAACCCGATCCTGTGGAGCGAGCAGGTCGTCAAGGACGGCGTCGTCAAGGCCGTCGTGCTCAACTCCGGCGGCGCCAACTGCTACACCGGCCCGGCCGGCTTCCAGAGCACCCATGCCACTGCCGAGATGGTCGGCGAACTGCTCGGCATCGCTCCCGGTGACGTGGTGGTCTGCTCGACCGGCCTGATCGGCATGCTCAACGATCGCGACACGCTGCTGGCCGGCGTCCGCTCCGCGGCAGCGGCGCTGTCCGAGGCTGGGGGAGACGCAGCGGCGACCGCGATCATGACCACCGACACCGTCTCCAAACAGGTCGTCCACGCCGGTGACGAGTGGAGCATCGGCGCGATGGCCAAGGGCGCCGGCATGCTGGCTCCCGCTCTGGCGACCATGCTCGTGGTGATCACCACCGACGCGGTCGTCGACGCCGCCGACCTCGACACCGCGTTGCGTGCCGCTACCAGGGTCAGCTTCGACCGGCTCGACTCCGACGGCTGCCAGTCCACCAACGACACCGTCACCGTGATGGCCTCGGGGGCCAGCGGCGTCCGGCCGGGTGTCGAGGAGTTCACCGCTGCACTGACCGGTGTCTGCACCGAACTCGCGATGCAGTTACTGGCCGATGCCGAAGGCGCCGACCACTCGATCACCATCACCACTCTCAACGCCGCCACCGAAGACGAGGCCGTCGAGGTCTCCCGCAGCGTGGCCAGGTCCAACCTGTTCAAAGCTGCGATGTTCGGCAAGGACCCCAACTGGGGCCGCATCCTGGCTTCGGTCGGCACCACCACCGCCGCCTTCGACCCGTCCGACCTCGACGTCGCCCTCAACGGCGTGTGGGTCTGCCGGAACTCCGGGCCCGGTGACGACCCGAGCAAGGTCGACCTTGCTCCACGTCAGGTCACCGTGAGCATCGACCTCAAGGCCGGCAGCCACCGGGCAAGCGTGTGGACCAACGACCTGACCCACGCCTACGTGCACGAGAACAGCGCGTACTCGACATGACCGGAGACATGACCAGGGACATGAGCAGCGACCCGACCAGCCCGAACACCCGGCCCAACGCAGCGGTGCTCGCCGCGGCGCTACCGTGGCTGAAGAAGTATCACGGCAAGATCGTGGTGGTGAAGTACGGCGGCAACGCCATGACCGACGACTCCCTCAAGGTCGCCTTCGCCGAGGACATCGCCTTCCTGCGGTTGGCCGGTTTCAAGCCGGTGGTCGTGCACGGCGGCGGGCCCCAGATCTCCACCATGCTCGATCGGCTGGGCATCGCGAGCGAGTTCAAGGGCGGACTACGGGTCACCACCCCCGAGGCGATGGATGTGGTTCGGATGGTGCTGGTCGGCCAGGTCCAACGCGAACTCGTCGGCCTGCTCAACCAACACGGCCCGCTGGCCGTCGGATTCTCCGGTGAGGATGCCGGCCTGTTCACCGCCAGCCGCACCAACACCATCATCGACGGCGAGGAGGTCGACCTCGGACTGGTCGGTGAGGTCACCAGCGTGCGCCCCGAAGCGGTGTTGGACCTCATCGAGTCTGGCCGCATCCCGGTCATCTCCAGCGTCGCGCCCGACGAGGCCGGTGTGGTCCACAACGTCAACGCCGACACGGCCGCCGCAGCACTCGCGGTTGCGCTCGGCGCGGAGAAGTTGTTGGTGCTCACCGATGTCGAGGGTCTCTACCGCAACTGGCCGGACTCCGACGACGTCATCGGCGAGATCAGCCCCGAGAGCCTCGCCGAGATGCTGCCGAGTCTGGCCAGCGGCATGGTGCCCAAGATGGAGGCCTGCCTACAGGCGGTCACCAACGGCGTACCCCGCGCCACCGTGGTCGACGGTCGTGAACCGCACGCGGTTCTGCTCGAGATTTTCACCGACGAGGGCGTCGGCACCCAGGTGCTTCCCGGCGTCCCCACCAAGATCAGGAAGGCACGCAAGTGACACACTCGCCCGACAGTGACGACGGCCTCCAGCAGCGCTACGGCGCTGCCTTGATGAACACCTTCGGGGCGCCCAAGTTGGTGCTCAGCCGCGGACACGGCGCCGTGGTGGTCGACGAGCACGGCAAGGAGTACGTCGACCTACTGGCAGGCATCGCCGTCAACGCGTTGGGCCACGGCCATCCGGCGTTGGTGGCCGCGGTGACCGAGCAGATGACCACGCTGGGTCATATCTCCAACGTCTTCGCGAGCAAGCCGCAGATCGAACTGGCCGAGAAGCTGCTGGAGCTGGTCGGCACCGACGGCCGGGTCTTCTTCACCAACTCCGGCGCCGAGGCCAACGAGGCGGCCTTCAAACTCACCCGCCGCACCGGGCGGACCCACCTGGTCGCTGCCACGGGCTCGTTCCACGGCCGCACCATGGGTGCTCTCGCGTTGACCTCCAAGGCGGCCTACCGCAAACCCTTCGAGCCACTACCGGGTCAGGTCGACTTCGTCGACTTCGGCGACGCCGCCGCACTCGCGGCCGCGGTCACCGACCAGACCGCTGCCATCGTTCTCGAACCGATCCAGGGCGAGGCGGGAGTGATCGTGCCACCGGCCGACTATCTGGCCGCCGCCCGCAGGATCGCCGACGAACACGGCGCGTTGCTGTGGCTCGACGAGGTGCAGACCGGGATGGGCCGCACCGGACACTGGCTGGCCTCGGCGCCGACCCCGGAGACGTCGGTGACGCCCGACATCGTCACGCTGGCCAAGGGCCTGGGCGGCGGGTTCCCGATCGGCGCCTGCATCGGGCTAGGGGACACCGGTGGCCTGTTCGAGCCGGGCAACCACGGCACCACGTTCGGAGGCAACCCTCCCGCCTGCGCGGCCGCACTGGCCGTCATCGCCGTCATCGAACACGAGGGACTCCTCGACAACGCCCGCAAGCGCGGTGCCCAGTTCAAGGATGTGCTCCACGATCAGGTCGGCGTTGTCGCCGTCCACGGGGAGGGGCTGCTGGTGGGCATCGAACTCGACAGCGAGGTCGCACCGGCGATCGTCGCTGCCGCGCAACGGGCCGGCTTCATCGTCAACGCCCCTACGGCCGACCGGATCCGGCTGGCGCCGCCATTGAACCTGACCGAGGCCCAGGTCGAGGCCTTCGGCCACGCCTGGCCCGCCATCGTGACCGCCGCCAGGCAGGCGTCATGACCAGCAAGCAGACGACTCGACACTTTCTTGCCGACGACGACCTCACTCCCGTCGAGCAGGCCGAACTCATCCAACTGGCGCTCGCCTTCAAGGCAGACCCCTTTGGACCCAAGCCCCTGGCCGGCCCGAAGACGGTCGCCACCGTGTACGACCGCCCGACGCTGCGCACCCAGGTGTCGTTCGCCGCCGGGATCGCCGAACTCGGAGGCCACCCGATGAACGTCGACGGCGGCCTGGCGGCGATGGGCAAGCGGGAGTCGGTGGAAGACGTCGCCCGCGTGTTAGGCCGGCAGGCCTCCGCGATCGTCTGGCGAACCGCCCACCAGTCCGATCTAGTCACCATGGCGACCTATTCCGGGGTGCCGGTGGTCAACGCGTTGACCGACGAGTTCCACCCCTGCCAACTGGTGGCCGACCTGCTCACCATCACCGAGGCCAAGGGCACCACCCGCGACGTCAAGGTCACCTTCATCGGTGACGGCGCCTGCAACATGGGCAACTCGTGGGCGCTGGCCGGCGCACTGGCCGGCATGCATGTCACCTTCGGGGTGCCTAGCGACTACGAACCCGACGCCCGGGTGATCGCCAAGGCGTCCGCGATCGGAGCGTCCACCGGCGGCACCGTCGCCGTCGACCATGACCCGGTCAAGGCCATCGCCGGTGCCGACGTGGTGGTCACCGACACCTGGGTCTCGATGGGCCGAGAGTCGCAGACCTCGGAGCGGCTGCGGATCTTCAGTCCGTTCGCGGTCACCGAGGAACTGTTCGCCCACGCCAGCGCGGACGCGGGTTTCCTGCATTGCCTGCCGGCCTACCGGGGCAAGGAGGTTGCTGCCGAGGTCATCGACGGGCCGCGGAGCCTGGTCTGGGATGAGGCCGAGAACCGGCGGCACGCCCAGAAGGCGATTCTGGCGTTCCTGCTCGACGGGTCGCGACGATGAGCGAACAGGCGTTACGGCCCAGCACCAAGAACGCCCGGCACCAGCTGATCACCGAGCTGGTGGCCACCAATCAGGTTCGCTCCCAGGGCGAGTTGGCCGAGTTGCTCTCGGGCCATGGTCTCCAGGTCACCCAGGCGACCTTGAGCCGCGATCTGGTCGAGTTGGACGCGGTCAAGATCCGCTCCGTCGTCGGCACGTTGATCTATGCGATCCCTGGAGAGGGTGGAGACCGGCGCGCGGTCGCACCGACCGAGTCCGGGGCGGGTCGTCAGAGGTTGGCGCGGTTGGCAGCCGAACTGTTGGTCAGCGCCGACTCGAGCGCCAATCTGGTGGTGCTGCGCACACCCCCGGGCGCCGCCCAGTTCCTGGCCAGCGCGATCGACAAGGCCGAACTGCCCGACATCCTGGGCACCATCGCCGGTGACGACACCGTGCTGGTGATCAGCCGCGACCCGGTCGGCGGAACCGCACTGGTCGCCACCTTCCTCCATCTCGCCGAACACGAGATGCCCCCGAACAGCCCCCAGCCCAAACCGGCGGTCCGCGCCACCAAGGAGACACCGTGAGCAAAGTTCTGACTTCCCTGCCGAAGGGCGAGCGCGTGGGCATCGCGTTCTCCGGCGGGTTGGACACGTCGGTGGCGGTGGCCTGGATGCGCGCCAACGGTGCGATCCCGTGCACCTATACCGCCGATATCGGGCAGTACGACGAACCGGACATCTCGGGGGTTCCGGTCCGGGCCAAGGAGTACGGCGCTGATATCGCTCGGGCCATCGACTGCCGCGCGGCCTTGGTCGAGGAGGGTCTGGCCGCGCTCGCCTGCGGAGCCTTCCACATCCGCAGCGCCGGCAGGGTCTACTTCAACACCACCCCGCTGGGTCGCGCCGTCACCGGGACCACCCTGGTGCGAGCGATGCACGAGGACGGCGTCGATATCTGGGGCGACGGCTCGACCTTCAAGGGCAACGACATCGAGCGGTTCTATCGCTACGGCCTGCTGGCCAACCCCGCGCTGCGCATCTACAAGCCGTGGTTGGACGCTGACTTCGTGACCCAGTTGGGTGGACGCTCGGAGATGAGCCGGTGGCTGAGCGAGCACGGCCTGCCCTACCGCGACTCCGCGGAGAAGGCGTACTCCACCGACGCGAACATCTGGGGCGCCACCCACGAGGCGAAGACGCTGGAGCATCTTGATGTCTGCCTGGAGACGGTGGAGCCGATCATGGGGGTGAAGTTCTGGGACCCTGCGGTCCAGATCGACACCGAGGACGTCACGATCGCCTTCGTGGCCGGGCGCCCGGTCGCGATCAACGGGGTCGAGTTCGCCGACCCGGTCGCGCTGGTGCTGGAGGCCAACGCGATCGGGGGTCGACATGGTCTGGGCATGAGCGACCAGATCGAGAACCGCATCATCGAGGCGAAGTCCCGTGGCATCTACGAAGCCCCTGGAATGGCGCTGTTGTGGATCGCCTACGAGCGTCTACTGGCGGCGATCCACAACGAGGACACCCTGGCCACCTACTACGCGGAGGGCCGGCGGTTGGGCCGGCTGCTCTACGAGGGTCGCTGGTTGGACCCGCAGGCGCTGATGCTGCGGGAGCCGGTGCAGCGTTGGATCGCCTCGCTGGTGACCGGGGAGGTCACCGTGCGGCTGCGTCGCGGCGACGACTACACCATTCGGAGCACCCACGGTCCGGCGTTCTCCTACCACCCGGAGAAGCTGTCCATGGAGCGCACCGAGAACGCCGCCTTCGGTCCCACCGACCGGATCGGGCAACTCACCATGCGCAACCTCGACATCGCCGACTCCCGCCTGAAGCTGGAGCAGTACGCCGGCCAACCGATCGACCAGGGCCAGGTGCTGGTCGAACACGGCACGTTGTTCGGCGCGCTCCCCACGGGTGGGTTCGACCAGATCACCGAGAACTCGACGTCGTCAGACACCGAGGCGCTCGACGCCGCAGCGATGGAGTTCGGGACCGACTGATGAGCGATACCACCGAGGCCACCAACACCGGGAAGCTGTGGGGCGGCCGATTCGCCGGCGGTCCATCGCCCGCCCTGGAGGCGCTGAGCCGGTCCACCCACTTCGACTGGAAGCTGGCGCTCTACGACCTGGCCGGCTCACATGCCCACGCCAAGGCGCTGACCGTGGCCGGCCTGCTCACCGCCGAGGAGGCGGCGACCCTGCATGCCGGCCTGCGGGCGCTCGCCGAGAAGTACGTCGATGGCTCGTTGGTCCCCGAACCGAGCGACGAAGACGTCCACGGTGCTCTGGAAAGGCTCCTGATCGCCGAGATCGGACCCGAGGTCGGCGGGAAGCTGCGCGCCGGACGCAGCCGCAACGATCAGATCGCGACGCTGTTCCGGTGCTACCTGCTCGACCACTCCCTCGCGATCGCCGGGCTGGTCCTGGACCTAGTGGAGGCTCTCGCCGACCAGGCCGAGACCCACCACGGTGCGATCATGCCCGGCCGCACCCATCTCCAACATGCACAGCCGGTGCTGTTGAGCCACCACCTGATGGCCCACGGCTGGGCGTTGCTGCGCGACGTGGACCGCCTCGGCTTCTGGCGCGGCTGGGTGGAGGCCGATTCGCCGTACGGGTCCGGTGCCCTGGCCGGCCAGAGCCTGGGACTGGACCCCGACGTGGTCGCCCGGGAGTTGAACTTCACCGGTGCGACCGCCAACTCGATCGACGGCACCGCCTCGCGTGACTTCGTCGCCGAGTTCGCCTGGGTCGCCGCTCAGATCGGAGTCGACCTGTCGCGGATCGCGGAGGAGTTCATCGTCTGGAACACTCGCGAGTTCGACTTCGTGACCCTCGACGACGGCTACTCGACCGGATCGAGCATCATGCCGCAGAAGAAGAACCCCGACGTCGCCGAGTTGGCCCGCGGCAAGGCCGGTCGCCTGATCGGCAACCTGTCCGGGCTGCTGGCCACCTTCAAGGGACTCCCGTTGGCCTACAACCGGGACCTTCAGGAGGACAAGGAGCCCGCGATGGACTCGGTGGAGACCCTCGAGGTGCTGTTGCCGGCATTCACCGGGATGGTGGCAACAGCCACCTTCAACACCGCCCGGATGGCCGAGCTGGCGCCGCAGGGCTTCTCGTTAGCCACTGACATTGCCGAGTGGTTGGTCCGCGAGGGGACGCCGTTCCGGGTCGCCCACGAGGTGGCCGGCGCCTGTGTACGCCGATGCGAAGAACTCGGCATCGAACTCGACGACCTCAGCGCCGAGGAGTTGGCAGCGATTTCGCCGGCGCTGACCTCTGGGGTCCGGACGGTGCTCACTGTGCAGGGATCGGTGACCTCGCGCGACGGCAGGGGAGGGACTGCTCCGGTGCGGGTTGCCGAGCAGCGCGCCCAGTTGCGGGCCAAGGTCGAGGCCGCCCGGGCCGACCTGCGCCAGACTCGTTCCAGAGCTTCGCTCGCCGATCGCTGAGACTCGTCGTCGTGTCGGCCGCGGCCGGCCCAGAGCAGGTTCCGGACGGCGTTCCCGGGCGCAACTCGCCCCCGGCGGCCCCCGCAGTTCGCCCAGGACGCACGACGATTTGATCCGGGAGACACATGGCTGTAATGTTCTCCGGGTCGCCGCAAGCGGCCCACGCGAGACAGCGAGCTTCGGCTCGATGGACTCAAACGGGAGCGCTGCGCAGACGCTGAGAAGCAGAGTCTCCGCCGATTTGACGGGGCCGAAGCCCATCAGTAAGGTTTCACGAGTTGCCCCAAACAAACGGCTGAGAAGCCCGGAGTTGGTGCGCGTGTGATTCTTGAGAACTCAACAGTGTGTGATAGTCGATGAATTAATTTGCCCTGTCCATTCGTGGATGGTTTTGACAATGATTCTGACTGCCCAGGCTTTGGTCTGGGTTTTGTTGGTGTTTGTTTG
>JBPPMQ010000155.1:0-11806 GCA_051306135.1 Nocardioides sp. | reverse complement strand
GCATGAGAAATTGACATAGAATTCCCATAAACCAGCCGTGAAGAACGCTGTCAATGCGCGCTTCACATAGTCGGACCAACCCGGACTGACACGGTGCGATACCGGTCGATAGGAGCGAAACAATGACAAACACACAGGTCAGAAGCCTGTCCGGCGTCCTGACCTGCGCGTTTGCGCTGGTGCCCCGGGCCAGAGTCGAACTGGCGACCTTTCGCTTAGGAGGCGGCTGCTCTATCCACTGAGCTACCGGGGCGCGCGGCGTCCATCTTGTCACCAGAACCACACATCCTCGGTTTGGGGTCGTTGCAAAGAGCCGTCAGACTAAGTTTGGGCGGTTCGGGCCGCCGGGTCCAAACGCGAGCGCAATCAGGGGTGCACCACCGATGTCCGACGTCGAAACCAACGGCAACGAGCCGCCGCGTCCTGCGGTCGTGGTGCGCCCGGGCCGGCGTCGGATCCAACGCAACTACAGGCGCATCATCGTCGGGGTCATCTCCGGTTCGCTGGTCGTGGTGGGCGCGTTGACCGCGGTCGGCACCTCCGTGCTGTGGAACATGTTCAACGACCTCAACGTCGTCAGCAACGTCGATGACAAGATTCTCATCGACCGGCCGGACAAGATTGTGCTCCCCGACGCGCCGCACCAGCCGATGAACATTCTCGTCATGGGCACCGACTCGCGCGACTGTTCCTCGGGAACCTACAGTTGCGGCATCGACCAGGAATCGGGCGGCAACGCCTCTGACACCACCATCTTGTTGCACTTGTCAGCCGACCGGAAGCGCGCCTACGGGGTGAGCGTCCCGCGTGACTCCCTGGTCTCGCGTCCCGACTGCACCACCGACTCCGGTGGGGTCTATTCGGGGGGGGATCGGCAGATGTGGAACGCCGCCTACTCCGTCGGTGGGCCCGCCTGCACGGTTGCTCAGTTCGAACTGAGCACCGGCATTGCCGTCGATGACTTCGTGGTCGTCGACTTTGCCAGTTTCCAAGCCATGGTCGACGCGGTCGGTGGCGTCGAGGTCTGCATCCCGGAGACGATCGACGACCGTGAGCACGGCATCTATCTGCCGTCCGGCACTCGGGTTCTCGACGGTCCGGACGCGTTGAAGTATGTGCGGGTCCGCCACATCGGCGACGGCTCCGACATCGGCCGCATCAAGCGGCAACAGGCCTTCATCGCCTCGATGGTGCACACGGTGCTGTCCAGCAACACGCTCTCGGACCCGGTCCGGGTGATCAGGTTCCTCAAGGCGGCGACAGACTCGCTGACCGTTTCGGAGGGTCTGGGTGACATCAGGAAGCTGGCCAGCCTCGGCATCGCATTCAAGGACATCGGCTTCGACAAAGTCCAGTTCATCACCGTGCCGTGGATGTACGACGCCATCGACCCCAACCGGGTTGCGTGGGCACCGAGTGCGCCGGAGTTCTGGGATCTGATCAACCACGACAACGTCTTGCCCAAGTCAATGTTGGTCGGCAAGGTCACCGCCGGCGGCACCAAGAAGAAGAACAAGGACAACGAGTCCAGCGGGCAACAGCAGACCGACCAGGTCCTCGAGGCTGCCGGTCTGTGCGTGTGACCGCTGTGACCGACGAACAGACTTCACACAGCGACTGGCAGCGCAGGGCGCGCATCGCCAAGATCTTCGGCGAGGTGCTCCCGGAGTCCACCTCCGATGATCGCGAGTCGGAGGCTCCGACCGGGTCGCAGGACCAGTGGCTCAAGGACCAGGTTCCCCCGCACCATGGCTGATGTCCGGCCGTGGCCAAGGGCGTAGCGGGTCAGGGCCTCGCGGCCAGCGCGTCTCGGATCTCGGTGAGCAGCACGACCTCCGGGGCGGGGCCAGGCGTGGGCGCCGGGAAGTAGCGCTCCTTGAGCTTCGCGTACGGCATCACGATGAGGAAGTAGACGATCGCAGCCAGGATCACGAAGTTGAGGACCGCGGCGACCAGGATCGCCCACAGGTCGGTGATCCCATTCTCATTGCTCAGCTGGAGCCCTAACACGTCAACCAGCCAGTTGGTGAAGGCGGTGGTCACCGCCGCGAACGAGGTGGCCATGATGAACGCGACGGCGGTGTCCACGAGGTTGCCGCGAAGCAGGAAGCTTTTGAATCCAGACACGTGATCTCCTTGGGTCGGTGCCGCTGTCGTCCGACCCCGCGCGGTTCGACGCTGTTCGGTTCGACGCTGTGCGCCATGACCCTATCCCGCAAAGGTGAAGGTGACGTAGAGCCGTGCGGCGGCAGCGGCCACCTTGCCAACGTCGGCGCTGGGCACCCCAAGGACCACCAAACCTCCTGGCAGCCCGGTCGGCCCAGTGCTGTCCGTCGGGGCTGTCGGCACCGAGAGCACCAGGGCGGCGTCGGCGACGAGGGCGACCTCGCCGGTCGCGGGGTCGGTAGCCCACAGGTCGACCAGGCTCCCGGGTCGCAACAGCGAAACCGCAGTGGCGTCGGGAATCCGCACCGGCATCGCCTGCAGACCCCGATCCCGCAAGTCGTCGGCCATGCCAGTGTCGAGAACCCGCCGGTCCACAATCGGCTCACCGGCCCGCACCCCGCCGGTCAGCCGCATCCCTGTCGGATCGATCACCCCATCGGGGACCAGTTCGGCGGGCCACCGGGCCGTGGTCAGGTCATCCGGAGTCAAACTACCGCCAGCGTCGAGGTCCCGGGCAGCGACCACGACCTCGACCCTGTCGGAGTCGACGGGCTGAAGAGACTCCAGTCCGAACAGGACAGCGGTTGCCGCGCAGACTGCGGCAAGACCGCGACGGTGGCGGAGCGTGAAGCGACGTACGCGCCTAGTCAGGCTGGGCAGATCGGCCATGCCGCGAGGCTAGGCGCACCACAGGACGGTGCCGGCTCTGTATCCACAACCGGGTGAACCCACGGGGCTGTCCACAGGGCAGAGCGCCGTGGGTGGCACGCCCAGATCAGTCGGAGCCGCCCGGGCCAGACGAGGTGGTCGACCCCGGCGAGGTGGTCGACCCCGGCGAGGTGGTCGACCCCGACGAGGGGGTCGAGCCCGGCGAGGTGGTCGCAGCGCCGGTTGTCGACTCGGTTGAACCTGCGGCGGCGTCGGTTCCCGATGAACCCGATCTGGAGTCAGTGCGGTAGAAACCCGAGCCCTTGAAGGTCACCCCCACGGAGTTGAACACCTTGCGCAGTCGGCCGCCGCACTCGGGGCAGATGGTCAGGGCGTCCTCGGAAAACGCCTGATACTGCTCAAACCCGTGACCACATTCGGTACAGGCGTATTGGTAGGTGGGCATGGCCAGAGTCCTTCCGGGGGTGCGAGCGCTCGCAAAGTCTAGAAGGTCCCAGCGAATCGAACGATTCCCGCCTCGGTCGCGACCGCGTCGACCCGGCGGTCGTGCGGTTCTGCAGGGACCGTCGGTCCTACTTCGTCGGCATAGGCAAGTGCACACACGAAGGTGCCCGCCTGCACCCTGGCGAGCGCTCGGTCGTATGAACCGCCTCCGCGGCCCATCCTCATCCCGGCATCCGAGACAGCCAACGCTGGAACCAGCACCACGTCGGCTCCCGCGATCGCGTCGACGCCCAGCCGCGGACCGTCCGGTTCGAGCAGGCCCCGCCCGGCACGATGCAGCGTGCCTTGATAGCTCACCCAGTCCAGGTCGTTGTCCGCCATCAGGACCGGCGCGATCACCCGCTTCCCGGCCCTACTCAACTGGTCCAGCAGGCGGGCCGTGCCGGGTTCGCTGCCCACAGATACGTAGACGGCGACGGTGGCGGCCTGACGCACCTCGGTAGCGCCCATCAGGTGGTCGCAGATTTGCTGGGCCGCCTCGGAGACGGCGGCCAGACCACGATGTTTGCGCGCCGCGAGGCGTTGGTCGCGCAACGCGACCTTGGCAGCCTCAACGGCACCGGAGGGGTCCAGGCTGTGGGGTGATTGCCCTTCATTCACGAAACCAGCCTACGATCGAGGCTATGGGTAATGTCCCCGCCAAGGCGCCAGGGTTGGTCAAGTCAATCGAGAAGATGCGGGCGCGAGGAGTCGATCAGACTGCCATCGAGACTTTCGCGCACTATTACCGCCTCCTCGAGCATGGCGAGACCGGCATGATTCCGGAGAGCACCATCGATCCGGTCGACATGCCTGCGCTCGCTGACTTCGACGTCGACCAGGCAGATGGCCTCGACGCCCTGGGCAAGACAGTCGTGATCAAGCTCAACGGCGGACTGGGCACCTCGATGGGCATGGATCGCGCCAAATCGCTGCTCTGCGTCGGCAAGGGCTTGAGTTTCCTCGATGTGATCGTCCGCCAGGTGCTCGCGCTGCGTGAAGCCACCGGCGTCAAGGTGCCGCTGATCTTCATGAACTCCTACCGCACCTCCGGCGACACCCTGGATGCGCTGGAGCGTTACGACGACATCGCGGTCGACGGTCTGCCGGTGGAGTTCCTCCAGAACTCCGAGCCCAAACTGCTGCTGGACGGACTGACCCCGGCGACCTGGCCCAAGGACCCCGAACTGGAGTGGTGCCCGCCCGGCCACGGCGACCTCTACACCGCGTTGCGGGGCTCCGGGCTCCTCGACAAACTCATCGATGCCGGGTTCCGCTATGTGTTCGTGTCGAACTCCGACAACCTCGGTGCCGTCGCCGACTCCAAGGTCGCCGGATGGTTCGCCGCCAGCGGCGCACCCTTCGCGATCGAGGCCGTTCGGCGCACCCCCTCTGACCGCAAAGGTGGTCACTTCGCCCGCCGCAAGGCGGACGGTCGGATCGTGCTGCGGGAGACCGCACAGACGTTGGACGAGGACAAGTCGGCACTGGCTGACCTGTCGCGGCACCAGTTTTGTTCGACCAACAATCTGTGGTTCGACCTGGTGGCGATGAGGGACACCCTGGACCAGCGCGACGGCATCCTCGGACTGCCGCTGATCCGCAACGTCAAGACCGTCGACCCCGCAGACCCGTCATCCCCGAAAGTGGTGCAGATCGAGACTGCGATGGGCGCTGCGATCGAGGTGTTCGACGGCGCCGAACTCATCGAGGTGACCCGCGAGCGGTTCGTGCCGGTGAAGACTACGAACGATCTGCTGGTGCTGCGATCAGACGTCTACCAGATGAAGGACGGCCACCGCCTCGAGCAGGTCGCCGAGAGTGTGCCGTTCGTGGACCTCGACGGTGACTACTACAAGCTGGTCTCTGAGTTCGAGAAGCGCTTCAGCGAGGGCGCCCCGAGCCTGAGGGACGCGTCCTCGCTCAAGGTCACCGGAGACTGGACGTTCGGACGAGGGGTCGTGGTGCACGGCGACGCCGTGCTCGAAGGCCGCGGTCCCGGCCGGGTCGAGCCGGGCACGACCTTGGCTGACACCCAGGCAGAGGCTCAGTAGGCTGCTCGATGTGATTTCGGTCGAGGAACATCAACAACAGATCCTGGACTCGATCGCACCGCAGCGGGTCGTCAACCTCCCGTTGATGGACTGCCTCGGTCTGGCGGCCGCGCAGCCGGTCACTTCTGGGATCGATCTGCCCCGGTTCGACAACGCCAGCCACGACGGTTACGCGGTGCGGGCGGTCGATATCGTCGGGGCGACCGAATCTGCCCCGATCTACCTGCCTGTGGTCGGCATGATCGGCGCCGGTGCCGCCTCGTTGTCGGCCATCGCCCCCGGCACGGCCGCCAAGATCATGACCGGTGCGCCGATGCCCGCCGGAGCGGACGCCGTGGTGCCCTACGAGTGGACCGATGCCGGCACCTCCACCGTGAAGATCAGCCGTGCCCCCGCGGTCGGCGGACACGTCCGCCCGGCGGCCCAGGACGTGCGTGCCGGTGACCTGGTCGTCGAGCGGGGCACCCTGCTCGGCCCCCGCCATCTCGGGTTGCTGGCTGGAGTCGGGTGCGCGCAGGTGGCGGTGCGGCCAAGACCGAGGGTGGTGGTCATCTCGACCGGTTCGGAGTTGCGAGAGCCCGGACAAGAACTCGGACACGACAGCATCTACGACGCCAACTCGTTCCTGCTGGCAGCGATGGTGCGCCGGGCCGGCGCGGTCGCCTTCCGGGTCGGCATCGTGAAGGACTCGGTGGACGACTTCACCGCAGAACTGAGCGACCAACTGGTCCGGGCGGACCTGGTGATCACCTCCGGCGGTGTCTCGATGGGCGACTTCGACGTGGTCAAAGCCGCCCTCGCCCCTCTGGGTGTCTGGTTCGGCGCGGTGAACATGCAGCCCGGCAAACCCCAAGGGTTCGGCCACGTCGGTGACGGCCGGGTCCCGATCTTCGCCCTTCCGGGCAACCCGGTCTCCGCGTTCGTCTCCTTCGAACTCTTTGTGCGCCCGGCGCTGCGGCGCCTGATGGGCGTTGGGCCAGAAGTAGTGCCCTACCAGCGCGGACGGATCACCACCGACCTCGGCTCCTTCGACGGGCGTCGGCCGCAATTCATGCGCGGAGAGTATGTCGACACGCCCACGGGCCGCACCGTGAGCCCGGTAGGCGGCGCGGCCTCCCACATGCTCGGTGACCTGCCTGGTGCCAACTGCCTGATCGTGGTTCCCACCGGAGGACTGCTGGCAGGCTCCGAATGCGAGATCGTGGTGCTCACCGACGGCGAAGGAGGCGGGTGATGGATCGGTTGACTCATCTTGACGATTCGGGCGCAGCCCGGATGGTCGACGTGTCCGAGAAGGCGGTCACAGTTCGCACCGCCACGGCCTCGGGCCGGGTGCTCGTCTCCGGCCACGTGGTGGGCCTGTTGCGCGGCGAGGGGGTGCCTAAGGGTGATGCTCTGGCAGTGGCGCGGATCGCCGGCATCATGGGCGCCAAACTGACCCCGACCCTGATCCCGCTATGCCACCCCTTGCCGCTCTCTGGCGTCAGCGTCGAACTGGCGGTCTCCGACGATGCGGTCGAGATCACTGCGACGGTGCGCACCACCCATGTCACCGGCGTGGAGATGGAGGCACTGACCGCGGTGAGTGTCGCTGCCTTGACCGTGGTGGACATGGTCAAGGCGGTCGACAAGGCCACCGTCATCACTGATGTCCGCGTCGAGTCCAAGTCGGGTGGCCGGTCGGGCGACTGGACCCGCGGATGAAGCCCGGGCCGGTCCGCGAGCCCGGGTTGCGGGCCGGGGTCGTGATTGCGTCCACCCGCGCTTCCGCAGGGATCTATCTGGATGCGACCGGGCCGGTGATCACCGAGTTCCTCACCGATCTCGGGTTCGGAGTCGAGCCGGTGGCGGTGGTGCCGGACGGGCACCCGGTGGGGGTCGCGATCGATGCGTTGGTTCGTCAAGGGGTGCGGTGCGTGCTGACCTCCGGTGGCACCGGCCTCACCCCCACGGACCGGACGCCGGAGATGACCACCGCCTTGCTGGACCGAGAGATCCCGGGCATCGCTGAGGCGATCCGCGCTGCCGGCATTGCCTCCGGCGTACCCGCCGCAGCTCTCTCGCGTGGAGTCGCAGGGGTGGCGGGTCAGTGTCTGGTGGTCAACCTGCCCGGCTCGACCGGCGGGGTGCGCGACGGACTGCGTGTCTTGGGGCCGATCTTGGTGCACGCGATCGAACAGATCGTGGGCTCCGACCATCCCCGGACACACCGATGAGCCCCGGCTGGCCGGCACGGCTCAGCCACGGCGATGTGGTGCTGCGCCCAGTGAGCCGCCGCGACGCGCCCGCGTGGCGGGAGGCCCGCCGGCGCAGCGCGGACTGGTTGACGCCGTGGGAGGCAACGGTTCCGCCCGGCGGTGCCCCGCGCCCGGCGTCCTTCGGTGCGCTGGCCAAAGGGTTGACTAGGTCAGCGGCTCAAGGGACGAGCCTTCCCTTCGTCATTGAGGTCGAGGGTCACTTCGCCGGTCAGATCACGGTGTCGAGCATCGTGCGTGGGTCGGCCATGTTCTGTTCGGTGGGGTACTGGATCGATGTTGCCTTTGCCGGTCGGGGAGCCGTCCCCACGGCGCTGGCGCTGGTCATCGATCATTGTTTCGGGCCGGTCGGTCTGCATCGGGTGGAGATCGCGATCAGGCCGGAGAACTCCAACTCGCTGCGTGTGGTCGAGAAGTTGGGAATCCGGGAGGTCGGTTATGCCCCGCGCTATCTGCACATCAACGGACAGTGGTGCGACCACCGCATCTTCGCTGTGACCGCCGAGGAAGTCGTCGGCACCGTGGTGGGGCGACTGGGGTCCACCTCCTGAGGGCGGGTGGTGGCACCAAGATCCCACCAGTCACAGCAATCGATTTGCGACACACGAGCGCGCCTCCGACCGCTGGCGGTTCGGGCCTCTTAGCCTTGCTGCGTGGGCGACCCGAGTGCATTGATCTTTGTGGCTTTGGCCATTGCCTGGGCTGCCTATCTGATTCCCAAGGCGCTGGAGCACCACGAGGCCAGCGCCCGGTCGCGTGGCGTGGAGAAGTTTTCCGGCCGGATGACGGTTCTGGCGCGGCGCGAGGCGGTGAGCCGCCGGCGCACCGAACTGGTCGCCGAGGCCCCCAGGCCCCATCAACTGCGGGTCGAGGATGAGCCCACGCCGGTCGAGCCCACCGCGCCCCAGCAGACCGTCAGCGCGGCCAAGGCCGCCGAGATGCCCAAGGCGCCGAAGGAACCCAGGAAGTCGAAGGCTCCCCGGACCGTGTCGGCAGCCAGGCGCCGTCGACGGGTACTCGGGCTGATCACGATCGCGCTGGTCGCGGTGACGGGCCTCGGACTTGCCGGCGTGATCGCGCCGACCTGGATTGCGGCTCCGGTGGGTGTCCTGGTCGGGTGGCTGGTGACCTGCCGGGTGATGGTGAGGGGCGAGCATCGACGTCGCGCGATGGCCATCCATCCCAGCGTTCGTCCGATCCCGGATGTCGCCGATCCGGTCGGTGTTTCGACCGACGTCGATGACGAGGGCTACCCGGCGCCATCGATCGCGGCCGAGCACTCCCCAGACGTCGAGGTCGGCACCGAGGACGACTCCACGCTTCCGGCTCCGCTCGGCCCCAAGCCGACCTGGGAGCCGCAGCCGCTGACCCTGCCGATCTACGTCAACAAGGCGCCCGCGCCGCGACGTTCGGTGATGACGATCGACCTGGAGTCGACCGGCGTGTGGACCTCGGGCCACACCGAGGCCGACTCGGAGCTGGTCCGTCAGGCCGACGAGGCCACCGACGCGGCCGAGGGCCGCGACGGCGAACGCCGCACCTCCTGAACCACCACCGCCGGCCAACCTGTGCGCCCGGTCAGAGTTGGTTGTCTTCGCTAGGTTGTCTCCGTGGCATCGCTGAGGCTGTCGGGGATCTGCAAGGCGTACGGCGAGCGACGGGTGCTCGACGACGTCGGATTCGAGATCAACCAGGGTCGGATGACGGGGTTCGTCGGCGGCAACGGCGCCGGCAAGACCACCACCATGCGGATCCTGCTGGGGGTGCTCCAGGCCGACGCCGGCGAGATCACCATCGACGGCCGTCCGCTGAAGACGTCTGACCGGCGGCGCTTCGGCTACATGCCCGAGGAGCGGGGCCTCTACCCGAAGATGAAGGTCCGTGACCAACTGATCTATCTAGCCAGGCTCCAGGGGTGGACGGCTGACGCGGCCGGGAAGAACGCCGAGGACCTGATCGAGCGTCTCGGTCTGACCGAGCGGGCTGACGACGCGGTGGAGAAGCTTTCCCTGGGCAACCAGCAGCGGGCCCAGATCGCGGCCGCGCTGGTGCATCAGCCCGATGTGCTGGTCCTGGACGAGCCGTTCTCCGGGCTGGACCCGATGGCGGTGGACGTGGTGCAGTCCGTGCTGACCGACCACGCCGCCCACGGTGTGCCGGTGCTGTTCAGTTCCCACCAGCTCGACATCGTCGAGCGCCTGTGTGACGACCTGGTCATCATCGCCGCCGGCAGGATCCGTGCAGCGGGCGGTCGCGATCAGCTTCGGTCGGGGTACACCGACCCGACCTGGGAGTTGGTGGCGGCCACCACCGACTGGGTGGCCGCCTGGGTGGGCGCACGCGGCACGGTCGTCCCGACCACGGAGGGTGTCTCGGTCCAGGCCGACGAGCAGACCCGGCACCTGTTGCTCTCCGAAGCCGTGCTGCGCGGTGAGGTCTCTGCCTGGCGGCCGATCCAACCGAGCCTGGCCGAGATCTTCCGGGAGGTGGTCGCGTGAGGCGTGAGATGACCTTCCTCGCCAGCAGTCGTCTGGTGGCCGGCCGCGAGGTCGGTTCCCGGATCCGGACCAAGGCTTTCCTGGGCATGGGCATGGCCCTGGTGGTGATGGCTCTGGCGGCCACGATCGTGCCTAACGTGATCGAGGGCGGCAAGCCGGTGCCGGTGGCTGTCGCGGGCACCCCGCCGGCCGACCTGGCCACCCTGACCGATGCCGACGGCAAGGACTACTTCGACGTCGTGGAGACCGACGTCAGCCGGGACGAGATGGCCACCCTGCTGGAGGACGGCACCGTCGACGCCGGGTTGGACTTCACCGACGGCGCGGTGACGGTGGTCGGCTGGCGTGACTCGTCCACCAGAGCGGTGGAGGCGTTCTCGGTCGCTCCTGCCGTGGAACTGCTGGACCCGACCAGTGAGGACCCGACGACGATCTACTTCGTTTCGTTGGCGTTCTCGCTCACCTTCTTCTTTGCAGCCTCGGTCTTCGGCGCGCAGATCGCCAACAGTGTGGTGGAGGAGAAGTCCACCCGAGTGGTTGAGATCCTGTTGTCCTCGACCTCGCCGTCAGCGCTCCTGACCGGGAAGGTCGTCGGCAACACTGTGCTGGCGATCCTGCAGATCGGGGCCGCCGCCCTTGCGGCGGTGGCGGGTCTGGCGGTCTTCGGCGACAGCATCGGGCTCGGTGATCTCGGGCTGCCGATCGTGTGGTTCCTGGTCTTCTTCGTCTTCGGGTTCCTGATGCTGGCGGCCATGTTCGCTGCCGCCGGAAGCCTCATATCGCGGGCCGAGGACGTGGGCGCGGTGACCACCCCGGTGACGATGCTGGTGGTGATCCCATACCTGCTCAGCTTCGTGGCGAACGAGAACGAGACCCTGGCTACAGCACTGAGTTGGTTCCCGTTCTCGTCCCCACTGACGATGCCGACCCGGGTGTTCACCGGCGAGGCCGCCTGGTGGGAGCCCTTCGGATCCCTGGCGGTGCTGCTGCTGACGACAGTCGCGGCCATCGCGGCCGGCCAGCGGATCTATCGCAACTCGGTGTTGCTGACCGGTGCCCGGGTCAAGCTCCGCGACGCGTTGGCCTGATCAAAGCAGCCGTATGCCGGCAGTTGGGATCGTCGCCGGTGCCGGTGCTAGCCTGATCCGCGCATCACCGGCCACGTGCCGGAGGGTGTGAAAACCGAAGATGGGGCTGTGGCGCAGTTGGTAGCGCGTCTCGTTCGCAATGAGAAGGCCAGGGGTTCGAATCCCCTCAGCTCCACCAAACCTGCAGGTCAGCGCAGGTGTCCGGGATCCTCACTCAGGAGGACCCCATGCCTACTCGGCACAAACTCGGCACTTCATCGTTGTTCCTCGCTGTGCGGGGGCCCGTTCTCGATCCTGCTCGGACCCGCTCGGCTCGGCTCGCACACCTCTCGTGCATGGAACCCACTACCGAATCTCTCGACACTGTTCTCTGCTTGTCCGAGCTGGCCGCCCGCCTGGGGGTCACGGTCCAAACGATCTACGACCTGCGTAGTCAAGGCCGTGGCCCGCGCGGGTTCCGCGTCGGCCGCGAGCTGCGCTTTCGTGGCAGCGAGATCGATGCCTGGCTCGCCCGGATGGAGGAAGCCGACGGTGCCCGGCATCCACGGGCGGATCGATCATGAGCGGTGGGCGGCCGCGCACCGCCATCGGCA
>JBPPMQ010000118.1:0-13617 GCA_051306135.1 Nocardioides sp. | reverse complement strand
GCAGGACATCTGGCGACCACGCATCGATCGACACGAAGTGGTCGGCGCAAATCACTGTGACCGCACTGAATGCGTCGTAGGGGGAGAGATTGGGGACCAGGGTTGCCTGCCCCCGGGTCAGGCGGCCCTTGGCGAACACGTCTGGCGGAAGTTGCGGGGTGACGGCTTCCAGGCGCTCGGGACAGAAGGGGCAGATCGCGCGGGTGGTCTCCGCCAACTCCGCGAAGTCCTCGGGCTGTGGCCGGAATCCGACGAAGTGGGCCAGACGGCCGGTGGTGCCCAGCAGGGGGTCGCGTCGGATCTCGCTGGTGATCTGAGCTGGGGCCCAATCGTGTGACGGGTCCAAATAGCGGGTAGTGCGGGGGAAGCGCTCGAAAGCGATTCCGTGTGAGTCCGGCTGCGCAAGGTCGCTCATCGGTTACTTCCCCAGGATGTGCACGGTTGCCGCCGCCACATCGCCGCCCAGCCAACCGCCGGCGTTCTCGGTGACCCCGATCCGGGCCCCCTCGACTTGGCGCCCACCGGCACGGCCGCGGAGTTGGTCGGCCACCTCGACCACCTGAGCCACGCCCGTTGCGCCGACTGGGTGGCCCTTGCAGACCAAGCCTCCGCTGGGATTGGTCGGCAGGTCTCCGCCGACCTCGAGTCGCCCTTTGCGCACTGCGAAGACGCCCTCTCCCGGCGCGAGCAGACCGAGTTCTTCCAACGCGATGATTTCGGCGGGGGCCGTGGCGTCGTGCACCTCGGCGAGACTGACGTCGCCCGGCGAGATTCCGGACTGGTTGAAGGCCAATCGCGCCGCATGGGTGACGGCAGACTCCGAATGCCGGCCTTGTCCGGAAACCAGACTGGAGGCGAGCAGGCGGACCGGCGTGGAGTCGCGGGCAGGCTCGAGGGTGAGCACGAGCGCTGCCGCGCCGTTGCCGATCGGTGAGCACATCGGCAGCGTGAGCGGATCATTGATGAGTCGGGCCGCGAGGACCTCTTCGACGGTGATGGGAGCGGTGAACTGGGCGACCGGGTTGTGGGAGGCGTGTCGCCGGTTCTTCACTACCAGGGCAGCGAAGTCCTCCGGGCTGGCCCCGTGGTCGGTCATGTAGTCCCGGGCCAATTGCGCATAGATGTCCATGAACAGTGAGCCGCTGCCACGTACGTCGGGCGACTCCTCGTCCAGCCGCTCTTGGTCCACCGCCGCGGCCAAGGCGATCATCGGGCGCTGCTTGTCTTCGCTGGCCATCTTCTCGGCCCCGACCACGAGCACCGTGCCAGCCCGACCGGCGCGCAACGCGGTGTCGGCGAGGTGGAGGGCAGTGGATCCGCTGGCGCAGGCGTTCTCACAGTTGACGATCGGGATTCCGCCGAGGTCGAACTCGCGTAGCAGCACCTGGCCCCGGATCATCTCCTGGCCGGTGAGCAAGCCGGCAGCGGCGTTGCCGACGTAGACGGCGTCGATCTGGTCCAGACCGACGGCGGCATCTTCGAGGGCCGCGCGCACGGCATACTCGACTTGGTCGGCAGAGCGGGTGCTGGGGGCACGATCGAAAACTGCGATGCCCGTTCCCGAGACGAACGTGTCAGTCATCGATCTGCGCCCCAGCGTTCGATGAGCGTCGCGTTGGCCTGTCCGCCGCCTTCGCACATGGTCTGCAGTCCGTAGCGCCCGCCCCGCTCTTCGAGCACCGATATCAGGCTGACCATCAGACGTGCACCCGATCCACCGAGCGGATGCCCCATGGCCATCGCCCCGCCGTGCACGTTGACGTGCTCGTCGTACCACTGTTCAGAGATGTTCAGTTCGTCGCGCCAGGCCAGCACGACACTCGCGAACGCTTCGTTGATCTCCACCGCGTCAAGGTCGCTCACCGCAAGACCGGCTCGGTCCAGAGCCTTGCGGGTAGCCGGCGCCGGCGCGGTGAGCATCATCACTGGGTCGTCACCGGCTAGCGCCATCGAAACCACCCGGGCCCGTGGCGTCAGCCCGAGTTCACGGGCCCGCTCGCCGCTCATCAGCAGCAGCGCGGCGGCTCCGTCGGTGATCTGGGAGGAAGTCGCAGCCGTCACCACGCCGTCGGCTCGGAACGCCGGCTTTAGCGCGGCGATCTTGGCAGGGTCGGGTTCGCGGATCCCTTCGTCGTGCTCTACCAGCGTGTCGCCCACCTTGAACGGGGTGATTTCGCGGGCGAAGACGCCTGCCTCCCGGGCTGCGATGGCCATGCGGTGCGAGCGCACAGCAAGTGCGTCCAGGTCGGCGCGGGCGAATCCCCACTTGTCCGCGATCCGCTCGGCCGACTCGCCCTGCGAGACTAGGGGGTGCGCTGCCAACAGCTGGTCGCTATAGGGAGAGCCCTGGAAGGTCGCGGCAGAGCCGATCGGAATCCTGCTCATCGACTCGACCCCACACGCGACGGCTACGTCGTAGTTGCCGGAGGCGATTCCTTGGGCGGCGAAGTGCAGGGCCTGTTGGCTCGAGCCGCATTGGCGATCGACCGTGACCGCCGGCACCGAGACGGGCAGTCCAGCGGCCAGCCACGAGTTTCGAGTGACGTTGGTGGATTGCTCACCCACCTGACCGACGCACCCGCCGATCACGTCGTCAACCGTCGCCGGATCGATCCCCGTGCGCTCGATGAGCGCGCTCAGGACATGGGCCAACAGGTCGACCGCATGGACGTCGGCTAGGCCGCCGCCTCGTCGACCCATCGGGCTGCGGACACCATCGACGATCACGACCTCGTTCACAAGGCTGCTCCTTAACTATCCACTCTGCGCAATCCCTAGCCCGGCTGCTTTCTCCAGAAAGGGTGTGCAAGACTCTACAATGCTTCGACCGATAAGTCGATATCCGTCTGAGGGGATGGGAGAGTGGGCTTGATGAACGCTGAGGGTGAGGTCGTGACCCCGCGCCGAGCGGCGAGCGTCGTTGTCGTTCGCGATGGCGCCGAAGGAGTTGAGGTGCTGCTGCTGCGGCGGACGTCGAAGGCGGCGTTCGCTCCTGATCGCTATGTCTTCCCGGGAGGCAGCGTCGATGCCCACGATCAGCGTCTGCCGGTGATCGCGGCGGCGTCGACGGGCCCGGGCGGCCAACCCGTGGATGAAGTCGACGACGTCCTCGTCGCTGCGGTGCGGGAAACATGTGAAGAGGCGCTGATACTGCTGGCCCTCGACGACGCCGGTGCGCCGGCAAGTGTCGACCATGCGCGCGCCGTGCGTGCTGCTCTGGCCAGTGGGGCGTCGCTGTCGGAGGCGTTCGAAGACAGGCGATTGGTCTTGGATCCGGGGTCGCTGGTCTACCACGACCGGTGGATCACTCCCGCCGGTGCGCCGCGCCGGTTCGACACCTTCTTCTATTACGCCGCCACGCCACAGGGGCAGATCTCGGAGCACGATCAGGGTGAGGCTGTCGATTCGGTGTGGGTCCGCCCCGCCGAGGTCCTGTACAGCGAAGAGTGGACCCCACGCCTGCTGCCCCCGACCCGGTATCACCTGTCACTGTGCGAGCAGCACTCGGATGTAGCTGAGGTTCTAAGGGCTGCCCGAGCCGACGCCGTTCTGGAACCGGTCCGTGCGCGACTGGTCTCCGACGGCGCCGGTGGAACGGCTGTGGTGGTGAGGCCCGGTGCCGCGCCGGTGTCGTTGGGCTCGCTGCCGTGGCAGGAGCCCAAGACCAAGTAGAGCTACCGAACCCGTAGACAACTTGACTGATAAGACATAAACTGTCCCAACGTTTGAAGATTTACTAACTATTTGAACACATGAGAGAGGAGCCGTGCATGCGTGAGGTTGCCATCGCCGGGGTCGGGTACACCCCGCTATCCCGCAACTCCGGCCGCACCGTCTTGTCCTTGGCTACCGAAGCCACCAGGAACGCATTGGCTGACGCCGGGATGTCGAAGGATGTCGTAGACGGCGTTGCGAGCTTCTCAGTTCTCAACGACTCCGTCAGTTGCGAGGCAGTCGCCACCGCGCTGGCTCTGCCCAAGCTGCGCTACGTGTTGGACTTTCAGCAAGGCGGTCAGTCGCCGAGCATCATCACCTATCAGGCCGCCACCGCCGTGGCCACTGGTCAGGCGGAGGCGGTGCTGGTCTTCCGCGCCCTCAACGGCCGCTCCGGAATCCGGGTAGGCAGCGGCGCCTTCGCCGGCGGCGCCGCGCAGTTCCGCTATCCCATCGGCTACAACGCGTATCTGATGTACATCGCGATGTGGGCGCGTCGATACATGCACGAGGTCGGCGCGACCGAGGCCGACTTGGCGTCGGTGGCTATCGCCCAACGTGCCTACGCCGAGCTGAACGACCGGGCGATTCTGCGCAAGCCCCTCGACATGGATGGCTATCTCAACAGCCCCTGGATCGCGGACCCGTTCCGGGCCGCCGACTGCACCAGCGAAGTCGACGGTGCGTGCGCGGTTCTGGTGACGACTCTCGAGCGGGCCCGCGACCTCGCGCAGCCTCCGGTCCGGGTCGCATCGGGTGCCTACGCAGCCGGCCCGCGTCCCGGTCTCGACATCGGCGACCAACTGCTCACAGACGACTTCACCCGCAACTACGGTTACCTGCTCCGCGACGAGCTGTTCGGGCGTGCTGGGATCGGTCCCGGCGACGTTGACGTTGCCGAGATCTACGACTGCTTCACCAGCACCGTGCTGATGACCATCGAGGGACTCGGTATCGCAGAGCGCGGGGGAGCGGGGGAGTTCATCCGCTCCGGGGCGACCGCGATCGACGGGTCACTTCCGATGAACACCCACGGCGGCCTGCTTGCCGAGGGGTACCTGCACGGAATGAACACGATCACCGAGGCTGTGCTCCAGGTGCAGGGCCGAGGTGGCGAACGGCAGGCGCCACGCCATGAGGTTGCCGTGGTCACCTCCGGTGCCCTCAATGACGGGTCGGCTTTGATCCTGACCGCCGACCGCTAGACCCACTGACTTTCTCATTAGGAGTTGTAATGTCCATTCTCCCAACCCGATACACCGAGCTCGTCGGCATCGAGCACCCGATCGTCCAAGAAGGCATGGGGCCCCACAAGACTGTGGCCTTGGCGGCCGCGGTGAGCAACGCCGGCGGTATGGGCACCATCAGTATGCCGGGCATGTCGCAGGTGCCGAGCGAGGGCGCAGCCATCATGCGCAGCCACATCGCCGATTGTGCCAAGCTCACCGACAAACCCTTTGCGGTCAACGTCCCGGTTGGCACTGACGACACCGGCAAGGTACTTCCGATCACGGAGGCCTACATCAACGCCGTGATCGCGGCACGTGAGGCCGACGACAAGGTCGGCCGACAGCTGAAGGTTCTCACCACCAGCGCGGGCTTCCCGGGCGCTTTCGCGGCGAGGATCAAGGACGCCGGGCTGATCCACCAGCACAAGGTGGGCAGCACCCGTCAGGCGATCAAGGCCGAGGACGCGGGCGCCGACGTCATCATTGCCTCCGGCTACGAAATGGGTGGCCACACCCACCACTCACCCGTGCACACGTTCGTGCTGCTGCCCAACGTCACAGCGGCGGTGTCGGTGCCCGTCCTGCTTTCCGGCGGTGCCCGCGACGGACGAACCTTGGCAGCCGCACTGGCCCTGGGTGCCTCCGGAGTCGCAATGGGCACACGTTTCATCGCGTCGGCCGACAACACCGACTGGCACCCGTCCGTCGCCCAGTTCATCGTCGACGCCCGGGAACACTAGGTCATCGCCCTCCCGGGCGTCTACGGCCCGGCGCGGGGCCTGCGCACTCCCGCCACCGAACGACTGTTGGAGATCGTCGCGAACAAAGAGATGACCACCGACGAGTTGACCGAATGGAAGGACCACGCGCTACAACTCGCGCAGTCAACCGGCGACTTCGAGAACGGGCTGGTCGCGGCCGGCCAGGTCTCCAGCGGCATCCAGGACGTGGTCGATGTGGCCGCTTTCGTCCCGCAGATGGCGCGCGAGGCCAGCGAGGTTATCCTGAGGCTCGCCGCGAGTATTGACGCCAACGCCGTCAGGGCCTGACGGTTTCCCGTGGCCGGCGACTCTGCGTCGATCGCGTCTGGCACCGCTGCGTCGATTGCGTCTGGCGCCGCTAGTCGGGGCTTGGTGTTGCTCGGCGGAGACCTGGACCTGGTTCAAGACGTGACCCGGCGCGCCGAAGCCGCTGGCTTCGACTCGGTCTGGACGACCGAGTTCTACGAGCGGACGGCCGTGGTGTCGTTGGCCGCCATGGCGATGGTTTCGTCTCGTGTGCAGCTCGGCAGTGCGATCGCCTATGCCGTCGGGCGGTCACCGCTCGTGCTGTCCGCCGAAGCTCGCGACCTCGACGAGCTCAGTGGCGGCCGTCTGATCCTGGGGTTGGGCACCGGCACGCGGACAATGCAACGGGACTGGCACGGCAGCGATCCCACGGCTCCAGCTCGCAGAGTGGAGGAGTTGGTACCGCTACTGCGGCGACTGTGGTCGATGGACGACACCGGGGTGTCGCACGACGGGGATTTCTATCACCTTGCTCTGTCGCCAACCGCGGCCGTACGCCCTCCGCTGCGGGTCGACATTCCCGTCTACCTTGCCGGAGTCAACCCGCGGATGGTGCGTGCAGCTGGTTCGGTGGCCGACGGACTGGTCGGGCACCCGATCTTCAGCCGTCGTTACGTAACAGACGTCGTGCGCCCGGCGCTGGAGGACGGTGCTGCACGGGCCGGCCGCAGTGAGTCGGTGCCGATTGCAGGCTATGTGATCTGCAGCGTCAACGAGGACGCCGATCTGGCCCTGCGCTGGGCGAAGGCGCAGATCGGTTTCTACGCCGTCGTCCGGACCTATCTGCCCGCGTTCGCCGTGCATGGTCTCGAGTCGATGGCGGCTGAGGCTCGGGCAGCGTGGTCGCGACGCGACCTCGACGCCATGATCGCGGCCGTTCCCGACGACGTGGTGGAATTGTTCGCGGTGGCCGGGACACCGGACGAGGTCGGTCAGCAGTTGACCGAGCGGTTCGACGGGTTGTACGAACAGACGCTGCTCTACTCGCCGAGTTTCGGTTTGGATCCGGCTCAACTCCAGGGCAACGTCGACGCTATCTTGGAGCTCCTCGCACCCGCTGGGCCGGCATGACGATGATGGGGCTCGCCGGGTGGGCCGTGGCGAAGTTCGGCGACGGACCCGAGCGGGTCGATCTGCCGCTCGGAGTCCACCTCGCCGCCCGGACCGCCCTGGAGCACGCGGGTCTGGAGCGCGCCGATATCACCGGGGTGGTGCTCGCCGGCTCCGACGCCCTGGACGGTCGCCTGATCTCCTCGATGCACCTCGCCGGTCCCGCCGGTGCCTACCTCCGGGACGAGACGAAAGTGGTCGATGACCCGACAGTCGCGCTGGCCTCGGCGACGTGGCGCGTCTCCTCGGGAATCGACCGAGCAGTGCTCGTGGTGTCGTGGCACAGCCCTGCGGAATCGGACTCCCTTGAAGCCATCGCACCCAATCCCGAGCCGGTGTTCTCCCGACCGGTCGGTGCGCACCCTCTGGCCGCTGAAGCGCTGGTGGTCGCCCGCTGGCTGCACTCCCACGGACTCACCGCCGAGCGCTTCGATCCCCTGACGAGGTTCTTGGCGCCCGACCGGGCCGGCGATGACCGCCCTTGGTTCACCCCGCTGCGGGCGGCGCATCTGGCCCCCGTCGACGGAGCCGCTGTGGCGGTGGTGGTGGCGGGCTCCGGGGTGCGGGCCGAGATCGCGGCCGTGGACTTCGCCACAGACAGCGCGCTGCCGCTCGAACGGAACCCGGACCCGGTCGGCAGGCTGAGGGAGCGGATCTTGAGACGCACGGGCGAGGATCCTGCCCACGCCGAGGTGATCGAGACCACCGACCGAACAGTCTTCCGTCTGGTGATGGCCGCCCATGCCCTCGGCCTGGGAGACCCGGGTTCGGTAGCCGACGCTGTCATTCAGGGCAACCTCCCGGCTCTGCAGCCATCGGGAGGGCTTTTCCACCGCAACGCGGGCTACGCCGCCGGTCTCGAACGGATCGTGTGCGCAGCCGAGGCGGTCGAGCGCGGAGCCCTGAGCGCACTGGCCCACTGTTCCTACGGCCGAGCCGGGCAAGGGCATTCGCTCACTCTCCTGGGCGCCCCGGCATGAGTTCGACCAGGGTGGGCATCGTCGGTGTCGGTATGACGCCGATGCGCGCCAGGCGACCCGATACCGACCTCTTCGGCCTTCTTCGCGAGGCAGCCGTCGGTGCGCTGGGCGACGCTAGCGTGACCATGGGCGACGTCGACCTGGTGGTGCTCTCCCAAGGCCCGGATGCCCTGTACGGCATCGGCCATCCCGAGCAGGAACTCGTCGACGTACTCGCCGCTCGCGGCAAGCGTGTGGTGCGGGTGCAAACCGGCGGCACCACCGGCACGGCGGCGGTGCAAATGGCCTGGTGGGCCATTGCCGCCGGCGAGGCCCAATGCGCGCTGGTGGTCGGGGCGGACAAGATGGGAGACACCGTACAACCGGCACAGTACGCTCTCAACCTCATCTGGGATCCGGCCTATGAGTCTCTGCTGCCGTTGAACACCATCTCGATGGCCGCGCTGCAGGCCCAGCGCTATCTCCACCGGCACGGGGTCGCCCTGCCTCACGCCGAGCAGGTTTGGGCCCAGGTCGCCTCGAGGTTGCGGACCAATGGAGCGCTCAACCCCGCAGCGCAGCTGCGCAAGCCCGTCACTCCCGAGGAGGTTCTCTCCAGCCCTTTGCTGTTTGCACCGATCCGGCGGGACATGGCCTGTCCTCAGACCTCGGGAGGGGCAGCGCTGGTGATGGTTTCGGCCGAGCGCGCCGCCACCATGGCCCGCCCGACGGCGTGGATCGACGGGCTCGCAGCCTGCAGCAACACCTACTTCCTGGGCGATAAGATGGGCGCCGCCGGAACCAACGATCACGCCAGCTTTCTGGAGTTGTCGAAAGCTGCAGCGGCCGCCTACTCGCAGGCCGGGATTTCTGATCCGGCTCGTCAGATCGACGTGGCAGAGCCATACATCCCCTTCGCCACGATGGAGCCGATCGCTGTCGAGGCTCTCGGTTTCTCCGAGCCGGGTCAGGGCATCGTGGATGCGGAGAAGGGCCGGTTCGATCGCGGCGGTGCCATCCCAGTGTGTCCCTCCGGTGGCGTGCTCTGCGCGGCCCCCATCAGTATCAGTGCCCTGAATCGATTTGCCGAAGGTGCGCTCCAGGTCCGTGGCCGCGCTGGAGATCACCAGGTTGAAGGGTGCCGCACCGCCGTGGTGACCGGCGCCGGCGGTTCTATTCAGTTCGCGGCCGTCGCCGTTCTAAGAGGTGGGGAATCGTGACCCGAGTCGGACAGGTGTTGATCGATCGCGTCGGCAACGTCGTGCACGCGCGGCTCGATCGGCCCGAGCAAAGAAACTGCATCGACTTCGGCATCATCGAGGGGCTCGAGCATGCCGTCGCAATGGCACAAGCGGACGCATCGTTGCTGGTCATTCGTGGATCCGGCGGAAACTTCTGTGCCGGCGCCGACCTTGCCCTGGTGCGTGGCCTGATCGGGGATCGTCAGGAGCTCGAGGCCTATGTCACGCGGCTAAGCGACGTCCTCGACGCGATCGAAGCCGGCCCGTTCGTGAGCCTGGCAGCCGTCGAAGGGTACGCGGTGGCTGGTGGCTGCGAGATGTTGTTGGCCTGCGATGTCGTGCTCGCCTCGACCGAAGCCCGCATCGCAGACCGGCATTTGGAGCACGCTCTCCTACCCGGGGCAGGTGGTTCGGTGCGGCTGGTCCGGGCCCTACCCAGGGCCTACGCCCGTTGGCTCCTGCTCAGCGGTGAAATGATCTCGGGTGACCAAGCTCAAGCATGGGGCCTGGCCGCGATGGCGGTGTCGCCCGATCGTTTCGAATCCCAACTCGACCACGTCGTGGACCGCCTCGCCTCCAGGGACCCGGCGGCGACGGCCGCGGTCCGCGAGATGGCACGCTGCGCCGAGGTCGAGCCGGTGGCAGTCGCCATGGAACGTGAACGAGTGCTCTTTCTCGATCACATCACCACCAGTCCCACCGTCCGCGCGAGCCTCGATGGCTTCGGGAGAAGGAGCTAACCATGAGCGACGCCCTGAACACACACGTGGTGATCCCGGGGATGTGGCGCCTCGACTTCCACCATGCGGCAGGGCCGGCCGCAAGCCGGTTCCTCACCACCCTGCGGGACCGTGGAGTCTTGACGGCCTCACCCTGTCCCTCCTGCGGCCGGATCCGCGTGCCACCCCGCGACTTCTGCGAAGACTGCTTCGTCGCGACCTCGGACCAATGGCTCGACGTGGGCCCACACGCCGTCATCGAGGCCGCAACCATCGGCTACTCCAGCTTCCCGGGGTATCCGGAGCCACCGTATGCACTCGTCTACGCGCGGCCTGACGGCGCGGACACAGCCATCGGCAACCTGCTCTACGGGATCGATCTGGCCGATAGCCACGTGGCGCTGGAACGTATGCACATCGGCGCCTCCGTTAGCGCCGTCTTCGCAGACGAGCGCTCTGGCCTCGTCACTGACTTTCACTGGGCCCTAGACGACAAAGTATGCAAAATATGAAGGAGTGACTCATGCCCGCCACCGACAGATCACAGCACGGGATCGAACTCGACGTCCCCTGGTGCTTCACCGACGACCACCGCTCGTGGCGCACGGTCCTGCGCAACTTCACCGCCAGCGTGCTCGCTCCTACCGTGGCAAAGCGGACAGTCGATGCCACGTTCGACGAATCGATCATCGACGGGCTGGGAGAGCTGGGCGTCTTCGGGCTTCGCGTGAGTGAGGAGTACGGCGGCTCAGGCTCGGACATCACCTCGTTCTGCTTGGCGGTGGAGGAGATCACCCGGGTCGACGGCGGCGTCGGTGCCAGCGCTCACGTCCAAGGCATCGCCTGCGCACTGCTCGAACGGCTCGCCAACGACGAACAGAAGAAAGAGATTCTGCCGCAGGCCGCCCGCGGCGAGGTCTTCATCTCCTTCGGTCTCACCGAGCCCAGTGGCGGCTCTGACGCCGGTAACATCCGCACAGCTGCGGTCAAGGACGGAGACGGTTGGCGCCTGAACGGATCCAAGGCCTTCATCACCAACCCGGGCACGCCGCGATCCAAATACGTGATCCTCTTCGTTGCGACCGGTCCCGGGCGGCCCGGACGCCCAGATGTCTCAGCCTTCCTGGTCCCCCTGGATGCGCCCGGTGTCGAGGTCGGTCCCGCCTACGACAAGATCGGATGGCGCACTTCAGACACCCATCCGCTGTACTTCGACGACGTCCATCTGGGGCCGGAATCGCTTCTCGGCGAGGTCGGTCGCGGATACCGTGAAGCGCTGGGATTCCTGACATGGGCGCGCCTACCGATCGCATCGGCGTCAGTCGGCATCGCCCAAGGATGCCTCGACGCCACGCTGGATTTCGTCAAGACGCGCGAGTCTTTCGGTCAGCGCCTCGGCGACCATCAGGCCGTCGGTTTCAAGGTCGCCCGGATGGCTGCGGCGACCGCAGCTGCCCGATCGATCACCTATGACGCCTGCTGGAAGATGGATCACGGCCACCCCTACGAACAGGAGGCGGCAATGTGCAAGCTGGTTGCCTCGGAGATCTGCAACCAGGTGGCCTACGACGCCACGCAGCTGCACGGGGGAGCAGGCTTCATGATGGATTCTGCTGTGACCCGGCTCTATGCAGATGCCCGAGTCATGACCATCGGCGAAGGCGCATCGGAGGTCCAGCAGATGCTGATCGGTCGAAGCCTAGGCCTCAAGGTCTAGGAATCGTCCGAGCGTGAGCAGGTGTTGGGACCAAGCACCTGCTCACGCTCACCCTCTGTGTGCCACAGCCAAGGCTCAACCCAAGCGCAGGCGCTGCAACACGCCGCCAGGGTCGACCTGCTCACGGAGCACCGTGATCTCTTCGTCGGTCGGCGCCGGCGTTTCGGGAACCTCACCGGGGCCCGAGGACGGCAGGTCGAACCCAGTGCGTTCCCGGACCTCGTCTGCCGTGTGCCCTGGATGTACCGACTTCAGTCGGAGCGTGTCGTCGTCGCCGAAGTCCAAGACCGCCAGGGGAGTCACCACCAGTTGTGGCCCGTCGGAGTGCGGGTCGCAGAACTCTCGACGGGCGGCCGTGCGTCCTGGTGCGCTGACGTGGTCCACCTGGTCGACGAAGATCCGCTTGTCGTGGCGTTGCACGAAGATCATGGTGCGGGTGAAGTAGGCCGCAAAGACCAAGCCGACCGTTCCTGGCCCACGGACCCTGAGTTGGGGGTAGTCACGGCCAATACCGACCATGTTGACGCTCCCTTGGCGGTCGACCTGCATGCCGCCGAAGATCCCCACGGTGGGCGCCTTGCGCCAGCCGCCGAGTTCGAAGTCAACGATGTCCTCGAGCCGAAAGGCATGTTCTGCGCTGTCGAGGGTGACCGGGTCGGCCGTCGACTTGACCAGGGGCGCTGCCGAGTTGATCGCGCCACCGCCACCGCTGAGCCAGTTGAGATCGGGGGCGTGCATCAGGCGGGCGAGCTGAAAGGCCGCCATCGGAATTTGCGAGTTCGCGCCGCAGGCGCCCCATTCTTCGTTGCGCAACCCGCGAGCCAAGGTGACGGCCATCAGTTCGCTGGTAGTGATCGTCTCGGTCATGCCTGGCTCCGTCCGGGGTGAACAGTGGGATCGACACGCAGCGTGCCGACTAGACGACGGACTCCTACCCGTTCCAGATACGCGTGGTGATCCTCTGGTTCGCTGACGTAGGTCTTCATCCATTGCTCGGGGGAACGCACATATTCCTCCAACATGGACTCGTCACGTCCGTAGTGACCGGCCGACGAGGTGGGATGTGCGGCGAAGGGCAGCGCCACGACGGCCGAGACCATGAAACTGGGAACGCTCACCTGTTTGTGTCGCCCGGAGGCGGCATAGTCGTCCGGCACGATCTCGTCGGTGACCACGATCGCTGTCTTCGAGGCGCGCAGGATCAGGTCGTCCTGGTAGACCGGGCCGTCCAAGAAGACATTGCCGAAGCGGTCGCAGCGCGGTGCATGCACGATGCCGACGTCGGGGCGAATCGCAGGAATGGCCACATGCTCGCGGCCAGAGTATGGATCCACCACGGTGCGGAAGAGGCTTGGCGACAACGTTCGCGTGCCGGTGGCCTCGTGGCCGCGCGGAAGCGGCATGAAGGGTAGGTTCGCCGCCGCTGCCTTGAGTCCATAGATGGTGAACGGCTCGTCGACGTCGTGCACCACGATCGCGGAACTCTCGGCGGCAGCGCGAAACGCGGGCGCCAGCCCGAAGTCCTCAAGCCCCACGTATGCGGTATAGACCTCCGCGACGGACCCCGCAGCAATGAGAACCTCGACGGGAAGGCCGGCCGATACATTCGGCAGTAATCGGAGGTTGCGTCGGCCGGTGCGGGCAAGTTCGCGGATGACCGGCATGGGTGCCGCGTGGGCGTGGATGCCGCCGATCGCGACCATGTCCCCGTCGCAGACCAAGCCTGCCGCGGCAGCAACGTCGATTACTTTGCTGCGCCTGTTCATACCTTCTCCTCGGTGGTCACTGCCGGTCCGAAACGCGCGCGAACCAGCGAGGCCACGTCCATGATCCGGGTCATCTGTTCTTCAAGGTCGGTGCC
>JBPPMQ010000097.1:0-3246 GCA_051306135.1 Nocardioides sp. | reverse complement strand
GTCACGGTGCTCGACCACCTGGGGGTGGGCGACTTTCTCACCATCGGTTGGTCCGGCGGTGGGCCGCGCGCGCTGGCCTGCGCTGCGCTGCTGCCGGACCGGTGTCTGGCGGCCGCGTGCTGCGTCGGCATCGCTCCGGCCGATGAGTACGACGGGGACATTCGCGATGGCATGGCCGAGGAGAACGTCGCGGAGTACACGGCCGTCTTCGCCGGTGTCGAGGCGCTCGAGGCGTTCCTGGAGACCCAGACGGGGTTCTTCACCGTCAGCGCCGAGGACGTCGCCGTAGGACTTGGCGCGCTGGCGCCCCCGGTGGACCGCGCCGCGCTGGACGGCGAACTGGCCGGGTATCTCGCAGCCTCGGTCAACGCTGCCGGACGTCAGGGCATCGTGGGGTGGCGCGACGACGACATGACCCACACCCGTCCCTGGGGGTTCGACCTTCGGGCGATCCGAGTGCCGGTCTCGGTGTGGCAAGGCCGCCTGGACGCAATGGTGCCGTTCGCCCACGCGGAGTGGCTGGCCGTGAACGTCGCCGGGGCGTCGGCGCAGTTGCTCGAGGGAGAGGGCCACCTGTCCCTCATACAGAAGGCCCCAGTGATTCTCGAGGACCTCCGCCAGCTTGGCGGCGTACCCAGGGCATGATCGAACGCGAGATCGTGACGGGGCATCATTCGATCCTGGTCCGGGAAGCCGGGGACTCCGACGGAGTTCCGATCGTCTACTTCCACGGCACGCCCGGGTCACGACTGGATCTCAGCTTCGGTGAGGAGATCGCCACGGCACTGGGAGTCCGGGTGGTCAGCTTCGACCGGCCGGGCTACGGCGGCTCCGATCCCGCTCCGTACAGCCTCATCAGCATCGCGCACGATGTCGAAGCTCTCGCGGACAGTCTCGGCCTGGGGCGGTTTGCAGCATTCGGGTGGTCAGGGGGTGGACCCTTTGCGCTAGCCGCCGCGGCAGTGCTGGGCGAACGCGTGGTCCGAGCGGGCGTGGCTGGCGGGAACGCGCCGTTCCAACAGGTGCCGGGGGCGCTCGAGAGCTTCACCGACAACGACCGCCTTGCCCTCTCATTCCTCCCCGACGAGCCGGCTCGTGCCGCGGAACAGTTCGGCATCGGCAACGAGGAGATGTTGCAGACCATGATGGCGGTCCGCGACGACGAGCAGGCCCCCTGGATCGACTGGCTTTGGGGCGAGACGGATCCCGCCGTGGTCGGTGACCCGGTCTTGCGTCGAAACCTGTTCTCGGTGCTGCATGAGGGCTTGCGGCAAGGCCCGATGGGAGTTGCCTGGGACAACGTCGCCTGGTGCGGCCCATGGGGTATCGAGTTGGAGGACATCCGATGCCCGGTCCACCTCTGGTACGGCGAACTCGACCAGATGGCTCCACCTGTCAACGGCGACTGGTTGCGGCACCACCTGCCCGACGCCCGCCTCGTCGTCTACCCCGGAGAAGGGCACCTGGTGCCGCTGCGGCACTGGGAGGAGATCGTGGGAACTCTGACACGCTAGTGAGGTCTCCGCGCGCGCCCACGGGGCGATCCGCTTGCGGTGATCAATGCCGACATCGGCGCTCGGAACCTGCGGGGCCGGTTGTTGAGCGCATAGGCGACGGTTTCGAGATCCTCCGCCGACCATCGTGACAAATCGGTTCTTTTGGGGAAGTACTGGCGCAGCAACCCGCTGGCCAGCCCGCCTAACGGCAACCGGGCGTCCCACAAGACGGAGCCCTATCCGGACGATCTGCCGCCGGCTGTCGGGTGGCGTCAGGGTGAGGGCCCCTACTTTGACGACCAGTCACCGGTCGACCGATCTCGCCAACTTCCCCGCTGGCGGGCATCGATCTTCGCTGCAACTCGACACCGAAGTCCTCCGGCATGACTACAACTCCCCCGCCGTGACGAGCCGATCGAGCGAGATCTGGGCGACCGGGATCTCGATCAGCAGCGCCCGGTCCTTCCCGACCGCGGTGACCATGGCGCGCAGCCGCTGGCGGTCCTTCTTCGTGAGCTCTTGGTTCCGGAAGTCGCGGGCTGTGAGCAACCCAGCCAGGACAACGAAGTCGCGCCTGTGCCGACCGAGGCCAGGGTCGCCCGCGTTGCTGAGCGCTGCCGCCTTGCCGACCAGTGCGCCGACGAGGTTCGGACGACGTACCGATCCTTCGCGGCCAGCGACAGTCACCGCGACGGTCTCGCTGCGCTGCAGTGCCTGGGTGCCGCCGGCCGTCGGGAGGGTCGGGGTGCCGGTGACACCGTGTCAGCGTCGTTCGTCGGTCGCACCGGGAACTGCCCTCGCTCGGCGCAGTACAGTTGGACCAGTTGGCTGCCGATCAGCGTCCAGCCCTTGGCGAGCCCGCTCGTGGAGGTCGAGGAGCCCGATCCACGATGCGGTCTGCTCGGGCGGCATGGGCGGCAAAGCGATCATCGCTCGCCTGCCTTCCACTCCAGTGCGAGCTCGTGCAGCAGTTCCGCTGCCCGGGCCTCCTCGCGCGGCCCGCGGTGCTCGGCGAGATCGGCGGCGAGCCGGAGCCGTGAGTCCGAGTAGGGGTACTGCCCGTCGGAGACGACGTGGAGCACGACGTTCGCATCACGATCGGCCTCGACCAAGGGTAGTCCTTGAGGACTCCCTCCACGAGCGACTCGGCGAGATACCCCTCCACGTCGGGCGAGGCGATGCCACTCGAACCCAGGTCGACGATCATTGCCCAACGCTCGTCAACCCTGAGATCGGCAAGGTCGGCCGGCGCTGCACGCAGCAGGCGTCGTCCGGCCCTGTTGCGCAACACCGACCGGAGCGACACCACAAGTTGCCTGACGACTTCCTCCTTGAAGAGTTTCAAGGATTGTGGAAGAACGCTCGGGATCATCAAAGCAAGCCCAAAGCGAGCCCAACGGCCCGTTCTCGAGGCTCGAGCTCACGAGCCCGATCACATCACCGCAGGCCAGAGTCGCTTTTCACAAGGTGCGCAACGCACTCCACATGGGAAGTCATCGGGAAGACGCAAATCGTAGTGAGCGTGAAAGCGGATCGTTGCGATCGGCAGCGGTCGTAAGCCCACAATGGCCGCTGACCTGCGGCGACGCCCTTCGACGGCCCTGAGCGCGCGAGCACCCCTCTGAGGGGCCTTTGCGAATCAAAGCGTGCCCAAAGCGAGCCCTCCCGCAGACGGCGTCGATCGGTCACAAACGGTAGCAGTCTCACGTCTCACCTCAGCCCGGCTCCGCTAACAAACTGGTCACTTAGA
>JBPPMQ010000038.1:0-4376 GCA_051306135.1 Nocardioides sp. | reverse complement strand
GGTGAGCACCATCACCAAGGTCGTCGTCCTCACCGGCGCAGGCATCTCTGCGGAGTCCGGCGTGCCCACCTTCCGCGACGCTGACGGATTGTGGGAGGGACATCGGGTCGAGGATGTGGCCACCCCCGAAGCTTTCGAGACCGACCCCGACACGGTGCACGCGTTCTATGACGCGCGCCGGTCCGCGCTGGCTGACGTCGAACCGAACCCCGCTCATCACGCGTTGGCGCGACTGGCTGGTGCTCCGGGCATCGAACTGACCTTGGTCACCCAGAACGTCGATGACCTGCACGAACGCAGCGGGTCGGTCGATGTGCTGCACATGCACGGCGAACTGCGCAGCGCCCGCTGCGTGGTGTGTCATCGACGTCACCGCTGGGACACCACCCTGCAGGACCGGCCCGCCTGCCCCGGCTGTTCACAGACGGCGCTGCGCCCCGACGTCGTCTGGTTCGGTGAGATGCCCCACCATCTGGACTCGATCTATGAGGCGGTGGGGTCGGCCGACGTCTTCGCCGCCATCGGCACCAGCGGACTGGTCTACCCGGCCGCCGGACTCGTCCAGGTGGCCAACCAGGTCGGGGCCCACACGGTCGAGTTCAACCTGCGGCGCACCTCGGCCACCGCGATGTTCGCCGAGTCCCGGATCGGGCCGGCCGGCCAGACCGTGCATGCGTGGGTCCACGAGGTCGTCGCAGGGTGATCCGCAACGCCCGCATCGTGTCCGCTTTCGGGGCGGCTGTCGGCGAGGTCGACGTCGAGATCGCCGATGGCCTGATTCAGGCGGTAGGCCCCGGCCTGGAGGGCCGCGGTGAGACTTTGGACGCCGAAGGCAGGTGGCTGATGCCTGGCCTGTGGGACCACCACACCCATCTGACCCAGTGGACGTTGAACCGCAGGCGCACCGATCTGTCCGGGACCCGTTCGCCGTCGGAGGTGCTCGAGGTGGTCACCGCTGCCTTGGTCGCGAACCCGGGCAGCCCGGTCGTCGCCCATTCGATGAAGGCAGGGGAGTGGGATCGGATGCCGAGGGTGTCCGACCTGGACGCCGTCAGTGGTTCGGTGCCGGTGGTCTGCCTCAACGTGGACCTGCATCAGGCGTGGCTCAACACCGCGGCGCAGCGCTTCTTCGGGCTCGAACCGGTTGACGTCTTCGTCACCGAGAACACCCTGTATGCCATTGAGGCGAGACTGGTCGACCTGGAATCTCGGCCGTCGGACGCCGACTTCGCGGCGATGCTCGCCGACGCGGTGGCCCTCGGCGTCACCGGACTGGTCGACTTCGAGCATTCCACCGACCCGGCCGACTGGCCGGGGCGGGCCGGCTGCGACCTGGTCAGGATCCGCTGGAACACCTACGAGAACGGTCTGGATGGCGTCATCGCTGCCGGGTTGCGCACCGGTGACCGGCTCGGGGGTCTGGTCACGGTCGGGGGCCTGAAGATCATCAGCGACGGATCCTTGGGCACCCGCACCGCGTGGTGCTGCGAGCCGTATGCCGACACCGGCGGTTACGGAGCAGCCAACCAGTCCACTGCCGACCTGGTCGACCTGCTGGCCGCCGCCACCACCCACGGCCTCGAGGTGGCCACCCACGCGATCGGGGATCGGGCCAACGCCGAGGCGCTGGCCGCCTACGCCGCCACCGGTGCGAAGGGTTCGATCGAGCATGCCCAACTGGTGCGGCCCCAAGACATCTCGACGATGGCGTCCCTCGGCCTGCGAGCCAGCGTGCAGCCTTCCCATCTGCTGGACGATCGTGACCAGGCCACCCGGGTGTGGCCGGGCCGCGACGAGGACTGTTACGCCTTCCGGGCCATGCTGGAGGCCGGCGTACGGGTGGTGTTCGGCTCCGACGCACCGGTTGCCCCGCTGGATCCGTGGCTGTCGATCTCCGCGGCCGTGCACCGCAGCAACGACGAGCGTGATCCGTGGGGGCACGGCCAGGCGGTCAGCGTCGCCGAGGCGCTGCGCGCCAGTGTGATGACCACGGTGGCCGCCGGTCAGCCGGCCGACCTCATCCTGCTCGAGGCCGACCCGATGACGGCCGCCCCGGCGCAGCTGCGGACGATGCCCGTCTCGCACACGATCGTCGCGGGTCGCACGGTCCACGGTGGATGAGCCGGGCCGGGTCGGCTCGATCTGAGATGCTCGTCCCATGAACCGGGTGCAACTGATTCCCAGACCGGTGATCGCCAGACCGCTGGTGGCCGCTGTGGCCGCCTGTGTCGTGGCCCTGGCTGGCTGCAGTTCGGACTCCGGGTCCGGCGGGTCCAGCGGGTCGGACGCTGAGCCGGGATTCGTCGACGCTCCGGCCGGGGAGATCGTCGACGCCGCTGTGGCTGCGATGCAGGACCTCGACTATGCCCGGTTGTCCGGGTCGCTGTTCAGTTCCGGGCAGACGTTCACCTTGGACATGTCTGTGGCGGCCGACGGTTCCTGTCAGGGGTCGATGGGCGTCGGCGACGGCACCATGGAACTGCGGTCGAATCCCGACGGCATCTGGTTCAAGGGCGACGGACCGTTGTGGGGCGCTATGGCCGGTGCCGACGCACCGGCGGCGATGGCGGCGGCCGGCGACGACTGGGTGATCATGCCGGCGGCGTCCGGTTCTCTGGCCGGCCTGTGCGACCTTTCGGAGTTCACCGCCGGGCTGGGGGGCAGCCAGGACTCTGCCTACTCGGTGGGGCAGACCAGCATCGTCGGCGGCCACGAGGTGATCGCGGTGACCAACGACGACCAGGGGTCGACCGCTTATCTGCGCACCTCCGCACCGCACTACATGGCGCGGATCGTGCGTTCGGGCAAGGACGACGGCGGCACCATCTCCTTCAGCGACCTCGATGTCGCGTTCACCGTCCAGACTCCCACCGACACCTTCGACCTGGAGGCTTTCACCGGCTGAACCGGGAATCAGTCCCGCATCGCGGTGGTTGGCATCCGTGTGTCCTCTCCGGTTGTCTCACGTCGCGACATCGGGCTGCGCAGCGAACGGGGACCGATCCTCGCGGCGGTGATGTTGTCGATGTCGCTGGTCGCCATCGACACCACGATCTTGGCCACCGCGGTGCCGACGGTGGTGGCGGACCTGGGTGGCTTCACCCAGTTCCCGTGGCTCTTCAGTGTCTATGTCCTGACCGCTGCGGTGGTCACCCCGTTGGCCGGCAAGCTCGCTGACATCGTCGGCCGCAAGCCGGTGCTGATCGGCGGCATCGTGGTGTTCGTGCTGGGTTCGGTGTTGTGTGGTGTGGCCTGGTCGATGACGTCGCTCATCGTGTTCCGCGCGATCCAGGGTCTCGGTGCGGGTGCCGTGCAACCGATGGCGATGACCATCGTCGGAGACGTCTACACGATGGCGGAGCGAGCCAAGGTGCAGGGATACCTGGCGTCGGTGTGGGCCGGAGCAGCGGTGGTCGGTCCGACCCTGGGCGGGTTGTTCGCCGACTACCTGAACTGGCGCGGCATCTTCCTCATCAATGTTCCGCTCGGGGTGGTGGCGGTCATTCTGCTGCGTCGGCTGGATTCGACCCACCAGCGTCGGGCCTCCAGTGTGGACTGGCTGGGCGCGCTGCTGCTGACCGGCGGCGGGGTCGCGCTGCTGCTCGGGTTGCTTGAAGGCGGCCAACGTTGGGCGTGGGACTCCGGGCAGTCGATCGGGCTGTTCGTCACTGCGGTGGTGATGCTGGTCGGCTTCGCCTACGCCGAGACTCGGGCTAAGGACCCGGTGCTGCCGGGCTGGATCGTGCGTCACCGGGTGTTGAACTCGGCCGCCGGGGCACAGTTCGTGGTAGGGGTGGTGTTGATGGGGCTGACCACCTATGTGCCGCTCTATGGCCAGGGGGTGCTGGGTCACGGGGCCTTGGTGTCCGGGCTCGCGTTGGCGGCCATGACCATCGGCTGGCCGATCGCGGCGTCCCAGGCCGGCCGGCTCTACCTCACCGTCGGGTTCCGGGCGTGTCTGCTGATCGGCACCGCGCTGGCGATCCTGGGTGGATTGTTGCTGTTGGTGGTCGATCCTGGCTCGAGTCTGCTGATGGTGGCCGCGGCCTGCTTCGTCATCGGACTCGGCTTCGGGCTGGTCGCTGCCCCGTCGGTGGTGGCTGCCCAGAGTTCGGTGTCGTATGCCGACCGAGGCGTGGTCACCGGGGCCAGCATGTTTTCCCGATCGGTCGGGTCAGCGGTGGGCGTGGCCGCCTTCGGGGCGATTGCGAACGCGGCCGTCAGCAGCCGCCTGGACGGTTCTGTGCCGTCGATGGATATGTTGCCGGTCGACGTTCTGGCTGAGTCGCTGCAGCTGGTGTTCGTCGTCAGTTGTGCCGTGACGGTGCTGCTCATCCTTGCGTCGGCCTTCATGCCGGCCCGAGTCGATGAGCCGA
>JBPPMQ010000028.1:0-5638 GCA_051306135.1 Nocardioides sp. | reverse complement strand
GCCGGCGTACTCGGGCGGATGCACATCTCCATGGTCGGCCTCGGGATCGTGCTGCTGGTGCAGTCCACCGAGGGTTCCTACGGCTTGGCGGGGGCCGTGTCGGCCACCTACATGGTCGCCAACGCCGCGATGGCGGTCGTGCAGGGCCGACTCTTGGACCGCTTCGGCCAGGGACGGGTGCTGCGCCTGTATGCCATTGCCTTCGGGATCGCTTTGGGCTTGATGATCGCCTCGGTGCGGGAGTCCTGGCCGCTGCCGGCGACCTTCGCGTTGGCGGGGCTGGCTGGCGCTGGCGCGCCACAGGTCTCGGCCGCGGTCCGGGCACGCTGGTCGTGGGTGTTGGAGAACCCCAAGGACGTTCAGACGGCGTTCGCCCTCGAGGCGGTGCTCGATGAGCTCGTCTTCATCATCGGGCCGATGCTGGTCACCGTGTTGGCCACCACCGTCTCTCCAACCGTCGGGCTGGGCACCGGGCTCGTGGCCGCCCTGACAGGTTCGCTGCTGTTCACCTCTCTGAAGGCCACCGAACCTCCGTCGCACCGTCATCGGGTGGACGGCGGGGTGCGACCCCCGATGCCGTGGCTCCCGGTGGTCGCCCTCGGCGTCGTGGCGGCCTCGCAGGGGGTCCTCTTCGGGGCGGCCGAGGTCGCCACGGTGGCCTTCGCCGAGGAGCGCGGACACGTCGGGCTGGCAGGAGTGATGCTGGCGTTGTGGGCGCTGGGCAGCCTGGTGGCCGGACTGGTGGCGGGCATCATCGACTGGCGGGTCGACAATGCGACCCGGGTCAAGTGGGGTGCGCTGGCGATGGGGTTGGTGATGGCCCCGCTGATCGTGGTGGACTCGTTGTGGATGCTCGGATCGGTGCTGGTGCTGGCCGGGGTGACCATCGCACCCACGATGATCGCGGTCTTCGCCACCATCGAGGCGACCGTCCCCCGGTCCCGAATGGGCGAGGGTATGGCGGTGCTGCAGACCGGTCTGGTCGTCGGGGTGGCCCCTGGCGCTGCCATCGCGGGCGTGGTGATCGATCACCACGGCGCATCTCCCGCCTACGCGGTGTCGGTGGCTGCCGGCGTGGTCGCGGCGACCGCCGCGCAGCTGGTGCGTCCACGGCGTTAGCCCCGCAATGGCCAGGGACCCCGCGCTAGGTTGTCTTGGTGACCTCTCGACCACTTCGCATCGGCGTACAACTCCAGCCCCAGCACACCGACTACGGCCCCTATCGGGACGCGGTGACGCGCGCCGAGGACCTCGGCGCGGACGTGCTGTTCAACTGGGATCACTTCTATCCGCTCTACGGTGAGCCGGAAGGCAAGCACTTCGAGGCCTGGACCACTCTGGCTGCCTGGGCCGAACAGACCACTCGGGTCGAGATCGGCGTGCTGGTGACCTGCAACAGCTACCGCAATCCCGAACTGCTAGCCGACATGGCCCGCACGGTGGACCACATCAGCAACGGCCGGGTGATTCTCGGCATCGGGTCGGGCTGGTTCGAGAAGGACTACGACGAATACGGCTATGAGTTCGGCACCGCCGGCGGGCGCCTCAACGAACTGCGCGACGCGCTCCCCCGGATCGAGTCGCGGCTGGCGAAACTCAACCCGGCTCCGACACGCGACATCCCGGTGCTGATCGGTGGCGGCGGGGAGAAGAAGACGCTGCGTCTGGTGGCCCAGCATGCCGACATCTGGCACACCTTCGTGACCGGCGACGAGCTCGACCACAAGTTGTCGGTGCTGCACGGCCACTGTGAGGCGGTTGGTCGCGACCCGGAGCAGATCGAGGTTTCGGTCGGTATCAACGCAGGAGCCTTGGATGTGGCCAAGCAGGCTTACGACCAGGGTGCATCGTTGATCACCTACGGGGTCGGCGGCCCCGACTTCGACCTTGCTCCGCTGGAGGCGTTGATCACCTGGCGTGACTCGCTGGGCTGACTCTGGTCGGTTCAGCCGAGCCGATCCAGTGCCAGTTGGGCCGTGCTGAGCGGCACCGACGACTCCACGGCGATGGACAGCGGCGATGCGGTGGCCGAGGCGCGCACCAGCAGGTCGCCGACGGCGGCGATCATGGCCCCGTTGTCGGTGCACAGACTCATCCGTGGCACCCGAAGGTGTATGCCGGCGCTCGCGCAGCGCTGCTCGGCGAGGGCTCTGACCCTGCTGTTGGCGGCGACTCCTCCGACCACGACGAGGGTGTCGATGTTGTTGGATCGGCAGGCGCGGATCGCCTTGGCGGTCAGCACGTCGGCCACCGCCTCCTGAAAGCTTGCGGCGACATCGGCCACGGCCTGGGGGGACCGGTCCGGGTTGGCGGCGAGGTGCCGCGCGACTGCGGTCTTGAGCCCCGAGAAGGAGAACCCCAACGGCGGGTCCGAGGCGCGCATCAACGGTCGGGGCAGTCGGACCGAGTCAGGATCACCGGACCGGGCCGTCCGATCGATCGACGGTCCGCCCGGATAGGGCAGACCGAGCAGGCGGGCGACCTTGTCGAAGGCTTCGCCGGCAGCGTCGTCCATGGTGTCGGACAGGTGCAGGATCGGCGTACGGACCAGATCCTCGACCAACAGCAGCGAGGTGTGTCCGCCCGAGACGATGAGCACGATGCACCGTTGCGGTAGCGGTCCATGGTCCAGCGTGTCGGCGGCGGCGTGTCCAGCGAGATGGTGGACACCGAAAAGTGGCACCCCCATCGACAGGGAGAGGGACTTCGCGGCCGACACTCCGACATGGAGGGCGGTCACCAGTCCGGGGCCCGCGGTGACGGCGATGGCGCCGACGTCGTCGAGGGCGAGGCCCGCGTCAGCGAGTGCCGCTTTGATGGTCGGCACGATCGCGTGCAGGTGCGCCCGAGCTGCGATCTCGGGGACGACGCCACCGAAGCGAACGTGTTCGGCCATGCTCGACGCCAGCGCCTGCCCGAGCAAACGGCCGTCACGGACCAGTCCGACCCCGGTCTCGTCGCAGGAGCTCTCGATGCCCATCACCACAGTCATCGGGTCACTGCCGATCCGAAGCCGGACGCCTCGAGCCGGGCGGCGTTGAACTCCTCACTGACCCGGTTCCGTTCCGGGAGGCTGAGCCGGTCCAGGTAGAGGTGTCCGTCGAGGTGGTCGGTCTCGTGCTGCAGGCATCGCGAGGCCAGGCCTTCGCCGTCCAAGACCACCGGGGCACCGAAGGCGTCGGTTCCGACGACCCGGGCGGCGTAGGGCCGCGGAAACTCTGCTCGCGGGCCAGGCACCGACAAGCAACCCTCCCCGCCGCGGGTGGGCGTCTGGTCGAGGATCTCGATCTCGGGGTTGACGACGTGGGCGACCACCCGGTGGCCCCGTTCGTCGGGGCAGTCGATGACGAAGATGCGTGCGTCGACACCGATCTGGTTGGCGGCCAAGCCGACGCCGCCCGCCTGATACATGGTGGCGAACATGTCCGCGATCAGGCGGCGCAGGGCGTCGTCGAAGACGGTGACGGGCTGGCACTGCCCGGCGAGCACAGCGGCACCCTTGATGATGATGGGCCGTGCTGATCCGGAGGCGACCCAATCGGGCTGAGAGTTGTCGACGGCGTCAGGAGCGGACATGGCGACCATTATCCCCGCAACCCCGAACTCGTGCGGCGGCCGGGCGGGCCCCGGGCAGGTGGGTCGGTGGCGGCCAATCTCACCACTTCGGCACCACGAGTCTCAATTTTGGAGACAATGATTGACGGCACCCCGGTAGAGGAGGCAAGAATAGTCACATGGACGCGACTCAAGTGGAGCAACTTCGGTCAATCAACCCGGCACAACTAGGCGACCGCATTCGTGCCTGCCGGGTTTCCAAAGGGGTTACTCAGGGCGATCTGGCGGAGGGTTTGATTTCCGTCGGATATGTCTCACGGATTGAGACGGGAGCGCGCCGTCCCAACGCCCGGGTGCTCGAAGGGATCGCCGACAAGCTCGACGTCCCCTTGGAGCAGTTCCTGCTCGGCATCTCACCGCGGATGTACGACGAGATTCGCCTCGGGCTCGACTACGCCGAGTTGTCGCTGGAGTCCGGCTCCCCCATCGAGGCGGAGTCGAAGGCCAGGGAGGCGCTGAACAGCGCCAGGTCGGGCGGCCAGTCCGAGCTGGTCCAGCGTGGCCGCTTCTTGCTGGGGCGGTCGTTGGAGGCCCAGGGACGCCTTCGTGAGGCGCTGCCGGTGCTCCACGAGGTGGCGACCGGCGACGACTGCAACCTTCTGGAGATTCGTGCCGGCATCGCACTCGCCCGCTGCTATCGGGACAGCGGGGACCTTGCGAAGTCGATCGACGTGGGCACACGGATCCGCGAGCGGATCGCCGGCACACCGTTAAGGCACACCGATGAGGCTGTCCAACTCGCCGTAACCGTGGCGTCTGCGTATTTCCTACGTGGCGACGCCCTGGAGGCAGTGCGGATCTGTAACACGGCCATTACGCAGGCCGAGCAGATGGACTCGGCGACTGCCCGGGCGTCGGCGTACTGGAATGCCAGCATCTTCGAGTCCGAGCAGGGCTCGGTCGATCGGGCCATCCCCCTGGCTCAGCGGGCGTTGGCGCTGATGGGTGAGGGCAAGGATGCTCGCAACCTGGCCTTGGTGCGCAGCCAGTTAGGTCTGATGCAGTTGCGACTGGACCCGCCGGAGATCGACGCGGCCCACGCCAACTTGACCAAGGCGGCTTCCGAGTTGGTGTGGACCAGTGCCGGTGCCTACGAGACGGCGGCCAACCAGATTGCGCTGGCCAAGGCTCATCTGCTCCGGGGCGACTTAGACGAGGCCCTCGCACTAGCTGGTCCGGTTGGTATGACCATCGCGGAGGTCTCCCCACAACTCGCAGCCGAGGCCAAGATTATAGAGGGCCAAACTCTCGCCGCGCGGAACCTGATGGACGAAGCCCGCACGGCTGGGTCCGCCGCAGCCGAATTCCTCGCCGAGAAGGAGGATCGCTGGTCCGCCCAACTGTGGTGTGAACTGGCTCAACTCTTTGAGCAGACCGGGGACACCACGCGAGCGCTCGGCGCCTACCGCACCGCGACGAAGGCGACGGGTCTCAGGAAGCCAAAGCCCGAGGCAGCACCGGTCGCCCTCGCCTACGCCTGAGGTCCCGGCTAGGGCGCGTTGCCCGACTCGTCAGGTTCAGCAGCAGAAGATGATGGGGCTGCTGGACTGCTTGGCCTCGGCGGGCGCTGCCACCGCACCGAGTGCGAAGAGGGTTGCGAGGCTTGCGACGACGATCTGGACCTTGCGTGTCATTTCGTTTCTCCCTTGATGCGGCGTGTTCCGGATGTGTGTGATCGACCGGTTCGCAGTCACGGAACCTGGGTTCCGATCCTTGTTGACCAACCGATGTGCCCCACTTTGCGGGGGGCTTTTCAGGTACGGCACCAGCATGGCAGGAAACTGGTGCATCGAAGAAGGTCAAGAAATCGTCGGGAGAGTGGACAAGCCCCCCAAATCCTTGGTAAGTTTTGGCAAGTCAGCAAGGCAAACCCCCTCCCCCGGGGACGCCGATACTGCTGAAGATTGAAATGGTCGCGATGTCATCCCCCGGCATCAGCGGCTCTGCTCCGGAGGGTCTGCCCCACAGCGACTCACCCCGGCGCAAAGGCCCCCAGCTTCCCCCCGCTGGGGGCCTTTCCCGT
>JBPPMQ010000019.1:0-41550 GCA_051306135.1 Nocardioides sp. | reverse complement strand
GCCTACCTGCATGCCCGTGCGACCGCCGGGTGGAAGGGGAGCAAGGCCGCCATGATCGCAGTGGTCGGGGTAGCTTCTGCGTTGTTCAACCTGATCGGGGTCAACTACTTCAGCTCAGCCTCCCAGCACAGCTATGCCTCGGCGCCGGCGCTGAGTTCCCAGAACGTGGGACCTGCGGCTACTGCGGGTCCTGGGGATCTTCGGGGTTGAGCCGCTTGCGGTCCAGGTCGCGCAGGAAATCCTCGTCGTCGTCAGGCGCCACCGGACGGGTCGGCCTGGGCTTCGGTCTCGCCGGTCGGGGCGCTGAGTTGTGATTGCCCATCAACTCGGAGCGTCGCTCGATCACACGGATCAGCAGGTAGGTCGCCACCGCAAACAGTGCCACCACGGCCAACAACTTCAGCATCCTTCCACTGTAAACGACCCGTCCACACCCACATCCAACAACCAAGGTTGAACCCATGAAGGAATTCTGGACCTACACTGCGCTGCGACTGCTCGTCTTCGTCGCCACCTTCGGCATCGTCGCGGGGATCTGGGCCCTCACGGCCGGGGAGGTGAGCCTGCTGTGGACCTTGATGATCTCCTTCCTGGTGAGCGGGGCTGTCTCCTTCGTCGTGCTCGACCGGCAGCGAGCAGCGTTCGCTGCCAAGGTCGAGACCCGTGCGACCCGCGCTGTGGAGAATGCCCGCAGCAAGGAAGACTGAACGCACCTGATCAAATGGTCGTCAAAGCGGCCCGGGGACGACCATTTCTTCAGGTGAGTTGGGTCAGCAGCAGCCCGAGTGCCACCAGGGCCGACCAGACCAGCTCGGCCCTGCCAGTGGCCGCCAACACCGGGATCAGCCCGGGTCCGGTGGCTCCCGAGCGAACCGCCGCGACGGCAGGCGCCGACACCGCCAGGAAGGCCAGGCCGACCAGGGGCCACCACGACTCGGCCAGCCCAGCCACCACCACCACCGCCACCGTCGCGACTGCGGTGAGGCCGGCGTACAGCACACGAGTGCCTGGATCGCCCAGCCGCACGGCCAAGGTGTTCTTCCCCGAGACGGTGTCGGTAGGGATGTCGCGAAGGTTGTTCGCCACCAGGATCGCGCAGGCCAACGAGCCGACCCCGAACGCCGCGGCCACGGATACGGCCAGTGCCCGTCCGGGCGAATCGAGGTCCGAGATCTGCACCCAGGTGGTCCCGACGGTGGCGACCAGCCCGAAGAAGACGAACACCATCACCTCGCCCAACCCGGCATACCCGTACGGGTGCTCGCCGCCGGTGTAGAACCAGGCGGCCAGAATGCAGACCACACCGACCAGGACCAGCCACCAGTCGGTTGCGATCGCCAGTGCGAGGCCGGCGACGGCTGCCACACCGAACCAGCCGAATGCAGCCAGCTTCACCGAACGGGGGGTGGCTAGCCCCGAGCCGGTCAGCCGCAGAGGTCCGACCCGGTCGTCGTCGGTTCCGCGAATGCCGTCGGAGTAGTCGTTGGCGTAGTTGACGCCGATCTGGAGAGCCAGGGCCACCACCAGAGCCCCGAGGGCTCCTGCCCAGCCGAACGAGTCGGCCCATACCGCCACCGCCGAACCGGCGATGACCGGGGAGAGCGCCGCCGGGAGGGTCCGCGGGCGTGCGCCCTCAATCCATTGGTTCAGGTTGGCCACGGTGAGCATTGTGCAAGTAGCGCTCGGCGGCCCGGGCAGCCGGGTGGATCAGCACCGCGGCGACGGCAACGATTCCCGCGATCATCGCCCACCCGGCGGCGCCCCAGTGGGTGGCCAGGAACGTGTACGCCGCCGGTGAGAGGGCGTAGGGCAAGGTGCGCCCGAACTCAGCCGCACCCTGGTATTCGGCAACTCGGTCCGGGTCGGACAGTTCGGCCACCAGACCCCATTCGCCGCCCGCCTGGAACAGTTCGGCCCCGGTGACGGTGATGTGTCCGATCCAGACCAGCGCGATGGTCACCCAGCCTGCGGTGTCGTGGGTGAGCGCGATGATGGCGCAGGACGCCATGAACAACACCGCTCCACGCACTTGGGCCCCCAACGAGGTGGTCACGTCCACGATGCCGCGGGTGGCAGCGACCTGAAGGAAGACCGCCATCACGGTGTTGGTGCCGAACAGCCAGGCCAGCAGCACCTTCGGGGCGTCGGTCTCGGTGACCAGCCACAACGGAATCACCACGTGGAGCAGCGTCTGGTGGGTCACCAGCACGCCGTCCAGGAAGTTCATCGCGACGAAGCCGCGATTGCGCAGCACCGACGCCTTAGGCGAGACCGGGTGCCCGGCGCTCAGCTCCGGTGGTTGGGAGCGCACGATCGGCGGCATCCGCCAGATGTAGGCGACGTTGACGGCCAGCACCAGCGCGGACACCAGCGGGATGGCGCGGATGACCTGCTCCGACCCGATGCCGAGCGCGACGCCGGCGGTTCCGGCGCCGACCGTGTAGCCGACGTTGCGAAACGCGCGGTAGAAGGCCATCGACCGAACCCGCTGGTCGCGGTCGAAGACTTGGAGACGGTAGGCGTTGCGCCCCGAGCGCAGGAACGAGCCGGTGACCTCCACGGCGACAGCGAGCAGGAGGTAGCCGACGAAGTCGCTGGCGAAGAACCACGCCACGAACAAGGCGACGTCGATCGCTGAACCGATCAACCAGGCCCGCTTGGTCCCGATCCGGTCGGCGAGCTTGCCCAGGGGCACGGCGAGGGCGAACGCGGCCAGCATGCCCACACTCAGCCCCAGTCCGATCTGGGAGGCCGAAAGCCCGACGATCTGGGTGAAATAGACCGCCGACCCGGTCAGGAAGATGCCCTCGCCGAAGGCCGACAGCGCGGCCTGGTAGTTCATCGACCGCAGCAGCGCAGTATCGCCGGCGAACCTGTGAATGAACCGCGACATAGGACCGGACCCTTCGACGAATATATCTTGATGTCAAGATAGTCTGTCGGGAACCCCGTCGTTCCCGGTCACTGGAGAGGACTGGGTGACAGGGTCGGGAGCCTCGTCGGGCAGCGGCTCCTGCCCGACGGCCTCGGCCCCCTCGTAGTCGCCTTCCCGCAGATGGTGGCGCTCCAGGAACCGATGGGATGCGCTGACCGAGGGGTGCAACCCGATCACCGCGAGCAAGTAGATGCCGAAGATGGCGGCCCAACCCAGGCCACCGTGGTCGACCGCCAGCCAGAGAAACAGGCCAGGTGCGACCGAGAAGGCCAGTCCGTTGAAGACCTCCGAGACGCCGCCATACTCTCCGCGGCGGCGCGGGTCCATCAACTGCGCCTCGATCGACCAACTACCCGCCGAGAGCGCCAACTCGCAGAAGGTCAACATCACGTGGCCGGCCCAGACCACCACGACGGTCACCAACCCTTCGGTCGACTCGGTCATCCAGGTCAAGGCACACGACGCCGCCAGGAACATGGTCGAGATCCGGATGCGGGCCAGAGCATCCTCCAGGGTGTTCACTCCCCGAGAGGCGTAGGCCGGCAGAAAGATGCACATCACGGTGTTGGTGCCGAAGAGCCAAGCCAACACCCATCGCGGCGCATCGGTCTCGGTGACCATCCACAGCGGAATGACGGTGTTGAGCAGCACCTGGTGGGTCCACAGCGTGCCGCTGAAGAACGAGACCGCGACCCAGCCGCGGTTCCTCAGCGGTCCGGGCCAGTCCGGCTTGATCTTCTGCTCTTTGGAACTGACTCGCAGGTCGTGGGCGGCCTTCGGCATCCGGATGATATGGAACGCGTTGTAGAACCCGACGAACGTGGTCAGCAGCGGGATCCAGCGGAACTGCTCGACGCTGAGGAACGCCAGGGCGGCACCGCTGATGCCGGCGCCGAGGGTGAATCCGAGGTTGAGTGAGGAGTACATGAACGCCTGGGTCTCGACCCGCTCCTTGGGGGGCATCACGTCCAGGACGTAGGCGTTGCGTCCGGCGCCGCCCAGCGCACCGATGGTGTGGCCGACGATCAGCATCGCCACGAACTCGCCGTAACCGTGCAGGAACGGCCACGCCGCGAACAGGCATGCAGTGCCGAACGCCCCGAAGGCCCACATCCGTTTGGGACCGAAGATGTCGACCATCCGTCCGGCCGGGTAGGCCAGCGCCATGCCGACCAGTCCGGCGATCGTCATGCCCAGTCCGACGTCCTTGACCGACAGTCCGACGACCTCGGTGAAGTAGAAGGCGCTGCCGGTGTTGAAGGTTCCGTCACCGATTGCGAACAACATCGATTGAGTGGATAGTCGACGCGCCAACGGGGTCGGCGGCACCATCTTGGCTAGCTGCTGGCGCACGCGGGTTTCGGCGCGGTGTCGGTTCCGAGAATGGGAGGGCACTCGCAAATGAAATCATTGACCGGGGAGAATTGACACATGCAGCGTGATTCCGGTTCAACCAACGGCCCGGATGCAGCGATCGACGCGGTCTCCCGGTGGCTGGCGCGCGAGGACGCCGAGCCCTGGATCGTGGAGACCTCGGGATCCACCGGCGTACCCAAGCAGGTCCAACTCTCCCGAGCCGCCGTGCTGACTGCGGCCGACGCCTCGACCGCCCGACTCGGCGGCGCGGGACGGTGGGTGTTGGCGCTGCCGGCGACCTACGTGGCCGGGTTCAACGTCATCGCTCGGTCGTTGCTGGCTGGCCACCGACCCGTGCCGTGGGCCGACGGACCGCTGCCGAAGGCGGACTTCATCTCGCTGGTACCGACCCAGGTGCACCGACTCCTGGAGACCCAGCCCACAGCCCTCGCCGATTATGCCGGCGTCCTGGTCGGAGGCGGGCCGGTGCGGAGCGACCTGCGAGAACGCGCCGCCGGGGTCGGGGTACGCCTCAGGGCTACTTACGGCTCGGCTGAGACCTGCGGCGGTTGCGTCTACGACGGGATGGCGCTGGACGGTGTCGCGGTCGCGATCGAGGACGACGGTCGCATTCGCGTCGGCGGACCCACCATCTTCACCGGGTACGCCGGCCTCGACGCCGGCCCGGACGGGCTCGGCGTCCTGGTCGACGGCTGGTTTCGCACCGCGGACGTCGGCCGACTCGATCGGGACGGCCGCCTAGAGGTGCTCGGCCGGATCGACGACACGGTGATCTGCGGAGGAGTCAAGGTCTCCGCGCCCGCCGTGGCGGCTCGGCTTCGCTCCCATCCGGCGGTGTCGGCCGTGGAGGTGCTGGGCGTCGAGGACCCCGAGTGGGGACAACGAGTGGTGGCCTTCGTGGTGGGCCCCCTCGCCCTGGACGCGGCCAGGGACTGGGTCAGCCAGACCCTGCCTCGCACCTGGGCTCCCCGCCAACTGGTCGCCCTGGACCGGATCCCGTTGCTGCCCAACGCCAAGACCGACCGGCTCGCCTTGCGAGGCTTGGCGTGAGCCGGCAGCAGGGTGTGAATCGGCAGCAGAGTCTCGTCTTCGCGATCCCGATGCGCACCCGGTTTCGGGGCATCTCCGTGCGCGAGGGGATGCTGCTGCGCGGGGACGCCGGTTGGTCGGAGTGGTCGCCGTTCGTGGAGTACGACGACGCCGAGGCCGCCCGATGGCTGCGGTGCGCCGCCGAGGCCGGCGCCGGTGGCTGGCCGTCGCCGGTCCGCGACGACGTGCCCCTCAACGTGACCGTCCCCGCGGTGGATCCAGCCACGGCCCGCCGCCTGGTCGCCGAGTCCGGTCGACGCACCGCCAAGGTCAAGGTCGCCGAGCCGGGACAGAGTCTGGCCGACGACCTGGCTCGGGTCGAGGCCGTCCGCGACGCGCTCGGACCCCAGGGTCGGCTCCGGGTCGACGCCAACGGAGCCTGGGACCTGGACACCGCGCTGACCTCGGTGCCCGCGCTGGACCGAGCAGCCTCCGGGTTGGAGTACGCCGAACAGCCCTGCGCCTCGATCGAGGATCTGGCCGCGCTGCGCCGCCGGGTCGAGGTCCCGATCGCGGCGGATGAGTCGATCCGTCGCGCCGAAGACCCCTATCGGGTCCGCGACCTGGAGGCCGCCGATGTGGCGGTGCTCAAAGTGCAGCCTCTCGGCGGAGTGGCCGCCTGCCTGCGGATCGCCGAGGACATCGGGCTGCCGGTGGTGGTCTCCTCGGCGCTGGAGTCGCCGGTCGGACTCGCTGCCGGTTTCGCGTTGGCCCGGGCACTTGCGTCGTTGGACTACGACTGCGGACTCGACACCCTGGCTCTGTTCGCAGAGGTGCCCCTGGACGCCGACCAGATGGTCGCCCGGTTTCAGCATCCGGACACTGAGAGGGTGGCCTGGTGGAACAGGCGTCTGGAGCGAGTCAGTGAACTCTGAGAGTTCGACCCTGTTGGCTCGTCGGGTGCTGGTGGCGTTGCTCGAGGCGGGCGTGTGCGACATCGTCGTGGCGCCGGGGTCCCGCAACGCCCCGCTGTCCTTCGCCGCTCTGGCCGCCGCCGAGGAGGGGCTGGTGCGCCTGCACACCCGAATCGACGAACGCTCGGCCGGCTTCGTGGCCCTCGGCCTGACCCGGGGAGGCTCCCGGGCAGCGGTGATGTGCACCTCCGGCACCGCCGTGGCCAACCTGCATCCCGCGATGTTGGAGGCTGCCCACAGCGGCGTCCGACTGGTGGCGGTCACAGCCGACCGCCCGGCCGGCCTGCGCGGCACCGACGCCAATCAGACCACCGACCAGGTCGGCATCTTCGGACCGCTGGTCTCGACCGTCGACCTGGCGGCCGGCGACCCGGTCGGCGAGGCCCTCTGGGGAGGTCGCGGGCCAGTGCACCTCAACGTTCAGTTCGCTGAACCCCTGACACCGCCGGAGGTCTGGCGACCGGGCCCGGTCCGGGTCCGCCCAGCGCCGGTGCACCCCGAGCCGCGCATCCTGGAGACGATCTCGGCCGACGCCGGCACCGTCGTGATCGCCGGGGACGGCGCCGGACCGGCCGCGCGAGTGCTGGCCGAACGGGCCGGCTGGCCATTGCTGGCCGAGCCGTCGTCCGGGGCCCGATCCGGGCCCAATGCCGTGCGCAGTCGCCGCCTGCTGCTGCGGTCGCGGTTGGCCGCCCGAGTGCGTCGAGCCATCGTGTACGGCGCCCCGACCCTGGACCGGGAGACCCAGCACCTGCTCGCCCGCCCCGACGTGGAGGTCTGGTCGGCCAGACACGACGGCGTCTGGGCCGAGCACCCGTTCGCGGTCGAACGCCGTATCCGGTCGAGCCTGGCCGTCACCGGTGATCCCGATCCCGACTGGTTGGCCTCCTGGCGCACGACCGATGCCACCCTGAGCAGGCAGGTCCGGTCCCTGGTCGGCGAGGACTTCACCCCGCAGGCCATCGCCGCCGCGGTCGCTACGGCGGCGGCCGGCCGTCTGCTGGTGGTCGGCGCCTCCAACCCGATCCGCGACCTGGATCTGATGGCAGCGCCCGCAGCTGGGACGGTGCTGGCCAACCGTGGCCTGGCCGGTATCGACGGCGTGGTGTCGACCGCGATCGGCGCAGCGCTGGCCCACGGTGCCCCGGCTCACGCGCTGATGGGCGACGTCACCTTCGTGCACGAGGCTGGCGGCCTGATCCTCGGTCCCGCCGAACCGCGGCCCGACCTGACCATCGTGGTGGTCAACGACAACGGCGGATCGATCTTCGCCACCCTCGAGCAAGGCGCAGTGCGCTACGCCGACCAGTTCGAGCGGCTCTTCGGCACGCCTCACGACGCCGACCTGGCCAGCTTGTGTGCGGTCTCGCGGACCCCGCACCTGGCGGTCACCTCGGTGGGTGAACTCGTCCAGGCGCTGGCCACCCCGAACGGCGGCATCGAGGTGATCGAGTGCGTGGTGCGCCGCGACAACCGCCGTGACCTGGACGAGGCCTTGAACCGGTTGGCAGCCGACCTAGTCTGAAACACATGAGGATCACCAAGTTCGGTCACGCCTGCATCCGCATCGAGCACGACGGCGCGGTGGTCGTCATCGATCCGGGCAGTTTCACCGCACCGGAAGCGGTCGACGGCGCCGACGCGATCCTGATCACCCACGAGCACGCCGACCACGTCGATCCGAGCCACCTGGACCGCTCCGGGGCGCCGATCCACACCATCGCGGCGGTCGCCGACCAGTTGAGCGACGGGCACCGTGAGCGCACCACCGTCGTGCGACCGGGCCAGGACCTGGTCGTGGCCGGCATACCGGTCAGCGTCGTCGGTCAGATGCACGCGGTGATCCACCCCGACTACCCCCGGTTCTTCAACTCCGGCTACGTGCTGCGCCTGGGCGAGACGACGCTGTACCACCCCGGCGACTCGCTGACCGTGCCGCCGGTGCAGGTCGACGTCTGCTGCGTGCCCAGTTCCGGGCCGTGGCTGAAGATGGCGGAGGCGGTCGACTTCGCTCGGGCGGTCGGGGCGCCGTCCAACCTCGGAATTCACGACCGACTGAACTCGGCCGTCGCCGCTGACATGGTCGCCACTCACCTGAACAACCTGATCGGCGAGGGCCAGCGTTTCGAGAGCCTTGAGGACGGCACCGACCTGGTCTTCTGATTCCAGGTGTGGGCCGGCCATGGATAGCCTGTGAGTCGTTCAGCCACCGTCACCTGATCGACACCTTGGGTTCGTTGTGGGGTTTCCTGGGCTGTCCCTAGCGTGAAACGCATGACAACTCTGGGAAAGACCTCGCTGATTGCCGTGGCAACGGCCGCGCTCGCGAGCACTTTGATGACCGCAGCGCTCCCCGCTGTCGCCGGCGGGTCCGACGGTGCCGACACCCGCCGCGACCACCACCCCGCCACCAAGACCTCCGTGGCCACCCTGGTCGCGCACTCCTCGATCTCGGCCGACTACAACGCCGGCGGCCCGCCGTCGGGTGCTGCGGTGACGCCCGCCAATGGCCGCACCGGCCCGTTCCCCGGGCAGGTCATCCCCGGTTTCTCCGCAGTGGTCGACGCCGGCGATGGGCTGTTCTGGGCCCAGCCCGACAACGGCTTCGGCGCCAAGACCAACTCCGCGGACTTCCTGTTGCGGCTCTACAAGGTCGACCCCCACTTCGTCACCGCCGACGGCGGCTCGGGAGACATGGAGGTCATCGACACCATCTCCTACGCCGACCCCGACCACCTGCTCGACTTCCCGATCGTCAACGAGTCGACTCCGGACCGGCTGCTCACCGGAGCCGACTTCGACCCCGAGTCGCTGGTGGTGGCCAAGGACGGCACCTTGTGGGTCGGTGAGGAGTTCGGTCCCTTCATCCTCCACTTCGACGCCGACGGCACGCTGCTCGACAAGCCGTTCGCGCTGCCCGGCGTGCAGTCTCCGCAGAACCCCTACCTCGGTGCGGCGACCCCGACCATCGGCGCGAGCCGCGGCTTCGAGGCGATGGCCGGCAGCGGCCGCTACCTCTACCCGATCACCGAGGGTGCGCTGAGCGCCGACACCGACCAGCGGCGCCGCTGGGTCCTGCAGTTCGACACCGTCGAGGGTCGCTACACCTCGCGGAAGTGGGCCTATGAAGTCGACACCGAGTCCAACTTCGTGGCCGACGCCTTCGCCACCTCACCCACGAAGCTTCTGATCGCCGAGCGTGACAACTTCGACGGACCCGCGTCGGTGACCAAGCGGGTCTACGCCGTAGACCTGCCCCGCACCGAGCGCGACGGGTTCCTCGCCAAGTCCCTGACGCTCGACCTGCTCAAGATCGCCAACCCCGACGACCTGACCCCCGACGGTGGCTACGGCCACGGCGAGCAGTGGTCGTTCCCGGTGCAGTCCTACGAGACGGTCGTGGGACTGTCCAAGGGCCGGCTGTTGATCGCCAACGACAACAACTACCCCGGGAACGCGGCCCGGTTCCCCGGAACTCCCGACGACACCGAGATCGCGATCATCGACTTCCCCAGGCAGCGGGTCCAGCCCAACCAGATCACCCTGGTCGGTCACCGCGGCGCCAGTGGGCACCGACCCGAGCACACCCTGGCCTCCTATGAGGAAGCGATCAACCAGTGCGCCGACTACATCGAGCCTGACCTGGTCTCCACCAAGGACGGGGTCCTGGTGGCCCGCCACGAGAACGAGATCTCCGGCACCACCAACGTCGCCTCGGTGGCGGCATTCGCCGATCGCCGCACGACCAAGGTCATCGACGGGGTCTCGATCACCGGGTGGTTCACCGAGGACTTCACGCTGGCCGAGTTGCGCACGCTGCGGGCCACCGAGCGGATTCCGGCGGTACGGCCGGCCAACACGGTCTACAACGGGCTCTACCCGGTGCCCACCCTGGACGAGGTGCTCGATCTGGCTCGACACAGCCGGACCTGCTCCGGTGACCAGGTTGGGGTCTACCCCGAGACCAAGCACCCGACTTACTTCGACTCGATCGGGTTGTCGTTGGAGGAGCCACTGCTGGTGGATCTCGCTCAAGCCGGACTCGACCGCAAGGGCTCGCCGGTCTTCGTGCAGAGCTTCGAGATCTCGAACCTCAAGGAGTTGAACACCCGCACCGGTCTGCCGCTGGTGCAACTGATCAACTGCACCGGTCAGCCCTATGACGTGGTCGCGGCCGGTGGCTCGACCACCGTCCTGGACATGGTCACCGCTGCCGGGATGGCCCAGATCGGCCGGTATGCCGATGGGGTCGGACCGTGCAAGGACCTGGTGATCCCGCGTGACGCGGCCGGCAACCTGGCCGCCCCGACACCGCTGGTCGCCAACGCACATCGGGCCCGCCTGGTGGTGCACCCCTTCACCTTCCGGGTGGAGAACACCTTCCTGCCCGCCGAGTTCCGCAGCAGCACGAACCCAGTGGAGCCCGGAGACCTGGTGGCTGAGATCGAGGCGTTCCGTGACGCGGGCATCGACGGGTTGTTCACCGACAACCCCGCCATCGCCGGCCCAGCGGTCCGCGACTGAGCGCGGGTTTTCCCTGATATCAGGGGAAACTGGAACTTGGCGCGGAAAGCTTTCCGCGCCAAGTTCCAGTTTCCCGTGCCCAGTACGTCGACGGAGACACTCGAACCGGCCGTCTCACGCCAAGGCGTCGAGGACCGGGATCAGCTTCGCGGCCGACTCGGCCAGTTCCGAGGATGGGTCGGAGTCGGCGATGATGCCGCACCCGGCGAACAACCTGACCCGGGTGCCGCCCTCCAACACGGTGGCCGACCGGAGCGCGATGCCCCACTCGCCGTCACCGTCGGCGTCCATCCAGCCCACCGGGCCGGCGTATCGGTCGCGGTCCATCTGCTCGAGCTGGTCGATCAGCGCCACCGCCGCAGCAGTCGGGGTGCCGCCGACAGCGGCCGAGGGGTGCAGGCTGGCGGCCAACTCCAACGCGGTCGCCTGGTCGCGCGACACCCCGGTCACGTCGGTGGCCAGATGCATCACGTTGGGCAGGTGCAGCACATAGGGCGCCTCGGGGACGTTCATCGAGGAGCAGTGCGGTTCCAACGCGTCAGCAACTGATCGGACGGCGTACTCGTGCTCCTCCAAGTCCTTGCTCGATCGCGCCAGGGTGGCCGCCAGCGCCAGGTCGTGGGCGTCGTCCCCGGTGCGTTGGATGGTTCCGGCCAGCACCCGCGAGGTCACCAGGCCCCGTTCGCGGCGCACCAGCAACTCCGGAGTGGCGCCGAACATCGAGTCGACGTGGAAGGTCCAGCAGGTCGGGTATGCCGACGCGAGCCGGGCCAGCGGGGCGCGCACGTCGAGGGGGTCGGCGAGGGTAGCGATCACATCTCGGGCCAGCACCACCTTGTCGAGGTCTCCGTGGTTGATCCGTGCAACGGCGGCCGCAACCGCATCCATCCACTCGCCCTCGTCGAGAGCTCCCGGACGGACAGCGACACTCCTCGGCCGGCGCACCGAATCGGGGATGGGCAGCGGCGAGACATCGCCGACGGTGGTGATCCAGGCGGAGCGGCCGCGCCGACCAACGATCACCCGGGGCACCACCAGCACCGAGCCGGGCTGGGCGGTGTCGGCCGGGTGGTCGCTCGACCCGTCGGAGAAGGCGAAGGACCCGAAGCCGACCAGTCCGGAACCGGGCTCGTCCACCGTGTCGGTGACGACAGCGGCGGCCACCAGGTCGTCCCACCACTTGGCCGCATCGGCGAACCTGGTCGGCCCGGCGGTGCGGATGCGGGCAGCAACGCCCCAGCCGACAAGCCCGTCACCGCGGCGAACCCATGCGGTCGGGGAGTCGGCGTCCGGAAGCATCGCCAGCAGGTCGGTGACCTGGTCGTGTGGGACACGCGCTGATCGCACCACCAGGCCATCGGTCACGGGACAAGACTAGGCGAGCCTGCGCAGAGCATCGTGGGTAGGCCGCTGCAAGGCCGATCGGCGGGTGACCCGAACGGCCTGCCCGAGGATCGTTCCGGTAGCGTCTGGTCGGTGAGCAACTCCCGTGTCGTACTCGCCGGCGCTGCGGTCGGCGTCCTCCTGCTGGCCGCGGTCGCCTCCTTCGCCATCTTCTTGCCCAAAGCTGATGGAGATGCGTCGATCGGTGTGCTGCCTGACACCCTTCCCAATGACTGGACAGCGCTCGACATCGACGCCGCCTGGGCGTCGTTGCCCGCGGACTCGGGCACGACCGTCGGGGAGCAGTCGGCCAGTTTCCGCGACCAGAACGCCTACGCGAACCAGGCCATATCCGAAGCGGGCGTTGACGGCGTCTCCCGCTGGTACGCCTCCGCGGACCTCACTCAGTTTGCCTCCGTGCAACTTCTCGACGGCCCCGGCGGGCCGCTGGTGCCCTACGACCTCTCCGACCCGGACCAGGCCCTGGCCAATGGGCTGGAGGCCAAGACGATCGTCCCCGTCGCTGGCGGGACCTGCATCGAAACCTCGTCGGCCGGAGCCGACGGTTCCGCAGCGGTCACTCGCCGCGACTGCCAGTTCAGCAACGATGCCGGTACCGAAACCGTGCAGATCACCACCAGCAGCGACGTGGACCAGATCATGGCCATGGCCGACGCGATCCTCGACTGACCGATCAGCGATGACACGCGCGGACCTGGACAAGCAACCCGGCGAGGTTCGCCGGATGTTCGACGCCGTAGCCAAGCGCTATGACATCACCAACGACGTGCTCTCCCTGGGGCAGGACCGTCGCTGGCGCAAGATCGTCGTCAACGCGGTCGACCCCCAGCCCGGCGAACTGATCCTGGATCTGGCCGCCGGCACCGGCACCAGTAGTGAACCCTTCCGCAGCCAGGGCGCCCGGGTGGTGCCCTGCGATTTCAGCGTCGGCATGCTCAAGGTCGGCAAGGCCAACCGACCGCACCTGCCCTTCGTCGCCGGTGACGCCACCAAACTGCCGTTCGCGGACGCGACTTTCGACGCGGTCACCATTTCGTTCGGCCTGCGCAATATCGTCGACCCGGCCGCGGGGCTGGCCGAGATGCGTCGGGTCACCAAACCCGGCGGCCGGCTCGTGGTCTGCGAGTTCTCGCATCCGACCTGGCGCCCGTTCCGGACCGTCTATGTCGAATACCTGATGCGGGCCCTGCCGCCGGTCGCCCGCGCGGTCTCCTCCAGCCCGGATGCCTACGTCTACCTGGCTGAGTCGATTCGTGCCTGGCCCGACCAGGAAGCACTGGCGGGCATCATTCAGCGCGCCGGTTGGGGCAAACCCAAGTGGCGCAACCTGTCCGGCGGCATCGTCGCCCTGCACCGCGCCCAGGCCTGAGACAACTCCCTTCCGCCGGACTTTGTTTGGCCGGCCCGTGCCGTGGGCACCCGGGGTTTCGACCACGCACCCGCGGTGAGCACGCTCGCCACCGGCGCGTAACTGCCGCAACAGATCAGGAAAGGAACATCATGGGTTACGGATTCGGAGGATTCCTCCTCGTCATCGGCCTGGTACTCGCCCTGGCCGTGCAGGACAGCGTCGAAGAGGTCGACCTGACCATGGTCGGCTGGATCATGGCCGGAGTGGGCGTCGTTGTCCTCGCCATGACCGCCTTCACACTCAACGGTCAGCGCAGAGCCCGCTCCGTGCAGACCACCACAGACAGCAACGGAAACCAGAGCGTGCGGGAGACCCGCACCGACACCTGAGCCCGCATGCTCCGACACCCGCATGCTCCGACACCCGCATGCTCCGATACAACCATGGCCGGTGAGATCCCAGATCTCACCGGCCATTGTGTTGTCTCGACCGCCTCGTGGGACAAGTTTTTGGGGACCTTGGACTCTGTTTACCTACCGGGTGCTGCACCGAGGATCGAATGGTGGCAGTATGGGCAGAAGCAGTTTGTGATCCAGTTCACAAAGGCGCAAAGTCGGGTTCTTGGCCCCTGAACCGGCATAGTCCCTGGACCATCTCCTGGCAGAGCATCTCGTGGCAGAGAGGGAAGGAGTGCTGATGCACCCATACGTTCCGGTCGTGGGGCTGCTTGCCCTGGCCACGCTCTTCGCCGTCGGCACGGTGCTGATCAGTGCGTTGGTCGGCCCCAAGCGTTACAACCGCGCCAAGCTCGACGCCTACGAGTGCGGCATCCAGCCCACCCCCCACGCCGTCGACGGTGGGCGGATCCCGGTGAAGTACTACATCACCGCGATGCTGTTCATCATCTTCGACATCGAAATCATCTTTCTGTACCCGTGGGCCGTCTACTTCGACGAGATGGCGCTCTTCGGTCTGGCCGAGATGGTCGTCTTCATCGCCACCGTTTTCGTCGCGTACGCCTACGTATGGCGCCGCGGCGGCCTGGATTGGGATTGAGAGTCGTGATGCCCGCACATCGCCTTCGTTCTGAGAGGAACATCTGATGGGAATCGAAGAGAAGCTGCCGTCGGGGGTGCTGCTGACCACCGTCGAAGGGCTGGCCGGCTATATGCGCAAGGCCAGTCTGTGGCCAGCCACCTTCGGACTCGCCTGCTGCGCCATCGAAATGATGACCTCCGGCGCTCCGCGCTACGATCTGGGCCGGTTCGGCATGGAGGTCTTTCGGGCCAGCCCCCGCCAGGCCGACCTGATGATCGTGGCCGGCCGGGTCAGCCAGAAGATGGCCCCGGTACTGCGCCAGATCTACGACCAGATGCCCAACCCGAAGTGGGTGCTTGCGATGGGCGTGTGCGCGTCCTCCGGCGGCATGTTCAACAACTACGCCATCGTCCAGGGTGTCGACCACGTCGTGCCCGTCGACATGTATCTGCCCGGGTGCCCGCCGCGCCCAGAGATGCTCATCGACGCCATTCTCAAACTCCACGACCAGATCCAGCACACCAAACTCGGCCCGAATGCTCGCGCCCTCATCAAGGAGCGCGAGACCGCGGCCCTGCGAGCGCTGCCCCTGCTCGACCAGAAGGGGTTGCTCACGTGACCTCCGACGACTTCACGGGTGAGGCCGTCACCGGCATGTTCGGAGTCTCCGGTTCGGGTGACACCAGCGGGTACGGCGGCTTGGTTCGCAGCCCGGACCGGATCACCGAGGCGACTCGGCCCTACGGCGGTTGGTATGACGAGGTCGCGGATGGCCTCGTCGAGGCCAACCCGAGCGTGGTCATCGACCGGGGTGAAATCACCTTCCACGTCCGCCGCGAAGACCTGCTCACGGTGCTCCGACTGCTGCGCGATGAGCCGAAACTGCGCTTCGAGCTGTGCACCGGAGTCTCCGGAGTGCACTACCCCGAGGATCTGGGGGCTGAGATCCACGCGGTCTACCACCTAGTTTCGATGACCCACAACCGCCGCATCCGCCTGGAGGCCAGCGCTCCCGACGCCGACCCGCACGTGCCGAGCGGAGTGTCGATCTATCCCTCGCTGGACTGGCACGAACGCGAGACCTACGACATGTTCGGCCTGATCTTCGACGGCCACCCGGCGCTGACCCGGATTCTGATGCCCGACGACTGGGTCGGCCATCCTCAACGCAAGGACTACCCACTGGGCGGCATTGCGGTGGAGTACAAGGGCGCGGTCACCCCGCCGCCGGATCAGAGGAGGTCCTACTCATGACCAACACCACCTCCGGGGAGCAGACGTTCACCGTCACCGGTCAGGACTGGGACCAGCTCGTCGACGCCGTCGAAGAAGCCAAAGCCGAGCGCATCGTGGTCAATATGGGCCCCCAGCACCCCTCCACCCACGGCGTACTGCGGCTCATCCTCGAACTCGAGGGGGAGACGGTCACCGAGGCCCGCGCCGGCATCGGCTACCTGCACACCGGCATCGAGAAGAACATGGAGTTCCGGACCTGGACCCAAGGCTCTGCCTTCGTCACCCGGATGGACTACCTGACTCCGCTGCACAACGAGACCGCCTACAGCCTCTCGGTCGAACGCCTGCTCGGCGTCACCGACGACATCCCGGAAAAGGCCCAGGTGATGCGGGTGCTCCTGATGGAGCTCAACCGGATCTCCTCGCACCTGGTCGCCATCGCCACCGGCGGCATGGAGATCGGTGCGTTGACGGTGATGACCATCGGGTTCCGCGATCGCGAGATGATCCTGGATCTGTTCGAACTGATCACCGGCTTGCGGATGAACCACGCCTTCATCCGCCCCGGCGGGGTCGCCCAGGATCTGCCCGAGGGCGCGCTCGGCCAGATCGATGAGTTCCTCACGGTGATGCGCAAGCGGCTGGGCGAATACCGCGACCTGTGCAATGCGAACCCGATCTTCAAGGCGCGCCTGCAGAACGTCGGCGTGCTGGATCTGGAGGGCTGCCTGGCGCTAGGGATCACCGGTCCGATGCTGCGAGCCACCGGCTATCCGTGGGACCTGCGCAAAACCGAGCCCTATTCGGGGTACGAAGACTATGACTTCGACGTCATCACCTGGGACACCGCCGACGCCTACGGTCGGTTCCGGGTGCGGCTGGCAGAGATGGAGGAGGCGCTGCGCATCGTCGAGCAGGCAGCCAAACGGCTGGCCGGGCTGGACGGCGCGCCGGTGATGGTCGCGGACAAGAAGATCGCCTGGCCGGCGCAACTGTCGGTCGGCGCCGACGGCCTGGGCAACAGCCCCGAGCACATCAAACACATCATGGGTGAGTCGATGGAGGCACTGATCCACCACTTCAAGTTGGTTACCGAGGGCTTCCGGGTGCCGGCCGGGCAGGCCTGCGTGCCGATCGAGTCGCCCAAGGGTGAACTGGCTGCCCATGTCGTGTCCGACGGCGGCACCCGGCCCTACCGGGTGCACTTCCGCGACCCGAGTTTCAACAACCTGCAAGCCGTCTCGGTGATGAGCGAAGGCGGCATGATCGCCGACGTCATCGTCGCGGTGGCTTCCATCGACCCGGTGATGGGAGGGGTCGACCGATGATCGAGGAGTCCACCTACGACGACCTGCGCGAGATCGCGGCCCGCTATCCCCAAGCACGCTCGGGGCTGCTGCCGATGCTGCATCTGGTGCAGTCGGTGGAGGGCAGGATCACCCCGGACGGCATCGCCGCCTGCGCCGAGGTGATCGGCATCAGCCCGGCTGAGGTCAGCGGCGTTGCAACCTTCTACACCATGTATTTCAAGCACCCGGTCGGCGACTACCACGTCGGGGTGTGCACCAACACCCTGTGTGCAGTGATGGGTGGTGACGCCCTCTTCGAGACGCTCTCTGCCCACCTCGAGGTGGGCAACGACGAGACCACCGAGCGGCGACCCGGCGACGAGCGGACCATCACCCTCGAACACATCGAGTGCAACGCCGCCTGCGACTACGCCCCGGTGATGATGGTCAACTGGGAGTTCATGGACAACCAGACGCCCGCCTCGGCGACCGCCTTGGTCGACGATCTGCGCGCCGGCGTCGAGCGGCACTCCACCCGTGGACCGAGACTGTGCACGTGGCGTCAGGCCGAGCGAGTGCTGGCCGGCTTCAACGACGGCCTCGCCGACGAAGGTCCCTCGGCTGGGGACGCGAGCCTGGTCGGTCTGAAGATCGCCCGGGACCAGGGCTGGACCGCCGGTGCCGCCGACCAGACCCCCAACCCCGGCGCCGACGAGCCCGGCACCCGGCCGGCCCGACGCCAGGCCGCCGAGAAGTCTCTGGACGAGGCCAAGGAGCAAGCGGAATGACCGACACGCTGACCCCGGTGTTGACCGCCAACTGGGACACTCACCGCTCCTGGACCCTGGAGGGTTACGGCCGTTACACCGCGCTCGAGCGGGCCCTGGCGATGACCCCGGACGACGTCACCGAGGCCGTCAAGACCGCTGGCCTGCGCGGCCGTGGCGGGGCCGGCTTCCCGACCGGAATGAAGTGGGGATTCCTACCGCCCTATGTCGGGGACGGCACCGACAAGCCGCGCTACCTGGTGGTCAACGCCGACGAGTCGGAGCCGGGCACCTGCAAAGACATCCCGTTGATGATGGCCAGTCCGCACACCCTGGTCGAAGGGGTCATCATCGCTTCCTACGCGATCCGGTCGAACCAGGCCTTCATCTACGTCCGCGGTGAGGTGCTGCACGTCGTCCGCCGACTCCAGGCCGCTGTCGCCGAGGCGTATGCCGCCGGTCTGCTGGGCAAGGACATCAACGGCTCCGGGTTCGACCTCGACGTGGTCGTGCACGCAGGCGCCGGCGCCTACATCTGCGGCGAGGAGACTGCCCTGCTGGACTCCCTGGAGGGCCGCCGGGGACAACCGCGGCTACGCCCGCCGTTTCCCGCCGTGGCCGGCCTGTACGCCTGCCCCACCGTGGTCAACAACGTCGAGTCGATCGCCTCGGTGCCCTCGATCCTGCACAACTCCCCGGAGTGGTTCGCCGCGCTCGGCACCGAGAAGTCCAACGGCTACGGCATCTTCTCGCTGTCCGGGCATGTGAAGAACCCCGGCCAGTACGAGGCTCCGCTGGGCATCACTCTGCGCACCTTGATCGACCTGGCCGGTGGCATCCGTGACGGCCACCAGTTGAAGTTCTGGACCCCCGGGGGGTCCTCGACGCCACTGTTCACCGCCGAACACCTCGACGTGCCGCTCGACTTCGAGTCGGTCGCTGCTGCCGGGTCGATGCTGGGCACCCGGGCGCTGCAGATCTTCGATGACTCGGTGTGCGTGCTGCGGGCTGTGTTGCGGTGGACCGAGTTCTACAAGCACGAGTCCTGCGGCAAGTGCACCCCGTGCCGTGAGGGCACCTGGTGGCTCGCCCAGACGCTGGCGAACCTGGAGGCCGGCCGCGGTTCGGAGGCCGACCTGGACCTGCTGCTCGACCAGTGCGACAACATTCTCGGCCGGTCGTTCTGTGCTCTCGGCGACGGTGCCACCAGCCCGGTGAGCAGTTCCATCCAACACTTCCGTGAGGAGTACCTCGCCCACCTGGAGCATGGTGGCTGCCCGTTCGATCCAGCCGCCGCCACCCTGTTCGAGGCCGCACCGTCCGCAGGATCGCTGAGCCCGGAGGAGGTCGCCCAATGACCAGCACACCTACGAAGGTCGCCGCCGAGGTCACCTTGACCATCGACGGCCAGTCCGTCACCGTGCCTGAAGGCACCTTGGTGATCCGGGCTGCGGAGAAGGTCGGGGTGGAGATCCCGCGCTTCTGCGACCACCCGCTGCTGGCACCGGTCGGTGCGTGTCGACAGTGTCTGGTCGACATACCCGACGCCGGCAACGGTCGCGGGTTCCCCAAGCCGCAAGCCTCCTGCACCATCCCGGTCGCGGCCGGCATGGTGGTCCACACCGCCAACCCGACCGCGGTCAAGGCACAGCAGGGCGTGATGGAGTTCCTGCTGGTCAACCACCCGCTGGACTGTCCGGTCTGCGACAAGGGTGGGGAGTGTCCGCTGCAGAATCAGGCGATGGCACACGGTCGGGCTGAGTCCCGGTTCGCCGCCACCCCCACCACCGAGTTCGGCGGGATCAAGCGAACCTTCCCCAAACCGATCAACGTCAGCGCCAACATCCTGCTCGACCGGGAGCGCTGCGTCAGTTGTGCGCGCTGCACCCGGTTCGCCGCCGAGATCGCCGGCGACCCCGACCTCGTGCTTATCGATCGAGGCTCCCAGCAGCAGGTCGGCATCGCCGACGGCAAGCCGTTCAACTCCTACTTCTCCGGCAACGTCATCCAGATCTGTCCGGTCGGCGCGTTGACCAGTGCCGAATACCGGTTCCGCTCCCGTCCCTTCGACCTGATCTCGGTGCCCGGTGTGGCAGAGCACGACGCCTGCGGTGCCGCCATCCGGATCGACCACCGTCGCGGCACCGTGCTGCGGCGACTCTCGGGCAACGACCCCGAGGTCAACCAGGAGTGGATCACCGACAAGGACCGCTTCGCCTTCCGGTACGCCGACGGACCCGACCGGATCGACTACCCGCGCATTCGGGAGACCGACGCAGACGGCGCCAGCGTGCTACGGCCGGCCAGTTGGCTCGAAGCCTTCGCCGTGGCGGCGGCTGGGCTGAGGTCGGCCGGGGGAGTCGGAGTGCTGCCCGGCGGCCGTCTCACCGCAGAGGACGCCTACGGCTACGCCAAGTTCGCGCGGGTCGCCCTCGGCACCAACGACATCGACTTCCGGTCGCGGCCGCTGTCTGCCGAGGAGACCGCGTTCCTGACCTCCAGGGTGGCGCTGAGCAGCTTGACCTACGCCGAGATCACCTCCGCCCCGGTGGTCGTCTTGGCCGGCCTGGAGCCTGAGGACGAGGCCGGAACGTTGTTCCTGCGGCTCCGCTCCGCGGTGCGTGCCGGTCGCACCAAGGTGGTCACGTTGGCTCCGTTCACGTCGGCCGGCAGCGCCAAACTCGACGCTTCGGTCATCCTCACCGTTCCCGGCGCCGAAGCCGCTGCGCTCAAAGAACTCGACCTGCCCGACGGTTCCGTGGTGCTGCTCGGGGAGCGGCTCGCGCTGTCCAAGGGCGCTCTGAGCGTGGCCAGCAAACTCGCCGGGGTGCGAACTTGCTGGGTCCCCCGCCGAGCCGGTGACCGTGGTGCCGTCGAGGCCGGAGCACTGCCGACCCTGCTGCCCGGCGGCCGTCCGGCCGCCGACCCGAGCGCCCGGGTCGACGTGGCGGCAGCCTGGGGCGTGGCCCGCCTGCCTGAGACGCCCGGCCGAACCGCCGACGAGATCGTCGCGGCCCTCGGGTCCGGAGATCTCGGGGGGCTCTTGGTGGCCGGTGTCGAGATCAACGACTCCGCCGACCCGGCCGCGTTTCGTGCCGCGTTGTCCGCCGCCACCTTCGTGGTGGCCTGCGAGGTCCGCGACACGGAGATCACCGCTGCCGCCGACGTTGTCTTCCCGGTCGCGCCCACCGCCGAGAAGGCCGGTTCGTTCGTCAACCTCGAAGGCCGAGTCCGACCGTTCGACGCCGTCTTCACCCGCCCCGGCTCGTTGCCCGACCTGCGTGTGCTGGCCGGAATCGCGGAGGAGATGGGCACGCCGCTCGGCTTCCGCGACGTCGCCGGCGCCCGCGCTGAGATGATCGATCTCGGCCCCTGGGACGGCAAGGCAGCGCCGATGACCACGACCCGCGCCAGCGCCGCCAAGGCCGGCACCGGACAGTTCGTGCTGGCCACCTGGAAGCAGTTGCTCGACAACGGGTCCCTGCAACGCGGCGACAAATACCTCGACGCCACCGCTCGCCCCGCAGTTCTCAAGGTCGCTGCCGGCGTACTCGAGCAGTTCGGCGAGGTGATCACCGTGACCGGCGACCGGGGCTCGTGGACGCTGCCCGCGCAGGCGGCCGACCTGGCTGACGGGGTCGTCTGGTTGCCGGCCAACTCCCACGGCAACGGCGTGCTGGCCGATCTGGCTAGTCCCGGGTCGAGGGTGACCCTCAGTTCGGGTGCGCGCGAGGAGGCAGTCCAGTGAACGACGACCTGTCCCAGTTCGGCAACGACGTCTGGTGGGTGATCCTCGCCAAGGTGGTCGCCATCTTCGTGCTGCTGGTGCTGTTGACGCTGTTCAACATCTGGTTCGAACGCCGCGTCGTCGCCCGGATGCAGCACCGCATCGGACCGAACGTGCACGGACCCTTCGGGCTGCTCCAGTCGCTGGCCGACGGCGCCAAGTCGATGTTCAAGGAAGACATCATTCCCACCGCCGCCGACAAGGTGGTCTTCGTGCTCGCCCCGATCATCGTGGTCATTCCCGCGTTCTTGACCTTCGCGGTGATCCCGTTCGGACCCGAGGTCTCCTTCTTCGGCCAGACCACCCCCCTGCAGTTGACCGACATGCCGGTCGCGGTGCTGTTCGTGATGGCGATCGCCTCGATCGGGATCTATGGCATCGTGCTCGGCGGCTGGGCGTCTGGTTCGCCCTATCCGCTGCTCGGTGGCCTGCGCTCCAGCGCCCAGATGATCTCCTACGAGGTGGCCATGGGGCTGGCCTTGGTCGCGGTCTTCCTGCATGCCGGGTCACTGTCGACTTCCGAGATCGTGGCCGCCCAGGACACCTGGTTCGCGTTCACTCTGGCGCCGAGTTTCATCATCTACTCGATCGCGATGGTCGGGGAGACCAACCGGGCTCCCTTCGACCTGCCCGAGGCCGAAGGTGAACTGGTCGGCGGGTTCCACACCGAGTACTCATCGATGAAGTTCGCGATGTTCTTCCTCGCCGAATACATCAACATGGCCACCGTGTCGGCCCTGGCCACCACCTTGTTCCTGGGCGGGTGGCGAGCCCCGTTCTGGATCGGCAACGTCTGGGACGGCGCGAACTCCGGTTGGTGGCCGGTGCTGTGGTTCCTGTCCAAGATGCTGTTCTTCATCTTCATCTTCGTCTGGCTGCGGGGCACCCTGCCGCGGCTGCGCTACGACCAGTTCATGGCACTCGGCTGGAAGGTCCTCATCCCGATCTCGCTGGTCTGGGTCATCGCCGTCGCCACCATGCGAGCCATCGACCTAGAGGGCGGACTCGACCGCACCCCGTTGCTCATTGGGCTCGGCACCGCGGCCGCGATCCTGCTGCTGGTCAGTTTCCTGCCCGTCACCGCCGAGAAACCGGACACGGCGCCATCCCCGCCGCCGTCGGCTTCACCCGGGTTCCCGACTCCACCGATGCCCGCCGGCGGTGCGGTCCGGGGCGCGGCCGCCGACCTGGTGTTCACCACCGAATCTGTGCGCAGCACGACCGAACCGCCGACCGAAGGGAGTTCTCGATGAGTTCGCTCAAAGAAACGCTATGGGACCCGATCTCCGGATTCTGGGTGACATTCCGGACGATGTTCCGCAAACCCGTCACCGAGCAGTACCCGTTCGTCAAGGAGCCCACGGCGCCCCGTTTCCACGGCCGCCACCAACTCAACCGGTGGGCCGACGGGCTGGAGAAGTGCGTCGGCTGCGAATTGTGCGCCTGGGCCTGCCCTGCGGACGCCATCTACGTCGAAGGTGCCTCCAACACCGAGGAGGAGCGCTACAGCCCCGGTGAGCGCTACGGCCGGGTCTACCAGATCAACTACCTGCGCTGCATCCTGTGCGGGTTGTGCGTGGAGGCGTGCCCGACTCGCGCGCTGACGATGACCAACGAGTATGAGTTGGCCGACGACAACCGGGCCGATCTGATCTGGACCAAGCAGGAGTTGCTCGCGCCGCTGGAGCCCGGCATGGTTTTGCCGCCGCACCCGATGCTGATGGGGGAGACCGACCTGGACTATTTCCGTTCCTTGGTGCCCACCCCCGGCCCAACCACCGATCACGGTGGTCATGGCGAGGCGGCCGCGACCAAAGAGGCGGAGGTCTGATGGTCGCCTTCTGGGCTCTGGCCCCGGTGATGGTCATCGCTGCGCTTGGCATTCTGGTGGTGCGCAAGGCGGTCCATGCCGCCCTGCTGCTGGCAACGGTGATGATCTGCCTGGCGGTGCAGTACGCCGCCCTGGATGCACCGTTCCTGTTCGCGGTGCAGATCGTGGTCTACACCGGCGCGATCTTGATGCTGTTCCTGTTCGTGCTGATGCTGGTCGGAGTCGACGCGTCCGACACCTGGACCGAGGTGATCAAAGGCCAACGCTTCATGGCCATCACCGGGGGGCTGATCTTCGGCGCCACCGTGCTGGTCGGGGTCGCCCAAGTCAGTTTCGCGTCCTCGGTGGGACTCGAGGCCGCCAACAGCGACGGCAATATCGAGGGCTTGGCCCAGTTGCTGTTCAGCCGCTACATCATCGCCTTCGAGGTCACCTCCGCGCTGTTGATCACCGCCGCCATCGGCGCCATGGTGCTGGCTCATCGTGAGCCGCTGGAACCCAAGCTCGGCCAGGCCGACCTGGCCGCCCGACGGATCCGGGCCTATGCCGAGTCCGGAGCCCACCTGGGCAACCTTCCCGCGCCGGGCACCTATGCCCGAGCGAACTCGGTCGACACCCCGGCGCTGCTGCCCGACGGGTCGATCGCGCCCGATTCCGTGCCCGCGGTGATCCGGGCCTTGAGCGACGGCGAGCAGAACCGGTGACCGAGTATCTCGTCCTGTCGACGATCCTGTTCACCATCGGATCTGTCGGAGTCCTGGTGCGCCGCAACGCCATCGTGGTGTTCATGTGCGTGGAGCTGATGCTCAACGCCGCCAACCTTTCCCTGGTCGCCTTCGCCAAACAGCACGGCAACCTCGACGGCCAGGTGGCCGCCTTCTTCGTGATGGTGGTCGCCGCCGCTGAAGTGGTCGTCGGACTGGCGATCATCATGACCATCTTCCGGACCCGCCGGTCGGCGTCCATCGACGAAGCGAGCCTGCTGAAGTGGTGATCTTGAACTCCTCGCCCGAGGTCCCCGGTATCACACCGGTCGACGCTTCGGGCGTCCTCGACCTGCTGCCATTGATCATCGGCCTGCCGCTAGCCGGCGCCGCGATCCTGCTGGTGCTCGGCAACCGGCGCACCAAAGGTTGGGCCCACTGGCTCGGCACGGCCACCATCGCGACCTCGTTCGTGTTGTCGCTGATCCTGTTCGTGACCCTGCTCGGCCGAGACGACTCGGATCGACAGGTCGGCACGCACCTCTACACGTGGTTCGAGTCCGGGTCGCTGCACGTCGGCTTCGACCTGCTCTACGACCAGCTCAGCGCATTGTTCCTGCTGTTGATCACCGGGGTCGGGACCCTGATCCACGTCTACTCGATCGGCTACATGTCTCACGACGCGCGCCGACCGCGGTTCTTCGCCTATCTCAACCTGTTCGTCGCGGCGATGCTGATGCTGGTACTGAGCGAGAACTACCTCGGACTGTTCCTGGGATGGGAGGGCGTCGGACTGGCCTCCTACCTGCTCATCGGGTTCTGGCAGCACCGGCCCAGCGCGGCGGCCGCCGCCAAGAAGGCGTTTGTGATGAACCGGGTCGGCGACATGGGTCTGATCCTGGCTATCGGGGTGCTGTTCACCAACTTCGGCACCACCTGACTCAGCGCACTGAAACTGGTGGTGCCGCTGGCGTCCGGGGACACCCAGACCCTGATCGGGCTGCTGCTGCTGCTCGCCGCCTGCGGCAAGTCCGCCCAGGTGCCGCTGCAGGGCTGGCTGCTGGACGCAATGGAGGGCCCCACCCCGGTGTCCGCACTCATTCACGCGGCCACCATGGTGACTGCGGGGGTCTACCTGGTCGTCCGGTCCAACTTCGTCTTCACCGTCTCCGAGACGGCCCAGACCGCGGTGGTCGTGGTCGCGGTGGTCACGCTGTTGTTCGGCGCGATCATCGGGTGCGCCAAGGACGACATCAAGAAGGCGCTGGCCGGATCCACGATGAGCCAGATCGGCTACATGATGCTCGCCGCCGGTCTCGGCCCGGCCGGGTACGGGTTCGCGATCTTCCACCTGCTCACCCACGGCTTCTTCAAGGCCAACATGTTCCTCGGGGCTGGTTCGGTGATGCATGGCTTCAACGACGACGTGAACATGCGTCACTACGGCGCCGTTCGGACCGTCATGCCGGTCACCTTCCTCACCTTCGCCATGGGCTACCTGGCCATCATCGGTTTCCCCGGATTCTCCGGGTTCTGGAGCAAGGACAAGATCATCGAAACCGCGCTTCACGACAATCTCGTCGTCGGCTTGTTGGCACTGTTGGGCGCCGGCATCACCGGGTTCTACATGACTCGGTTGATGCTGATGACGTTCTTCGGCGAGAAGCGCTGGCAGCCGACGGCCGACGGAGGCGAACTGCACCCGCACGAATCACCATCGGTGATGACCGGCCCGCTGGTGGTGTTGGCGGCCCTGTCGGTCTTCGGCGGACTGCTGCTGCTCGGCGACTGGATCACCGACTGGCTGGCACCGGTCGTCGGGGAGCACCAGGCCGAGTCCGGGGGTATCCCGGCGATCGTGGTCACCTTGATGACCGTCGTCACCGTCGCCTGCGGGGTCGGCCTGGCCTGGCTGATGTTCGGCCGCAAGCCGGTCCCGGTCACTGCGCCCGATGACGTCTGGATCTTCACCCGCGCCGCTCGTGCGGACTTGTACGGCGACGCCGTCAACGACGCTGTCTTCACCGCGCCCGGCAAGGCCATCGCGGCCGGTTCGGTGGTGGTCGATCACGCCGTGGTCGACGGCGCCTTCACCGGAGCCGGCGTCGTGGCCGACACAGTCGGCACCGGCCTGAGGAGGGCCCAGAACGGGTATGTGCGTTCCTATGCCCTCAGTGTGCTCGGGGGCGCCATCGTGATCGTCCTGGTGCTGCTGGCGGTGAACTTCTCATGATGCTGACCCTGCTGTGCGCCATCCCACTCGTCGGTGGCCTGCTCACCTTCTGGCTTCGAGACCGGCTGATCGCTACCGGGTTCGCTCTGGCCACCCTCGCGGTCGGCATCGTGGCCGCGTTGCGTTATGACTATGGCGCCACCGGAATGCAGTTGACCGAGTCCCACACGTGGATCGAAGAGCTCGGGGTGTCCTGGTCGCTCGGCGTCGACGGTCTCGGACTGCTGATGGTGCTGCTGACCGTGGCGATCGTGCCCATCGTGCTGATCGCCGCTTGGGACGCCGACGCCCACTTCTTCGCCTGGGCGTTGCTGCTGCAGTCGGCAGCGCTGGTGGCGTTCTGTGCCACCGATCTGTTCGTCTTCTACGTCTTCTTCGAGGCAACCCTGATCCCGGCGTACTTCCTGATCGGACGGTTCGGCAACGGCGCCGCGGCCGGACGGGCGGCCCTGAAGTTCTTGATGTTCCAGCTCGCCGGAGGCCTGGTGCTGCTCGGCTCGGTGGTGGCGCTGTACGGCTACTCAGCCGCCTCGGACGGTGGCCCCAGCTTCGCGCTGGACGACCTCGCGGCCCTGGACCTGTCCACCACGGCCGGCCGCTGGATCTTCGCCGGCTTCATGGTCGCCTTCGTGGTCAAGGCGCCACTGTTCCCGTTGCACACCTGGCTGGCCGACACGACTCAGCACGCCACCCCGGCCACTTCGGTGCTGCTGGTCTGTGTGCTGGACAAGATCGGCACCTTCGGGATGCTGCGGTTCTGTCTCGGACTGTTCCCCGAGGCCTCGGATTGGGCGACTCCGGTGGTGATCGCCCTCGCGCTGATCTCCATCGTGTACGGCGCCTTCCTGGCGATCGGGTCCGACGACCTGCTGCGGCTGATCGGTCTGACATCGCTGTCCCACTTCGGGGTGATCACCCTGGGGATCTTCGTCTGGTCCACGCCCGGCGCGGCCGGGTCGGTGCTCTATATGGTCAACCACGGGGTTGCCACCGCCGGAATGTTCCTGGCGGCCGGATTCCTCATCAAACGCACCGGCACCGCCTCGATCCGCGAGATGGGGGGACTGGAACTGAAGGTGCCGCTTCTGGCGGGGCTCTTCCTGGTCTCCGGGCTGGCGGCCTGTGGTCTGCCCGGCCTGTCCCAGTTCGTTTCCGAGATCATGGTGCTGATCGCTGCCTACTCCTACAGTTGGTGGGTGGCCGCGATCGCCACCACCGGCGTGGTGCTCTCGGCGATCTACGTGCTCTGGGCCTACCAGCGGATCTTCACCGGACCGGCGGCCGAGCCGGCCGCTGTGATCGAGGGTGACCGCGAGGTGGCCCCGATGCGGGACCTGAACCGTCGCGAAGCCGGCGTGATGGCCACGCTGACGGTGGCGTTGGTGGTGTTCGGCTTCGGTCCGCAACTTCTGCTCGAGGTCGCCAACCCCTACGTCGAGCAGGTGATGAGCCATGCCGGGGTGAGCGATCCCGTGCCCGCGGTCGACCCAGTGGAGGGTGATCACTGATGACCTTCGACAAGCCGCACCTCGAATACGACCAGTTGTGGCCGTTGCTGGTCATCTTCGCGGTCGCCTGCATCGGTCTGTTGGTGGAAGCCTTCGCACCCCGCGCGGCCCGCTACCTCACCCAGGTGGTGTTGACCTTCGTCGGCCTCGGCAGCGCCCTGGTCGGCACCATCGTGGTCGGCCTGGACCTGACCGAACTCGACGGAGCCCGTGGTGGTCTGGTCGGGGAGGGCGCCATCGCCCTCGACGGGCCGGCCGTCGTCATCTGGGCGCTGATCCTGGTGTCTGCTCTCGGCGGGGTCTGCCTGTTCGCCGAACGTCGCCTGGAAGGTGGGGTGTCCGGGTTCGCCGGTCAGGCCGCGGCCCTGCCGGGCACCGCGGCCGAACGAGATACCCAGAGTCTGGACCACACCGAGGTCTATCCGCTGATGCTGTTCAGCGTCGGCGGCATGATGCTGTTCGCCAGCGCCAACGACCTGCTCATCAGCTTCGTCGCACTCGAGGTGCTCTCGCTGCCGCTCTACCTGCTCTCCGGACTGGCGCGACGACGTCGCCTGATCAGCCAGGAAGCCGCGTTGAAGTACTTCCTGCTCGGCGCCTTCTCCTCGGGCTTCTTCCTCTACGGGCTGTCCCTGGTCTACGGGTACGCCGGCAGCTTCGACTTCTCCGCCATCGATGCCGCAGTCCGCTCCGGCGTGGACAACCGGGAGTTGCTACTGATCGGGATGGGCCTGATCTCGGTCGGGCTGTTCTTCAAGGTCGGTGCGGTGCCGTTCCAGTCCTGGATCCCCGACGTCTACCAGGGCGCACCGACCGCGGTCACCGGGTTCATGGCAGCGGCCACCAAGATCGCTGCCTTCGGTGCCCTGACACGAATGTTCTATGTCGCGTTCGGTTCGGCCCGCTGGGACTGGGAACCGCTGTTCTGGGTGATCGCCATCGCCACCATGCTGGTCGGCTCACTGCTGGCCATCGTCCAGTCCGACGTCAAACGGATGTTGGCTTACTCCTCGGTCGCGCACACCGGCTTCATCCTCACCGGCGTCATCGGCGTGCAGGCGGTCTCCGACCTCGGCGCCGACGAGATCACCTCGACCCAGGCGGTGCTGTTCTACCTCTCGACCTACGTGTTCGCCATGATCGGCGGATTCGGATTGGTCTCGTTGGTGCGCGATGCCACCGGGGAGGCCACCAGTTTCCGGGCCTGGACCGGACTGGGTCGTACCTCGCCCTGGGTCGCGGGATGTTTCGCGGTGCTGCTGCTCTCCATGGCCGGCATTCCGCTGACAGCCGGATTCGTGGGCAAGTGGGCTGTCTTCGCGGTGGCCGCCTCGTCGGGTGCCTGGCTGGTCGTCGGGGTCGCGATCGCATCCTCGGTGCTGGCGATCTACTTCTATGTCCGGTTCATCTGGATGACCTTCTTCACCGAACCGACCGAGCACACCGCGGCGGTGGTCCGGCCCTCTGCCTTCTCGCTGATCGCCATCGGGGCCAGTGTCGCCGGTGTGCTGGTGCTGGGCATCTGGCCAGGCCCGTTGCTCGACCTGCTCGGATCCATCGGTGGCTTCGTCATCTGATCGGTGCGCACTGGATAGGGTGGCCACGTGAGTCTTGCGCTGCCGGTCACCGATCCTGCCCTCGAGCAACGCCTGCGCGAGCGGCTGGCTCGGGTTGAGAAGGAGTTGGCACGCATGGCGATCGGCCGTGCTGACTTCGTCACCGAGGCTGCTTCGCACCTGCTCGACGCCGGCGGCAAACGGTTCCGGCCGCTGTTGGTGCTGCTGGCTGCCGAGACCGGCCCCGACGCGGACTGCGACGAGGTGATCACCGCAGCCTGTGTGGTCGAGTTGACCCACTTGGCCTCGCTCTACCATGACGACGTCATGGACGAGGCGATGGTGCGCCGCGGTGCGGACTCGGCCAACGCCCGTTGGGACAACCACGTGGCGATCCTGACCGGTGACTTCTTGTTCGCCCGGTCCTCGGAGCTGACCGCCAAACTCGGGCCCGAGGCTGTCCGCATCCAGGCTGAAACGTTCGCCCGACTCGTCGAGGGTCAGATCCTGGAGACTGTGGAGCCTACTGGTGATCCGGTGGCCCATCATCTCGACGTCATCGACGGCAAAACCGGCATCCTGATCGCTACCTCCGCCCGCTACGGCGGCATCTTCGGAGGAGCCCCCGACGACGTGGTCCGGGCACTGGCTTCCTACGGCGCCATCGTCGGAACCGCCTTCCAAATCTCCGACGACATCCTCGACATCGCCTCTGGGACCGAGGAGTCGGGCAAGACCCCGGGCACCGACCTGCGGGAGGGAGTGCCGACCCTGCCGGTGCTCTTCGTCCGGGAGTCCACCGACCCGGCTGACGCGCGACTGTTGGAACTGCTCGACACCGACCTGGTCGACGACGCTGCGCTGGCCGAGTGTGTAGCGCTGATGCGGGCCCACCCCGCGATGGACCGCGCCCGGGCCTACGTCATCGATCGGGCAGCGGAGGCCAAGGCGCTGCTTTCGGCTCTGCCCGCCGGCCCGGTCCGCGAGGCGCTCGAAGCGTTCGCCGACGTGGTCGCCACCCGCACCGCCTGACCCCGAAAGGACCCCCGTGGCCCGTCGAAAGGACCCCCGCGGCCCGTCGAGGCGCGGGGTGTGGTCGCTTCAGCACCATGGGGGGCGACGGTGGCCGGGATCGAATCGCCGCCAGGCCGCCTGCGCCGATACTCTGCGTGGGTGGCTGATCTGAAACCCTCCCGAGCGGTCGAGGGTGGCGGGCCGGCCGAGGCTCGCCTCGGGTTGATCCTGGGTGCCTCGGCATACACGCTGTGGGGCGTCTTCCCGGTCTACTTCTCACTGCTGGATCCCACCGGGCCGGTGGAGATCCTCGCGCTGCGGGTGTTCTTCTCCATGCTCACCATGGCGATCGTGCTGGTGGTGTGGCGCCGCACGGCCGGATTCGTGGCGCTGGTCCGAGACCGGCGCACCTTCACGCTGTTGTCTGCGGCCGCGGTCACCATCTCGGTGAACTGGGGCACCTACATCTACGGGGTCTCCAACGATCGGGTCGTGGAGACCAGTCTGGGCTACTTCATCAACCCTCTGGTGACTGTGCTGATGGGCGTGCTGATCCTGGGTGAGCGGATGCGGCGGGCCCAGTGGGTTGCCCTGGGCATCGGCGCGTTCGCGTGCGTGGTGTTGACCGCCGACTACGGCCACCCGCCGTATCTGGCGTTGATTCTGGCCTGTTCGTTCGGCACCTACGGCCTGCTGAAGAAGACCGCGAACGCCGGCGCCGTGGAGACGCTGGCTGTGGAGACCGCGGTGCTTTCACCGATCGCGATCGTCTACCTGGTCTGGATCGCCTTCGCGGGCACCATGACCTTCGGCCACGAGGGTGCCGGTAACACCACGCTGTTGGCCCTGTCGGGGATCTTCACTGCGGTGCCGCTCATCCTCTTCGGTGCGGCCGCGACCCGGGTGCCGCTGGTGGCGTTGGGACTCCTGCAATATCTGGCTCCGATCTTCCAGTTCGCCTTCGGCATCTTGTACTTCGACGAGCAGATGCCGATCGGACGCTGGGTCGGGTTCGGGCTGGTCTGGCTCGCCCTGGCCATCTTCACCGTCGACGCCCTGCGGGCGGGTCGGATCCAGCGGGCGGCCGTGGAGTCCTCCGCAGCCTGAGCCGGCTCGCGCCCGGTGGTTGTGGACAGCCTGTCCGGCAAGTGAGACGGCTCGAATAGGTGGGCCGTGGTCGCCTTACTACCCTTGGAGTGTCCCGATCCTGGAGGTAAGTGCAGTGCGTCCCATCCGTGTGGCCGTCGTGGGCGGTGGCCCGGCCGGTATCTACGCCGCCGACATTTTGGCTCGTGAGCACGCCGAGGCCAAGATCGATGTCATCGAGCGTCTGCCTGCGCCCTACGGTCTGGTCCGCTACGGGGTGGCCCCTGACCACCCGCGCATCAAGGAGATCATCAAGGCTCTGCGCCGGGTGCTCGACAACGATCGGATCCGCTTCTTCGGCAACGTCGATTTCGGCACCGACCTCAAACTCGAGGACCTGAACCGTTATTACGACGCCGTCATCTTCTCGACCGGCGCGATGGCCGACCGCCAACTGAACATCCCCGGCATCGACCTGGACGGCTGCTACGGCGCCGCCGACTTCGTCTCCTGGTACGCCGGCCACCCCGACGTGTCGCGTGAGTGGCCGCTGGAGGCCGAGGAGGTGGCGGTGCTCGGTGCCGGCAATGTCGGCCTCGACGTCGCCCGGATGCTGGCCAAGCCGGCCGACGAGCAGTTGGTCACCGAGATCGCCGACAACGTCTACCAGGGCCTGAAGCAGAACCCGGCCACGACCGTGCACGTCTTTGCCCGCCGCGGACCGGCGCACATCAAGTTCTCCCCGATGGAGTTGCGCGAACTGTCGCACTCGCCGTCGGTCGACGTGCTGGTCGAGCCGGAGGGTTTCCAGATCGACGACGCGGGTCAGCAGGCCATCGCGGGTCACAAGGCGACTCGACTGGTGGTCGACACGCTGCTGAAGTACCTCGAAGCCGAGCCTACCGGCGCGCCGCACCGGATCGTCATCCACATGATGCACAACCCCGTCGAGATTCTCGGCGAGGACGGCAAGGTGGCCGCCATCCGCACCGAGCGCACCGCGTACGACGGCTCCGGCGCAGTGCACGGCACCGGTGAGTTCGTCGACACCCCGGTGCAGGCCGTCTACCGCGCCATCGGCTACCTGTCCTCGCCCTTGCCGGGCGTTCCGTTCGATGAGGGTGCCGGGGTGATCCCGAACGACGGTGGCCGGGTGCTTTCCGGTGTCGAGGGCGAGCAGGTTCCGGGCGTCTACGTGACCGGCTGGATCAAGCGCGGGCCGGTCGGCCTGATCGGGCACACCAAGTCCGACGCCAAGGAGACCATCGACCGCCTGCTCACCGACATCGACTCCCTGGAGGAGCCGGAGTTCACTACCGACGAGGCGTTCCCCGAGCACTTGGAGGGTCGCGGCGTGGAGTTCACCACCGAGGCCGGATGGACTGCGCTCGATGCCCACGAGGTCGCCCTCGGTGAGTCCGCTGGGCGTGGCCGCATCAAGGTGGTTCCGCGCGAGGAGATGCTCAAGATCTCTCGCGGCTGAGGCCTCGCGGCACTGCCTGCCACCCCACCACGTGACAACCCCCGACCCCGATGGGTCGGGGGTTGTCACGTTGCGGCACGCCCAGAGTACGAGCATTTGACACTAAGGCTCTAAAGTTGAGTATCATGCTCGACATTGGATTGTTTGTACGACCGGTGCGAGTCCCGTATCGGTCCTGCGGGTAAAGGAAGAAACATGAAGCTCAAGTTGACCGCCGCAACCCTCGCGGCCGCCGCCCTGGCCTTGACGGCGTGCGGGAGCGACTCCAGTGCTGACTCGGGCGAGGCGATCACCATCGTCGGCTACTCCGTGCTGCAGGCCGCCAACGCCGGCGTGATCGACGCCTTCAAGGGCCTGGACGGCAATGACGGCGTCGACTTCAGCGAGTCCTACGCAGCCTCGGGAGACCAGGCCCGGGCCGTCATTGCCGGCCAGCAGGCTGACGAGGTCCACCTTTCGCTCGAACCTGATGTCCTCAAACTGGTCGACGAAGGCCTGGTGGCCGAGGACTGGAAGGACAACGACACCGCCGGCATCTGCACCACCTCGGTGGTCGTGCTGGTTGTGCGCACCGGCAACCCCAAGGACATCACCGACTGGTCGGACCTGACTGAGCCCGGCATCCAGATCGTCACCCCCAACCCGGCCAGCTCCGGTTCGGCCAAATGGAACCTGCTGGCTGCCTACGGGTCGGCCCAGGCTGACGGACAGGACCCCGACGCCTACATGTCGGACTTCTTCGCCAACATCGTCTCGATGCCCGACTCGGGTCGCGACGCTACGACCGCGTTCACCTCGGGCACCGGCGACGTGCTGCTGTCTTACGAGAACGAGGCCATCCTGGCCCGCCAGAGCGCCACAGACTTCGACTACGTGGTTCCTGACACCACGCTGCTGATCGAGAACCCTTGCGCCTTGGTCGAGGGTGCCACCGAGAAGGCGAGCGAGTTCATGGACTTCCAGAAGTCGGCTGAGGGCCAGGCTCTGTATGCCGGCACCGGCTACCGTCCGATCACCGACATCGAGCCCGTCACCGTGGACGGCGCCAACGACCCGGCCGACCCCTTCCCGGCGCCCGGGACGCTGTTGACCATCGATGACGACTTCGGTGGCTGGGCCCAGGCCGACACCGAGTTCTTCGACGAGACAGACGGCACGCTCACCAAGCTCCGGGCCGACTCGGGTCTGTGATGGCTGCGGTCTCGTCCACCGCGCCGCAGTTCCGGCCTCGGAGGTGGGGGATCTCCCCCGCCTCCGGGTTGGGGCTCGGGATGGCGCTGACGTGGTTCAGCCTGCTGGTGCTGATCCCGCTCTCGGCCGTCGTGGTGGAGGCGAGTGGCGGCGGCTGGCAGACCTACGTCGACGTACTGTCCAACTCCCAGGATCTGGCCGCGCTGCGGTTGACCACTCTGACGGCTCTGGCCGCGACGGCGGTCAACGTCGTGATGGGCACTTTGATCGCCTGGGTGTTGGTGCGCGACCACTTCTGGGGCAAGTCGCTGCTCGACGTCGTCATCGACATCCCCTTCGCGTTGCCCACCATCGTGGCCGGCCTGGTGTTGTTGTTCGTCTACGGTCCGATGTCGCCGATCGGGCTCGACTGGGCGAACACGCGCAAGGCCGTCTTCTTGGCCATCGCCTTCGTGACGCTCCCCTTCGTGGTGCGCGCCGTCCAACCGGTGCTCCAAGAGATGGACCGTGACGCCGAGGACGCTGCGGCCAGTCTGGGGGCTTCCAAGGCTGTGACGTTCCGACGGGTGGTGTTGCCGGCGCTGGTGCCGGCCATCTTCGCCGGCGCCTCGCTGTCCTTCGCCCGCGGAGTCAGCGAGTACGGCTCCCTGGTATTGCTGTCGGGCAACCTGCCTGGACGCACCGAGGTGGCTTCCATGCGAGTGCTGTCCTACCTGGAGGGCGGCAACCCCGAATCGGCCGCAGCGATCGCCACCATCATGCTGGTGGTCGCCCTGGTGGTCATCGTGGCGCTCGACATCGTCCAGCGGAGGGTGGCACGTCGTGACTAAATGGATCCTGCGAGTCGTGGCGATCGGCTACCTGTTCATGTTGGTCATCTGGCCCACGTGGTTTGTCGTGAAATACACCTTCGCCGACGGATTCACGGCGATCCAGACCGCGCTGGACGACCCGGATGTCGTCCATGCGCTGCAACTGACCGCGATCGTCGCCGGTGCGGCCGTGATCATCAACCTGGTCTTCGGCGTCGGCATGTCGCTGCTGCTGGTGCGCGCCGAGTTTCCCTTCAAGCGAGCCCTGTCGGTGCTCATCGACCTGCCGTTGGCTGTCTCGCCGATCGTGGTGGGTCTGGCGCTGGTGTTGGTCTACAACGGCAGATACGGATGGTTCGGGCCGTGGCTGGAGGACAACGGGGTGCAGATCATCTTCTCCACGCCGGGAATGGTGATGGCGACCTGCTTCGTGGCCCTGCCGCTGGTGATCCGGGAGGTGACCCCGGTGCTCATCGAACTCGGCACCGAGCAGGAGCAGGCAGCCAGTTCGCTGGGCGCCAGCGGATGGCAGACGTTCTGGCGGGTCACCCTGCCCAGCATCAAATGGGCCGTGGCCTACGGCGTGGTGCTGTCTCTGGCGCGGTCGCTGGGCGAGTTCGGCGCGGTCAAGGTGGTGGCCGGCAACGTGTCCGGCGAGACCCAGACAGCGACTCTGCTCGTGCAGCAGACCTATCAGAACTTCCAGCAGGACACGGCCTACGCGCTGAGCTTCATGCTCGCCTTCGCGGCCGTGCTGTGCATCGTGGTGGTGGCCGTGATGCGTTCGATCAGCGAGCACGGCGAAACAGCAGAGCCCAACTAGGAACCCCAGCAGGAGAGTTGAGATGAGCATAGAAATCAAGGGTGTGTCCAAGAACTACGGAAGCTTCGTCGCCCTCGACGACATCAACGTGGCTTTGCCCACCGGCCAGTTGACTGCGCTGCTGGGCCCGTCCGGTGGTGGCAAGTCGACCCTGTTGCGGATCATTGCCGGTCTGGAGACCGCCGACGCCGGCACGGTGTCCATCGAGGGAGTCGACGCCACCACGTTGCCGCCGCAGAAGCGCAACGTCGGCTTCGTCTTCCAGCACTACGCGGTCTTCAAACACATGACGGTCGCCAAGAACGTCGCCTTCGGCCTAGAGATCCGCAAACGCCCCAAGGCCGAGATCAAAGATCGCGTGGCCGAACTGCTGGACCTGGTGCACCTGTCCCAGTTCGGGCACCGACTGCCGTCGCAGCTCTCCGGCGGTCAACGCCAGCGGCTCGCGCTGGCTCGGGCGCTGGCAGTTGAGCCGACCGTGCTGTTGCTGGACGAGCCGTTCGGTGCCTTGGATGCGAAGGTCCGCAAGGAACTGCGTGACTGGCTGCGTCGGCTGCACGACGAGGTGCACGTGACCACCGTGTTCGTCACCCACGATCAGGAGGAGGCGCTCGAGGTTGCCGACGAGATCGTGGTCATCAACGCAGGGCGGGTGGAGCAAGTCGGCTCACCCGACGAGTTGTACGACTCCCCGGCCAACGACTTCGTGATGAGCTTCCTCGGCGACGTGACCACCCTGGGGGGTCGGTTGATCCGGCCGCACGACGTCGAGGTCACCCGGACGCCGCAGTACGCCGGAGCCCTCGAGGGTCGCATTTCGCGGGTGCAGCGAATCGGCTTCGAGGTCCGGCTCACAGTCCTGACCGACGGCGGTGAGGTGGTGACCGTGGAGATGACCCGGACCCATGCGCGAGCGGTCGGCGTGGCGGAGGGTGACGTCGTCTTCGTCTCTGCGGCGGCGGGGTCGATGGCCGGCGTCCCGGCGATGAGGGCCTGACCAGACCGACGGTCGAAGCGGGCAGTCTCGGCGTCGGGGTCGGCGGTCGCGCGAAGCCGGCCTCAGTGCGGCTGCCAGGCCGCTTCGTCGGTGGTGCGGGTGATGACGAGGTCGGGCAACGACTTGTCGGCCAAGTGGGCGATCGAGGTCTGCTCGAACACCTCGCGCAGGGAGTCGCGTGCCGCGATCCAGACCAGTTGCAGACCGGCGGCGGCGTCGTTGTAGGTCACTGCCTCCGGTCGCAGGCCGTAGACCGAGACCAGCGGACCGTCGACCGCTCGGATGACGTCGGCGACGTAAACCTCCGAGGCGGCCCGTGCCAGTCGCCAGCCACCGGACTGGCCACGCTGGGAGATGACGATGCCCGCCTTGCGCAGATCGGCCAGGATCGCCTGAAGGAATCCGTGGGGGATGTCTTGGAGTTTGCCCAGTTCCTCGGCGCTGATTGCCTTGGCGTCTTGGCGCCCAGCCATCTCGATCAGCGCGCGCAGCGCGTAGTCGGACTTTGCTGAGACTCGCATGGCTCTAGTCTCGCATGCATGTGGTGTGAATCGGTCGAACTACTCACCTGGCTAGGGAATCGGGGCGCTCGGTTGGGCGCAACGGGGTGCAGAATGGGCGATGATCAGGCACCCTTGGATGGTGCTGTCGATACGGATGAGACTGGTGGGGCTCGCGCTGGTGGTCGTCGGGGGAGGTTTGACAACAATGAACGATGCCGCCGCAGAGTCTGCGCCCGGTCGGGCCGGCGCCGAACCGATGATCCGATTCGACGACTGGCGAGGCTCTCGGTTGTCCCAAGGCAAGGCCGGTGGTGCCGCGCTGAAAGACGGCGTGCTGGCCTTCAACAAGGTCAAGGGCATCCGCTCGGTCTCGGGTAGGAAGTTCGAGTGGGCTCAGTGGACCTCGCCCAAGGTCGAGCCTGGGTTTGGGCTGACCGAGTTGATCCCGTCGTGGAACGCCTCCACCCCAGGTGGCTCGTTCGTCCGGATCCAGGTGCGCGGACGCACCGCCGCCGGCGACACCGGGTGGGACTCGGTCGCCGACTGGGCGGCCACCGACGCCTCGGTGCGACGGACCTCGTTCGGCGCCCAGGCCGGTGGCGGTGCCTCGATGAACGTGGACACCTGGATGGTGCCGTCCGGCGCGGTGGAATGGCAGATGCGGGTGATCTTGATGCGTCCGGTGGGTAGCGACGCCGTGCCGACCCTCAGGTCCCTGGGCGCAGTCGCTTCGCGGACCGGGGGCGCGACTGCGGCGGTCAGTTCGCCACGGGACCAGGCCCGCGGGGTGGTTCTGGACGTGCCGGCATACAGCCAGATGATCCACCGGGGGGAGTATCCGCAGTACGGAGGTGGTGGCAATGCGTGGTGCTCACCGACCTCGACCTCGATGGTGCTGTCCTACTACGGTGCGTTGCCCAAGAAGAAGGCCTACGCCTGGGTCGACCAGGATCTGCCGGATCGGTTCATCGCGCACGCCGCCCGGTCGACCTTCGACTGGACCTACGACGGGGCCGGGAACTGGCCGTTCAACACCGCCTATGCCGGCGCCCACACCGATCACGGGTTCGTGACCCGGTTGGCCGACCTGCGTGACGTGGAGACGTTCATCCTGGCCGGAATCCCGGTGGTCATCTCGGTCGCCTACGACAAGGGCGAGCTCGACAACTCACCGATCGACGACACCGCCGGGCACCTGCTGGTGGTGGTCGGGTTCACCAAGTCGGGCGACGTGGTGGTCAACGACCCTGCCGCCGCCACCAACGCAGGGGTACGCCGCACCTACAAACGGGCACAGTTGGAGAAGGTGTGGCTGGAGGCCTCGGACGGGGTGGCCTACATCATCCGCGACAAGGCGCACCCGCTGCCGACCTCGACCAAACGCTGGTAGGCGATCCCATCAGCCTGATCCGGGTGCCGACGAGCGCGTTTGTCCTGCCTAGGCGGCCGACGCTTCGGCCGGGTCTTCGGCGAGCAGGAACTCCTGGAGTCCCGCGAGGTCGTCGGTGTTGATCGCATCCACGTCCGCTGCCAGCAACTCGCGCCAGATCGCTGTCCGGGCCTCGCCGGGAGCATCGGGGGTGGCCCAGAAGCGGACGTCGTACCCGTTGGTGTGCGCCGTCGCGACGATGGTGCGCAGCTTGGCGCGCTCGGCCTCAGGCATCTCTCCGACGCCGAGCCAGGTGAAGTGGCGGGTCCAGTTGTCGCTGACCATAGCCATCACGGTGGACGGCAGGCCGCTGGTCAGGTCGCCGAGCCGGCCGTCGTAGAAGGTGCGCCTCACCGTCGCGGCCTGCATCGCCGGCAGGTCGCGGTTGCCCGACACCACGGCGGTGACGGCGCCCGGCAGGACCCGACCGCGGCGGTAGGTCGTCATCAGCTGCGGGAAGCGGGCCAGCTCGCGCTCGATGACGGGCCAGGCTGCGGGGCCGTCGGTCTTGACGTCGATCATCAGCCGGAAGGCGGTCTTCCAGTGCGGATAGATCGAACCGCCGTTCTCCCGAAACCGCCGGGCCAGTGGCTCTAGGTAGGTGTTCGCCAGCGTCCGGGTCGGATCGGGGGCGTCGTGGCCGATGTAGAGCTCGCCCGCGACCAGCCAGACATCGGCCTCTGCTGAGGTGAAACCGTGGTCGAGGGCGTCGAGCAACGGACGCTCGTGCTCATAGTCGTTGTGGGCGTGGGCGCGCTCGAGCGGCTGGACCTGGGATCGGTGCGGGTTGCCGTCGGCCACCGCTGGGGCGACAACCGGGGAGAGCGCGGCCAGAGCCACGGCAACGGTCAGGGTGCGGACGGTCCGAGAGATTCGCATGACGACGACCCTGGCAGCCTCGCGTGCCGTGGACGCGACCAGTGAGTGAACACCACCGAACCGGCTCGCGACGGCGCAGTGGCGGCACCGCGTTCCAGCGGTAGTTGGTGGACCGAGCCGACGTCAGTGGTCGGTGACGGTCGGGCCGGTTGAGCGTGAGTTCCGGATCTGAGGCTCCATCCCGAGGTGGCTGATCATGGCTGTTCCTCGACCTCTTTCGGACGGACTGCGGACTGGGTCCGGTCAGACGTGGTGGGCCAGGTCGGCCTGCCACGGGGCGACGAATCCGTCCGGAAGGCTGCCCTCGACCCGGACGAGCAGCCGCATGTGGTGACCGAGCTCACGGGGGTTTGCTCGCACCACAGTCAGTCGCGCATCGCCGCTGCTCATGGCGGCTCGCACATAGCCGAGCAGGGGATTCGGCACCCAGCCAAGCCGGGTCCCATCATTAGTCACGAGCACGGCATCTGGATCGACAGGGTTGTCAGCCTCGGGCTCGAGGACTAGCTCCTGGCCGGGTTCTAGCTCGTCGACTGCGTCAGTGGCGCCAGGTATGTAGCGCACACCGTGGACCAGGAACACACACGATGTCTGGCCCTCGTTGACAGCGGGCATCGGTAGTAGTTGGATGCAGTCGCCGGCGCGTCGCCCACCGGATCGGGCGAGGAACTCCATCGGACCGGCCGTGCTCACGAGATCCAGCGCCTCGTAGAGGGTTACGCGGTCAGGTCGCGCGTCGTCCAGGACTCTCTCGGCAAACAGCGGAAACAGGTGGGGCGAGGTGTAGTCGCGCTCAAGATCGGAGAATCCGAGGAACGGCCGAAAGCGGGGGATTTTGCTTGCCTCATCCAAGTAGCTGAACCGGTAGGTCTCGTCCGAGGCGCGCGAAAGCAGCCCGACAGCTTGGTAGCGCCGGGTTTCGGGGTCCTGCCAGGTCACGAGCAACTCTTCGCCTGCTCCGGCGGTCGGGCTGTTCCGGGAAAGGAGAGCCGGGCTAGATACCATCGAGCAGCCTCCTCTGGTTCGTCGCGAGTAATCGGAGACAGAACGTACGGCAAGCGTCCGACATTTCTGGTGTGCCGGTGATGACCGTCTCCAACTCGGGGCCCGTGACCGCAGCCAGCTGGTCGAGCCAGAACGCGTCGACGCCAAGTGTAGCCAGCGTCAGCGCGCGGTGTGCGAACGCCACGAGCGTCACATTCCGGCTGGCCTCGAAGCGATCCGCCATGCCCCGGCTCGCCCACCTCTCCAACTGAGGGTCTCGATTGAGTTCCAGAAGGCGACGATCGTCTTGCAGGTTGAACCCCAGGGAGTTGCCGTGGTCATACGACGGTGCCAGTGTCACGCGACCGGCCGGATCGCGCAGCACACCCCAGTTCTCCTCGTGACGATCGCGGTTGGCTACCAGCGCATCGAGCACCAGGTAGCCGCAGAATTGGTCGAAGGCGTTGAAGCCCGAGGGCATCCCGCGACCGCCTGAAGCGGCGCGAGCACCGCCTTGACGTTCGTCAGGTTGTGACCGAGCCGCTCGCGTGCCCGCGGGACAAGTCGACCATCTATCTCACCGATGAGGACTGCGCCCGTCTGAAGCTCGTGGCCTGTGGGCGCGAGGTCGTAGGACAACAGGCCCGGCGCGCCGTCACGTGCCGCCATTCGGATGCGGGCGGACGGTACGCCGACCAGCCCCGCGACCTGCTCGACCACTTTCTCAGCCCAGTCCTCGCCCTGACGGCGGCCGGCCTTGGCCACTACTGGTTTGAAGAGGGCGTATTCATCAGTCTCGGGATCGC
>JBPPMQ010000014.1:0-15621 GCA_051306135.1 Nocardioides sp. | reverse complement strand
ATGCTGGGGGCGGGGGCGCTGGCGGCCGGCGTCTCGGCGATCTTGGTCACCTTCGCCGCGACCGGTTTGCTGGCTCGACCCGACTTGAGGCTGGCGAGCGAATCCATGCTCATCTTCGGCAGGTTCTTGACCCCGGCCACCACGTCCTTGAGTTCGGAGCCTGCGGTGAACTTCGGCACGAAGGTCTTCTTGGAAGTGACCTTCTCGCCGGTACGAGGATTGCGCACCAGCCTCGCCGGTCGCAGTTTCTTCTCGAACGAACCGAATCCGGTGATCGCCACCTTCTCGCCCTTGGCGACCTCACGGGTGATGGTGTCCACCACCGAATCGAGGGCGTGCTTGGCGGCGGCCCGATTTCCTTCGAAGCGCGCTGCCAGCGCGTCGATGAGTTCTGTCCTGTTCACGATCTGCCTTTCGTGCCATCAGCCGGTCACGCTCTGCGACCATCTCCATAGAACGCTATGGGCAGGCCGACCGCAGCACCAGCATTGAAACTTTCGACCGCCGAGATTTTCCCGGTCCGTTGAGAAGTTCGTGCCACCCAGAACCGATCAGCGGTCCAGCGTGACCGGTTTGTATGCCGGGCGACCTGACTCGAACTCGCCGATCTCGTCGGAGTGCCCCAGGGTGATGGAGATGTCGTCGAACCCGTTGAGGATCCGCCACTTGGTGTAGGGATCGATGTCGAAGGAGTCCTCCACCTCACCGCCGGGGGTGCTGATGGTCTGGGACTCCAGGTCGACACTGATCTGGCCACCGGGATGGTCGGCGAGGTAGTCCCACAGCCGCTGGACCACCTTCTCGTCGACCTGGGCGGCGACCAGACCGGCCTTGCCGGAGTTGCCGCGGAAGATGTCGGCGAAGCGCGCCGAGATGACCACCTTGAACCCGTAGTTCTGCAATGCCCAGACGGCATGTTCGCGACTGGATCCGGTGCCGAAGTCAGGACCGGCGACCAGCACGGTGCCGCCGGCGTACTCGGGTTTGTTGAGCACAAAGTCGGGGTCGCTGCGCCAAGCCGCGAACAGGCCGTCCTCGAAGCCGCTGCGGGTGACTCGTTTGAGGTAGACGGCCGGAATGATCTGGTCGGTGTCGACATTGCTGCGCTTGAGCGGTACGCCGACGCCGGTGTGGCTGGTGAACTTGTCCATGTCAGTACTCGATTCTCACAGGTGCGCGTCAGGCGGTGGCGGCGACCAGGTCGGTCGGAGACGACAGCGTGCCGCGGATGGCAGTTGCGGCAGCGACCGGCACCGAGACCAGGTGGGTCCGACCACCCTTGCCCTGTCGTCCCTCGAAGTTGCGGTTGGAGGTCGAAGCCGAGCGCTCCCCTGGGGTCAGCGTGTCGGGGTTCATGCCCAAGCACATCGAACATCCGGCGCCCCGCCACTCGGCTCCGGCGGCAAGGAAGATCTTGTCGAGGCCTTCGGCCTCGGCCTGGAGACGCACCCGCACCGAGCCGGGCACGACCAGCAGACGGGTGTCGGCGTCGACGGTGTGCCCGTCGAGCACGGAGGCGGCCAGCCGCAGATCCTCGATGCGACCGTTGGTGCAGGAACCGATGAAGACCGTGTCGACCTTGACCTCACGCATCGGGGTGCCGGCGGTCAGGCCCATGTAGGACAGCGCCTTCTCGGCGGCGATCCGGTCCTGCTCGTCCTCGAAGTCGGAGGGGGTCGGCACCGAGGCGCCCAGCGGGACACCTTGGCCAGGGTTGGTGCCCCAGGTGACGAACGGGGTCATGGTCGAGGCATCGAGCACGATCTCCTGGTCGAAGACGGCGTCCTCGTCGGTGACCAGGGTCTTCCAGTGCGCGACTGCGGCTGCCCAGTCGCCGCCCGTCGGTGCCTCGGGACGACCCTCGATGTAGGCGAAGGTGGTTTCGTCGGGCGCGATCAGGCCGGCCTTGGCGCCCCATTCGATGCTCATGTTGCAGACGGTCATCCGGCCCTCCATGGAGAGCTCCTCGATGGCTTGGCCGCGGTATTCCACGATGTAGCCCTGGCCCCCACCAGTGCCGGTTTCGGTGATCAGAGTCAGGATCAGGTCCTTGGCGGTGACGCCCTCGGGCAGTGAACCATTGACGGTCACTGCCATGGTCTTGGGCTTGGCCTGCGGGAGTGTCTGGGTGGCCAGCACGTGCTCGACCTCGGAGGTGCCGATGCCGAACGCGATCGCGCCGAAGGCGCCGTGGGTCGAGGTGTGGGAGTCTCCACACACGATCGTCATACCGGGCTGAGTCAGGCCCAACTGCGGTCCGACCACGTGCACGATGCCCTGCTCGATGTCGCCGAGGGGATGCAACCGGACGCCGAACTCGGCGGTGTTCTTCCGCAGCGTCTCGACCTGGGTCCTGGAGACCGGGTCGGCGATGGGCTGGTCCCAGTCGAGGGTCGGCACGTTGTGGTCCTCGGTGGCCAGGGTCAAATCGGGACGACGGACCTTCCGGCCGGCCAGACGCAGACCGTCGAAGGCCTGCGGGCTGGTGACCTCATGAAGCAGATGAAGATCGATGTAGAGCAGATCCGGCTCTCCTGCAGCCGACCGGACGACGTGCTCGTCCCACACCTTCTCCGACAAGGTCTTGCCCATCAGTTCCATCTCCTTGCTGGGGTCCGCCGTCCGACGGACCTGTTGCCACGTTGCCGAAACAATCTACACCTTGCATCCCACAAGGTGAGACATTAGTCTTGACATGTGGACCCCTCCAAATCAAGCCCGTCATCGGACCTCGACAAGGCCGGCAATGACTCCAGCGGAGTCGGCGTACTCGACAAGGCCGCCCTCGTGCTGACGGCACTGGAATCCGGTCCCCTCACACTGGCGGGCTTGGTTTCCAGCACCGGGCTGGCGCGACCGACGGCGCATCGACTGGCCGTGGCACTCGAGCACCACCGGCTCGTCGCCCGCGACATGCAGGGCCGTTTCGTGCTGGGTCCCCGCCTCACCGAACTCTCCTCGGCGGCGGGCGAGGACCGACTGCTCGCCACCGCCGGGCGGGTGCTCGCCCGACTGCGCGACATTACCGGCGAATCGGCCCAACTGTGGCGACGCCAGGGTGAGGGACGGGTCTGCGTGGCCGCGGCCGAACGACCCTCCGGGCTGCGTGACACGATCCCGGTGGGCACCGTGCTCACCATGAACGCCGGCTCGGCCGCCCAGGTCCTGCTGGCCTGGGAGGACCCCGACCGGATCGACCGGGGACTGCGCAACTCGGCCTTCACGGCGTCCGAACTGTCTGCCATCCGTCGCCGTGGCTGGGCGCGCTCGATCGGCGAGCGGGAGGCCGGCGTGGCCTCGGTGTCTGCACCGGTGCGTTCTCCGGCGGGCAAGATCATCGCGGCGGTCTCCGTCTCCGGGCCGGTCGAGCGTCTCAGCGAGGAGCCCGGCAAGAAGTATGCTCCCGCGGTCCGCGCCGCCGCCGACAGGCTCTCGGAGTCTTTGCGCCGCGCCGCTGAGTGAGGAGCCACCGGCAAACGGTGGCTCGGCGACTGAGCCGATCGTCGCACTCCGCTGGCCGCCGGCATACTTGAATCTAGATTCAATAGTGCCTACAGTGATGCCCTCTCCCGAGGAGGCAGATTCCCACGACCACCACCGGATCCGGAGCCACTCCATGACCGACGCCGCACTTCCCGACCAGTTCTCCGCGGTGCGACTGGCCAACCGTCCGCACGGATATCCCGACGACTCGACGTGGGACCTCGACTCGGCTCCAATGCCGACGGTCGGTGATGGTGAGTTCCTGGTGAAGGTCGACCACATCTCGATCGATCCGGCGATGCGCGGCTGGCTCAACGACGTGCGCTCCTACGTGCCGCCGGTCGGCATCGGCGAGGTGATGCGCGCCGGCGCCACCGGCACCGTGGTGGCCTCCCGGCATCCGGATTTCTCGGCCGGACAAGCGGTCAGCGGCATGTTCGGTGTCACCGAGTTCGCGCTCAGCACCGGGCGCGGCGTCAAGGTCATCGACACCGACCTCGCCGCACCGGCCACCTGGCTGGGCGCCCTGGGCATGCCCGGTATGACGGCCTGGTTCGGCCTGTTCGACGTCGGTCGCCCCGAGCCCGGACAGACGGTCGTCGTCTCGGCTGCCGCCGGCGCGGTGGGCAGCGTGGTCGGGCAACTGGCCAAGGCGCACGGCTGCCGGGTGATCGGCATCGCCGGCGGACCGGACAAATGCGCGTGGTTGCGAGAGATCGGTTTCGACGAGGCCATCGATTACCGGTCCGAGAACGTGCTCCAACGGCTTCGGGAGACAGCACCGGACGGCATCGACGTCTACTTCGACAACGTCGGCGGCGACATCCTGGACGCTGCCCTGGGGAATCTGGCCCGCGGCGCCCGAGTGGTCATCTGCGGAGCGATCTCCGGCTACAACGCGGAAACCCTGCCCGAAGGCCCCAAGCGATACATGGCCTTGCTGGTCTGCCGCGCCTCGATGTCTGGCTTCCTCGTCTTCGACTACGAGGACCGGTACGCCGAGGCGGTCACTGGCATCGGTGACCTGATCCGAGACGGCAGCCTGGTGGCCCGCGAGACAGTGATGCCCGGCGGTGTGGCCGCCTTCGGGGAGACCCTGCTGAGCCTCTACCGCGGCGCCAACACCGGCAAACTGGTGCTCTCGATCTGACCCGTGGTGCAGACCTGACCCTTCCACCTCCAAGGAGAACCATGCGAGCGATCGCCATCACCACCCTGGACGGTCCCGACGCCGTCGAACTGTTCGACCTGCCGGAGCCGACCAGCGACGACCGAGTCATCATCGAGGTCAAGGCCGCCGGGGTGGCCTTCCCCGAGTTGCTGCAGACCCGCGGTCTGTATCAGCTCAAACCGCCACTGCCGTTCGTGCCGGGGGCCGAGGTGTCGGGGATCGTGGTCTCAGCGCCCTCCGGAGCCGGCGTCGTCCCGGGCGACCGGGTGGCCGCCCTGTCGATGCTGGGCGGGTTCGCAGAGCGGGTGGCGGCCGACCCGTCGCTGACGTTCCGGCTGCCGGACTCGGTCACGTTCGCCGAAGGCGCCTCGTTCATCTTCAACTACGGCACGATGTATTTCGCGCTGATGCAACGCGGTCGGATGGCACCTGGGGAAAGCGTCCTGGTGCACGGGGCCGCCGGCGGCATCGGCACGGCAGCGATCCAGATCGCCCAGGCCTTCGGCGCCGGCGAGGTCATCGCGGTGGTGTCCTCCCCGGAGAAGGGTGAGGTCGCGATGGCTGCGGGGGCAGACCGGTTCGTGCTGGCCGACGGCTTCCGCGAACACCTCGGCGGCGGGGTGGACATCGTTGTCGACCCCGTCGGCGGCGACCGGTTCACCGACTCGTTGCGCTGCCTGAAGCAGGACGGCCGGATCCTGGTGATCGGGTTCACTGCCGGCCAGATCCCGGAGGTGAAGGTCAACCGCCTGCTGCTGAACAACATCAGTGCCGTCGGCGTCGGTTGGGGTGCCTACGCGATGAGTCGGCCGGGCTTGATCAAGGAGCAGTGGGAGGCCATGGAGCCGCATCTGGTCAGTGGTGCACTCAAGCCGGTGCTCGGAGAGTCGTTTCCGCTGGCCGAGGCTTCCCAGGCGCTGAAGGCGCTGGAGACCCGTTCGGCAACGGGGAAGATCACGTTGATGATCTGACCGGCCGGTCCCGCAACCCGCCGGGTGTGTTCAGGCACGGCGCCGGTCAGTGGGCCTTGCCCAGCACGTTGGCGATCTCCCGCTTGGCCAGGGAGTTCTTGTGCACCTCGTCGGGGCCGTCCGCGAACCGCAGCGTGCGCACTTGGGCGAACCACTCGGCAACCGGGAAGTCCTGAGACAGGCCGCCACCACCGTGGGTCTGGATGACCTTGTCGAGAATCCATTCCACGGTCTTCGGGGTGGCGATCTTGATGGCCTGGATCTCGGTGTGGGCACCCTGGTTGCCGACGGTGTCCATCAGCCAAGCGGTCTTGAGTACCAGCAACCGCAGTTGCTCGATGCGCACCCGGGACTCGGCGATCCAATCGCGGATCACGCCCTGATCGGAGAGTGGCTTGCCGAAGGCGATCCGGTCCGCGGCACGTTGCACCATCAACTCCAGACCACGCTCGGCGATGCCGATGGCGCGCATGCAGTGGTGGATGCGGCCGGGACCCAGCCGAGCCTGGGCGATGGCGAAACCGTCGCCCTCACCTGCGAGCAGGTTGCTCGACGGCACCCGGACGTCGGAGAAGACCACCTCGGCGTGGCCCCCATGGTGGCGGTCGTCATACCCGAAGACCTTCATGCCGCGCTTGACCTGGACACCGGGCGTGTCCCGCGGCACCAGGATCATCGACTGTTGGCGGTGGCGCGAGGCCTCTGGATCGGTCTTGCCCATCACGATGAGGATCTTGGCGTTCGGGTTCATGGCGCCGGAGATGAACCACTTGTGACCGTTGACGACGTATTCGTCGCCGTCGCTGACGATGGAGGTCTCGATGTTGGTGGCGTCCGAGGAGGCGACCGCCGGTTCGGTCATAGCGAACGCCGAGCGGATCTCGCCGTCCAGCAGCGGCGCGAGCCACTGTGCCTTCTGCGTCTCGGTGCCGAACTGGGAGAGCACCTCCATGTTGCCGGTGTCGGGGGCTGCACAGTTGGTCGCGGTCGGCGCGAGGTGCAGACTGCGTCCCAGGATCTCGGCGAGCGGTGCGTATTGCAGGTTGGTCAGTCCAGCACCCTGGTCGCCGGGCAGGAACAGGTTCCACAGCCCGCGACGGCGCGCCTCGGTCTTGAGGTCGTCGATCACCGGCGGGTGTCCCCAGACGTCGGGAGCGGCCTCCAGTTCCTCCCAGAACCGGGGTTCTGCCGGATAGACGCACTCGTCCATGAAGGCGGTGAGCTTCTCGATCAGCTCCTGGGTCTTCTCGTCATAGGCGAAATCCACGACGACCTCCTCAGATATGAATCGAGATTCAGGTTAGCATGGCGGTGCGGTTTCCCGGCCAGGTGCATCGAACCTTCACTGAGACCGACGACTACCGTCGGCAGGGATGCCGAGAGCGTTGAGCCACAGCGCGGTGACGGTCTCCACGGTCTCGTCCAGGTCCCAGTCCTGCTCGAGGACGAACATGTAATACGCGGTTCTACTGACCATGCTGGACAACGCCAGCGATGCCCGTCGGGCGTCCAGACTCGGGTCGGCGTACCCCTGGTCCTGGAGAGCCCGGATGCGCCGGGCGTTCCGCTCGGCGAAGGCCAGCGCGCGGTTGACCCGCAACTGCCGAAACTTCGGATCGATAGTGGCGACCTGTTCCAACAAGCCCATCAGTCTGGCGTTGTGGCGATAGGCCTCCAGGTAGGCACGATTGCTGGCCAACACGATCTGTGCGGTGTTCTCCGGAGTGTCCTCAACGTGTGGAAGCCCCGGGTGCATCATCGCGTCCTGCGCCATCTGGATGACCGCGGTGAAGACCTCCTCCTTGCTTTCGAAGTAGGTGTAGAAGGTGCCCACCGAGCAGTTGGCCTCCGCGGTGATGTCGACCAGACGGGCCTCGATGAAACCGTCCCGCTCGAACACCCGGCGGGCCGCAGCGACCAATGCCTCACGAGTGCGCAGTCCACGGGCGGTGCTGGGCTGCTCCCGAACCCGGGACCGGTCCACCAGGGTCGGCATACCTTCGGCATCGAGCTCGAACGAGTCACTCATGGAGATGGATCCTAACGATGACCGATACCGCAGGCAGCGTCCCCGCTCACATCAGTCGGTACTCCTCGGCGAAGCCCCAAGCCGCTTCGATCAGGCCGCTGACCTGACCGGGCGTGACCAACTCCCCCTGCGCCGCGTTCTCCGGCTGATCCAGGACCCGGCGCAACACCCCCTCGGCGATGATGGCGACCTTCCAGATCCCCAGCACGTGCCAGAACCCGATCGCCGCAGCGTCGGCACCGGAGGCCTGGCAGTAGGCGCCCACCAACTCCGCACGGCGGGGAAACCCCTCCACCGCCGAGCCCGCGAACAGCGCGTGGGTCTCCTCTCCACGCTCGGGCCAGTAGGCCAGGGTGCTGCCCAGATCCGCGAGCGGGTCCCCCAACGTCGACAGTTCCCAGTCCAGCGCAGCGGCCACCGCGCCGGATGTCGGCTCGATGATGATGTTGCGCAGATGGAAGTCGCCGTGCACCAGACAGACCCGCTCCTGGTGCGGCACCGCGGACTGCAGCACCGCGGTCAGCCGGTCTAGGGCCTCCAGGTCGCGGGTGCGGCTCGCTTCCCACTGTCGGGACCAACGGCGCAGTTGACGCTCGGCATAGGGCGCCCGGCTAGCCAGGTCACCGAGGCCGGCGGCGTCGATATCGACCCCGTGGATCCGCGCCAGCGTGGTCGCGGCGTTGATCCCGACCGCATGCCGTATGTCGACCGGGAGTTGTTCGGCGACCACGATCTCATCGATCACCAGGCCGGCGACGTCCTGGATGAGGACCACGGGCACGGCGGCCACCGGGCCGGGGTCGGCCACCCCCAGGATGGCCGGCACCGGCACGTCGGTCGGGCCCAGGGCCGCCATGATCCGAGCCTCGCGGACCACGTCGTGAGCCGACTGCAGCAGGTGCCCCAACGGTGGCCGGCGAGCGATCCAGGACCCACCGGCCTCGTCGGTGATGCGATAGGTGAGGTTGGAGTGCCCCTTGCCGACGCGCCGGGCGCTCAGGGCGCCGGAGAACTCGATGCCGGACCTCGACATCCAGTCGGCCAGTGCGTCAATGTCCAACGCCGGGTTCTGGGCAGGATGCCGCGTCATCCGAGCTCCAGCCGGAAACGCTGCATGCCACGGATCCAGCGGTCGTAGTCGGCTGCCTTGCGCCGGTAGAACTCCAGCACCTCGGGGTGAGGCAGCACCAAGAACTCCCCCGCCTGCATCGCGGCGACCACGACCTCGGCGACGGCAAGAGGCTCCAGCACCGCTCCGGCAGCGGTGACCGCCCGGGTGCTGAACTTGTCGGTGTCGTCCTCGGAGGCCACGCCGGAATCCAGCATCGCGGTGCGCACGCCCATCGGGCATAGGCAGGAAACGCCGATGCCACGGTCCCCGTAGGTGACCTTCATCCACTCCGCGAATCCGACGGCCGCATGCTTGGTGACCGAGTAGGTGGCTGATCCCAACTGGGTGAGCAGTCCGGCAGCCGACGCCGTGGACAGGAAATACCCCCGGCCGCGCTCGAGCCAGCCCGGCACCAGGATTTCAGCGGCGCGGACGTGCGCCATCAGGTTGACGTCGATCGAGACGCTCCAGTCCGCCGGTGTCGCCTCCAAGTCACGGCCCCGACCGACGCCGGCGTTGGCGGCATAGATGTCGACAGGACCGTCGAAGGTGTCCTCGGCATGGCTGATCGAGGCCCGGATGAAGTCGCTGTCGGAGACGTCCCCGGCAAGGCTGGTGATCTGGCCGGGGAAGATCGCGGACAACTCTGCGTCGGTTGCGGCGAGGAGTTCGGCGTTGATGTCGGTGAGTACCACCTTGGCGCCTCGCTCAGCGAAGCGCTGGGCCAGCGCGGCGCCGATCCCACCGCCAGCACCGGTGACGATGGCGACCGCCGATGCGAACTCGGTCACTGGGCGACCGCCGATGCAAGCTCGCTCAGGGGCCGCCCGCATGCAGCTGATGCGATGGTGGCCATGCTCGCTCCTGTACGTGCCGTGACGGGTCTCACGGAAGATATCTGAAGGTGAGCACGGGTTCAAGTAAGGCTCCGTCACGTTCCGGATCGGCCCATGGCACCGGTCAGAAGAGCGCGTTCGCCTCCAGGTCCAGCAGGAAGCGTTTGCGCTCGAGCCCGCCGGCGTACCCAGTCAGGGAGCCGTCGGAGCCGATGATCCGATGGCAGCCCACCACGATCGCGATCGGGTTCTGGCCATTGGCGGTCCCCACTGCCCTGGACGCTGCACTGGTTTTGCCGAGCCGGTGGGCGATCTCGCCATAGCTCGCCGTCTCTCCGTAAGGCACACCGGCAAGCGCAGCCCACACCGAGAGCTGCCACGGCGTGCCGGTGGGCGCCATCGGCAGGTCGAACGCGGTCAGGTCCTTGGCGAAGTAGGCCACCAGTTGGCGCGAGGCCTCGCCGAGCAGTCCATCGCCGTCACAGCGGTCGCCCAGCGGCCGGCCGTCGCCTGATCCGAACGGAGCGAACTGGACCGAGGTGATGGCGCCGTGGTGCTCCACAATGCGCAGATGACCGACGGGTGAGTCGATCACGGTCCACATCAGGGCAGTCCTCCCGGGTTTGGTGCCATCATCCAACACCACGACACAGACGACTTCGGCACCGTACGGCTGTCAACTGATCAGCTGAAATGCAGAAGGACCCGGACATAATCGTCCGAGTCCTTCTGAGTTGTACCCCCGACCGGATTTGAACCGGCGTTACCGCCGTGAGAGGGCGACGTCCTAGGCCGCTAGACGACGGGGGCCTTGTGCCGGACTGGTCCGGCGCAACGAGGAGAAACATTAGCCCGAGGCCGCTGCTTCCCCAAATTCTCAGACCCCCGATGCGAGGGCTCCGAGAGGAGCTGGCCTACTAGGACTCGAACCTAGAATAACTGGATCAGAACCAGTCGTGTTGCCAATTACACCATAGGCCATCGACCCCGGCTGACCTGCAGAAAGCGGGCCCCGACCTGGCGTCAGATCGGTGTTGCCGAGCCGAGGATGAACCTTACCCGAACGGATTCGGAGCCTGCAAAACGCGCCGGTCCTGCCACTCGGAATCGAGATTTTCGGGTGGTTGGGTGCGCCGTGCCAGGCCCGTTCTGTGAGCCACCAGCACCACCAGCCCGGTGAAGACGAGCGACTGGGTCAGGGTGACCGGCAACTGCCACCAAGTGCCCTCGGTCGGGGTCATCGCGGTGGTCATGTCGGAGAACATCAACGCTGCACCGAAGGCGAGGAAGTTGTTGAGTACGTGCATGGCGATGGCCGCTTCCATGCCGCCGGTCAAGATGACCAGCACGCCGGCCACCAGCCCGAAGGCGAAGCGATCTATGAAGATCGGGTAGGTCTGGCCGAGGAAGACCTGGCCGGAAATCTCCAGTGACTGCGCGTGGGCGCAGGCGAACAGGAACGCCGGCGCCACCACCGCGACCACCCGCGAACCGAGCAGACCGAACGCTTGGGTCAGGTAACCGCGGAAGACGTATTCCTCGGCGATCGCCTGGACCGGCGTCAGCAGCAGTATGACGACCAGATACTGGGCCGTGACGGTGGTGAAGTCATTGAGTTGGCCGCTCATCGAATCCGATGCCTCGGCCGGAATGAACAGCGAGACCACGACCGTCGCGAACAGTGCGGCCAGGGCGAGCCCGAAGCAGATCCCCAGCCACCCCCACCGGACCCGCCCGACGACGGACATCACCCAGCCCGGTCGCAGGCCGTGGATGACTGCGACCAGCATGATCACGATCGGTATGCCGGAGCCCAGCACGACGTTCAGCATGGCCAGCCCTGCCGGCGTCATATCGGTCGTGTCGAGCAGGTCGACAGCGGCGTCGAAGGCGTCGGCGGTGCCGGTCACATTCAACGCGACGGCCATCGCCATCATCAGCACCCCGGGCACCACGACCAACCAGGCGATCGCCAATGTCAAGGCCCCCAGCAGGCCCCAACCCCATCCGGGCCGGCCGCCGCGCAGGATGCGGTCGTAGGTCAGACCCGGTCCAGGTTCGAACATCAGGCCAACACCGCCTGCATCCGAGCAAGGCTGCGTTCGCGGCCCAGCAACTCCATCGACTCGAACAGCGGCGGGCTGATCCTGCGGCCGGTCACCGCCACCCGGACGGGGCCGAAGGCGACCCGCGGCTTGAGTTCGAGCTCGCCGATCAGGGTGTCCTGCAGGGCTGTCTGGATCGCCTCGGTAGACCACTGCGGCAGGTGGGCAACGGCGTCCAGTGCCGCCCGCACGATATCGAGTCCGGCGGGGTCGAGCAGTTTGGCTGCGTCGGCCGGGTCGAGGGCGAAGTCCTCATCGGCCACGAAGAGGAAGCTGAGCATGTCGGATGCTTCGGTGAGCTTGTTGATCCGCTCGGCCACCAAGGGCATCGCCATCTCGAGCATCGCCGCGTCGGCGTCGTTGAGTGGGTCGCTGACCACGCCGTCGGTCTGGAGGAACGGAATGACCCGATGGGTGATGTCGTCGATGGACAGCAACCGCATGTGGGAGGCATTGATGGCCTCGCACTTCTTCAGGTCGAACCGGGCAGGGTTGGGATTGACGTCCGCGATGTCGAACTTGTCCACCATCTCTGCCAGCGAGAAGATGTCGCGGTCCGCGGCGATCGCCCACCCGAGCAGGGCCAGGTAGTTGAGCAGCCCTTCGGGAAGGAAGCCCTGGTCGCGGTAGGCCAGCGCGTGCGCCTGAGGGTCGCGCTTGGAGAGTTTCTTGTTGCCTTCCCCCATCACGTAGGGAAGGTGACCGTACGCCGGCGGCTGCTCGGCGAGTCCGATCTGCTCGAGGGCCTCGAAGAGGGCCAACTGGCGTGGGGTGGAGGACAGCAGGTCTTCACCGCGCAGCACGTGGGTGATCGCCATCGTGGCGTCGTCCACGGGGGCGGTGAGGGTGTAGAGCGGGTCGCCGTTGGCGCGCGCCAGTGCGAAGTCGGGCACGAACCGGGTCTCGAAGGTGACGTCGCCGCGCACCAGGTCGTGCCAGGAGATCGAACCGTCGGGCATCCGGAACCGCGGGATCGGGGCGCGGCCCTCGGCTTCGAAGGCGGCGCGCTGGTCGGCGGACAGGTCCCGGCAGAACCCGTCGTAGCCCATCACCTTGGAGCCGGTGGCCTTGCGCCGGACGTCCACCTCGTCGCTGGTGCAGAAACAATCGTAGACATAGGCGGTCTCGCGCAGACGGACCAATGTGTCGCGATACAGCTCAGTGCGCTCGGACTGCCGGTAGGGACCGTAGGGGCCGCCCACCTCGACCCCCTCGTCCCAGTCCAGGCCGAGCCACCGCATCAGGTCCAGGATGCCACGGTAGGACTCCTCGGTGCTGCGCTCCTTGTCGGTGTCCTCGATACGGAACACGAAGGTGCCGCCGTCGCCATGGACCTGGTGGTGCCGGGCGAAGGCCCAGTTGAACAGAGCTGTGCGGACCAGGCCGACGTGCGGAGACCCGGTCGGGCTCGGCGCCATCCGGACACGAACTGTCATTTCGTCACCTTTGCAACAACGCGGTTCGTCAGTGCGCCGAGGCCTTCGATCGCGATCTCGACCTCGTCACCGTCGTGCATCGCGCCGACTCCGGCCGGCGTACCGGTGAGGATGACGTCGCCGGGCAGCAACGTCATGAATCGAGAGACCCAGGCCACCAGGCTGGAGACGTCGTGGATCAGGTCTGCGGTCGACCCGTCCTGTCGAAGGTCGCCGTTGAGCCAGGTCTGCACGGTGCGACCGGCGCTGAAGTCTGCGGGATCCAGGTCGGTCTCGATCCACGGACCGATCGGGCAGAACGTGTCGGAGCCCTTGGCGCGGCTCCACTGGCCGTCGGCGGTCTGCCAGAGGCGGGAGGTGACGTCGTTGGCGATCGTGTAGCCGAAGATCACGTCGGTGGCCTGCTCGGGCGGCACGTCCTTGCAGATCCGACCGATGACCACGGCCAGTTCGCCCTCGAAGTCGATCTCGTCGAGGTCCTCGGGTATGACGATCGCGTCACCGGGTCCGATCACCGAGGTGTTGGGCTTGAGGAAGGTGAGCGGCGCCTCCGGGTCGGCGCTGCCGGTCAGGTGCTTCATCTCCTCGGCATGGGCGGCGTAATTCTTGCCGATCCCGACCACCTTGCTGCGCGGGATCACCGGCGCCAGGAGCTTGACCTCGGAGAACCGGTAGACCTCGCCGGTCGGCTGGATGCCGGCGTAGAGGGGGTCGCCGGTGATCTGGGCGATGGAGGCCTCGTCGTCGAGTTGGCCGAACTGGTCGAGCTCACCTTGGATCACCCCGAATCCGGGATCTGATCCGGGCAGGACAAAGCGCGCGATCTTCACGTGCCAACCCTACCGAGGCCGGCTGCATTGGACCGCTTCGGTCTACGGGCGCGCTGGGCTCGTGGGTTTTCCACAGTTGGGCGCCGTCCGGTGGTCGAGCAACCTATGTGTCGGTGGGTTGGTCTACTATAGGTACATCAGTTCGGATACACATCGGGTGGTCCGGCCGGCAGCCTTTCGGGAGGTGCACCGTGACAACTCTGGGCGTGGGCGTCAACGTGGAGTCTGACTGTCTGGCTCGCCTCGAGGAGGACCTCGACGCCCTACAGGGGTGTGCACCGGACCGGGTGGCGCCAACCGACAAGTCACGAGTGATCCAACGGATCGCCGGGATCGAAGCACGGCTCGCTGCCTGGAAACTGCAGCTCCTGGCCACCGCGACCGACGCCGCCCGGGTTGAGGGCCACCGCGACCCGGCTGCCTGGTTCGCCACCCACACCAACACCGACACGGGGCCGGCCCGTTCCGCCCACAAGACCGCCCAGGCCCTCGGGAAAGCACCCGCGGTCGCCGCGGCGCTGGCTGCGGGGGCCCTGAGCGAACGGCACGCGAAAGTGATCCTCGATTCCCTTCACGCGCTGCCGCCGGTGGCACCGGTGCTGCGGCAGCGAGCCGAGGAGGCACTCGTCCGGCACGCCCAGTCCATGACCCCCACCACGTTGGCCCACACGGGCACAGGGATCCTTGAGGAGGTCGACCCCACCGGAGACCACCACCACCTCGAAGAGACCTTGGCCGGCCAGGCAGCAGACGCGTGGGCCAACACCACCATCACGATCCGGGACCGCGGCAACGGCACCACCGATGTCGCAGCCGTCCTACCCACCAGCGCCGCCACCCGACTCAGGACCTACCTCGAGGCACTCACCTCACCCCGCCGGCACGCCCGAGTCTCCGACTCAGACCCAGTGGACGGTCCAGGCACTGGGCTCGCGCGGGTGCCGCATGCGACCCGACTCGGACGCGCATTCGCCACCCTGATCGAACACATAGACCCCGCAGGTCTGCCAGCCCACGGCCGCACCGCGACCACCCTGATCATCACCATGGACCATCACGACCTGGTCACCGACCTCGGGGCCGCCGGACTGTTGGATGCCCACACCACCCGGATTTCCGGGGCAGAAGCGCGCCGACTGGCCTGCAACGCCCAGATCATCCCCGCCGTCCTAGGCACCACCTCCGAAGTCCTCGACCTCGGCCGCACCGCCCGACTCTTCACGCCCGCCCAAGTCAAGGCTCTGCGCATCAACCAGCACACCTGCCAAGCCGAGGGCTGCGACATCCCGACGACCTGGTGCGAAGCCCACCATCTGCGGCCCTGGTCGCACGGCGGACGAACCGACCTCAAGGATGCAGCACTGCTCTGCTCTCATCACCACCACCTCATCCACGACCCCCGCTACCACCACGAACCCACCTCCAGCGGACGGATCAAACTCCGACTCCGCAGGTAAGTTGACAACTCAACAGAGGACGGCCGGTCTATCCACAACCGGTCAGCAGAGACTGGCGCACTCCGGCAGGCTTTACATAGGCTGGACCCCAAGCATCACTCCGCTCGGGAGGACCAGATGAGAACCACCTACCTAACTGCCACCCTTCTCGCTGTGGCCTGCCTGCTGGCCGCCTGCGGAGGCGGGGAGACA
>JBPPMQ010000006.1:0-14960 GCA_051306135.1 Nocardioides sp. | reverse complement strand
GAGGTCGCCCGGAACACTTTGAGCGATGTTTACCAACGGATGGGCTTCGTGGCTCCGCTCAGGTGATCAGGTCGCGCTAACCTGACCTCCGTGACCACTTTCGGCGTCGCCATCGCCATCCCGGAACCGTGGGGCCCCCACCTCCAGGGCTACCGCGCTGGACTGGGCGACGACTCGGCTGAGGGCATTCCGAGCCACATCACCCTGGCCGGACCCATCGAACTCCCCGACGACAACCTCGACCCGGTGCGTGAGCACCTGCGCACGGTCGCCGCCGAGCTGAAGCCGTTCGACATACATCTGAAGGGGACCGACACCTTCCGGCCGGTCTCCCCGGTCGTGTTCGTCGCGCTCGCCGGTGGATCGACCAGTTGTGCGGCGGTCTCGCACGCAGTTCGCTCCGGCCCTCTGGATGCCGAACTGGTCTTTCCCTATCACCCACATGTCACGGTGGCCCACGAGCTGGAGGACGGGCTGCTTGACCGGGCCGCCGAGGAACTGGCGTCCTTCGAGTGTGCCTTCACCGTCGACAAGGTGCACCTGTACTCCTTCACCGACGAGCCAGGCTGGGTGCCGATCGACAGTTTCGAACTCGGTCCCTGATCGTGCCGCGGCCACGCTGAACCCGGTGGAAACGGCCGTAGTGGCACACCGACAGTGCCTCGGCGCCCGATGACCGCCCGATGACACAGCGCCCGATAGGTTGGGGGACATGCTCTTCGCCGCGAAATACGCCTGGCTGCTGATCGCCATCGCCGCCTGGAACGCGCTCATCTGGACCATGTTCGCCCGGAACCTGTCTCGGGCCAGGGCACGAGGCGAGGAGCGGGCTCGCGGCTACTGGATCGCGCACACCGTGCTGATCGTGATCAACCTGATCGTCGCCGTGGTGCTGGCCTGGGTCGCCATCGTGGCCCTGGTCTCACTGGACTGACGGAGGTCGTGGCCTTGGCGCTCAAAGACACCCTCACGCGACTGCGGGCCAGGCACCGCCTGGTGGATCGCGCACTGCTCACCCAGGAACACTTCTCCCAGGCCGGTGCCAGTCAGCACGCCGGGGCGGTGACCTACTTCGGGTTCTTGTCCGTCTACCCGATCCTCGCCGTGGCGTTCTTCTTCGTCGGACGCATCGTGGGCTGGTTCCCAGACGCCCAGGACACCCTCATCGAAGCCATCGACTCGGTGCTGCCGGGCCTGGTCGGGGACGGCACCGGGCAGGTGTCCCTCGACGCCGTCCAGGACGCCGCCAACGCCGTCGGCATCATCGGTCTCGTCGGTGTGCTCTACGCCGGACTCGGGTGGCTGTCGTCGATGCGGACCGCCCTGAGCGCCGTCTTCGGGGTTCCGTCCGACGACCAGCCCAACATGATCTTCGGCAAGCTCAGAGACCTGCTCACCCTGGTGATCCTCGGATTGATCATGATGGTCTCGGTGGTGCTCACCGGCGTGGTGCGTGGGTTCACCACCGACATCGCCGACTGGATCAACCTGCCCGTCTCGCAGGCCTGGCTGCTGGACACGGCCGCCCTCCTGGTCGGTCTGGTGGCCAACACCGTCTTGTTCTATGCGATGTTTCGACTGTTGGCCCGCCCGGAGATGCCGCCCAGGGCCTTGCTGGCGGGCGGAGCCCTGGCCGGCGTGGGGTTCGAGGTCCTCAAGCAGATCTCCAGTCTGCTGCTCGGCGGCACCCAGGGTTCGCCGGCGTTCCAGGTCTTCGGCGTCTCGCTGATCCTGCTGGTGTGGATCAACTACTCCACGAAGGTGACGCTGTATGCCGCCGCGTTCGTCTACGCCGGCCACCCGGTCATCGAAGTGTCGGACCAGGTGGTGCAGGGACCCCAGAGCCCGCCACCAGCGCCGCAGCCTCCCGAGCGACGTACGGCGGCAGCTTTCGTGTCCGGCGCAGCGACCGCTGCGGTCGGTCTGCTGCTGATGCGCAACCGCCGCCCCCCGGATTGACTGCTCAGGGTTGACCGCTCAGGGATTGGGCGTGAAGCGCGCCCCGGTGACATCCCAGAGGTGGTGCACCAGATCATGGAGGGCATAGAGCGGCAACGTGCGGATGGTGAACTCCGATCCGTTGCTCCGGGTGCCCTTACGCGGGATCGACGCCAGCGGCACATCCTCGACGGCGGCAGCGAACCCGGAACCCGCGCGCACCAGCGATCTGAGCACCACGTCGGGGTCACCGGTGCCGTAGCGCAGGCTGATCGCGGCCTCGTCCTGATCCCAGTTGTCGAACGTCGGGTTGTCGAAGACCAACATCAGGTTGAGTCGCGCATGGAAGACGCGGTAGACGTCGCGCACGTGCTCGGCATACTCCAGCCCCGACCAGGTTGCGTCGTCGGGACGCTCCCGGAGCTGCTCGGGGGAGACCGACTCGATGTAGCCGACCCAGGCCTTGACGTTGTGCCGCAGCAGACGGGGGACGTCCTCCTTGGTCACCCCGGTGGCGTCCCAGCCACAGTCAGGACACGGCGCGTCCAGCGTCCAGGTCCAATCCTTGGTGTCCGGAGTGATCGGCAACTACAGGCCCATCTTGATGGCGGTGCGCAGGTCCTTGTTGAGCTGGCTGATCACGTCGAGCGGGATCTCCTTGGGGCAGGCAGAAGCGCACTCACCGATGTTGGTGCAGCCGCCGAAGCCCTCGTGGTCGTGCTGGGCGACCATCGACGCGACGCGGTGGTAGCGCTCGGGCTGACCCTGAGGCAGTTCGCCGAGGTGGGTGATCTTGGCGCCCAGGAACAGCGAGGCCGAGCCGTTCGGGCAGGCGGCCACACAGGCACCGCAGCCGATGCAGGTCGCCGCGTTGAAGGCCCGCAGGGCCTTGTCCCGGGGCGCCGGCACCGAGTTGGCCTCCGGGGCAGACCCGGTGTTGGCCGAGATGTAGCCACCGTTGGCGATGATCCGGTCGAAGGCCGAGCGGTCCACGACCAGGTCCTTGATCACCTCGAAGACCCCAGAGCGCCACGGTTCGATGGTGATGGTGTCGCCGTCGTTGAACGAGCGCATGTGCAACTGGCAGGTGGTGGTGACCTCGGGCCCGTGGGCCTGTCCGTTGATCATCAGCGAGCACGTCCCGCAGATGCCTTCACGACAATCGGAGTCGAAGGCGACCGGCTCCTCGCCGGCGGCCAGCAACTGCTCGTTGAGCAGGTCGAGCATCTCCAGGAACGACATATCGGTGGAGACACCATCGAGGTTGTAGGTGTGCGTCGATCCCTCGGCCGCTGTGTTGGCCTGCCGCCAGATTCTGAGGGTGAGCTTCACTTGTAGGACCTCTGCTTCATCTCGATGGCGGTGTAGATCAGGTCTTCCTTGTGCAGCACCGGGGCACCGTCCTCGCCGCCCCACTCCCAGGCGGCGACATAGGCGAACTCGTCGTCGTGACGCATCGCCTCACCCTCGGGGGTCTGCGACTCGCCGCGGAAGTGACCGCCGCAGGACTCACGCCGGTTGAGCGCGTCGATGCACATCAGTTCACCCAGTTCGATGAAGTCGGCGACCCGTCCGGCCTTCTCGAGGTCCTGGTTGAGCGACTCACCCGAACCCAGCACCTTCAAGTTGGACCAGAACTCCTTCTTCAGGTCACGGATCTTGGCGATCGCGGTAGTCAGGCCCTCCTGGGTGCGCTCCATCCCGCAGTATTCCCACATGATGTGGCCCAGCTCCTTGTGGAAGGACTCCGCCGAGCGGGTGCCGCCGATGGACAGGAACGTGTCGACCCGGTCCTTGACGTCGGCGATCGCTTCCACCACGGCGGGATGGTCGTTGCCGATCTCCTCGAACGGACCGTCGGCGAGATATTCACGGATGGTGTTGGGCAGCACGAAGTAACCGTCGGCCAGGCCCTGCATGAGCGCCGAGGCGCCCAACCGGTTGGCGCCGTGGTCGGAGAAGTTGGCCTCACCGGAGCAGTACAGGCCCGGGATGTTGGTCTGCAAGTCGTAGCCGACCCACAGGCCGCCCATCACGTAGTGCACGGCCGGATAGATCCGCATCGGCAGTTCGTAGGGGTTCTCGCCGGTGATGCGCTCGTACATGTCGAGGAGGTTGTCGTACTTCTCCTCGATAGCCTCCTTGCCCAGCCGGCCGATGGCGGCGGTCAGGTCGAGATAGACGCCGCGGCGACGCTTGACGTGGTTGCCCTCCCCGTCGGTCTCCTCGACCTCGGGGCCGACACCGCGACCCTCGTCGCACATGTACTTCGCGGCACGCGAGGCGATGTCGCGGGGCACCAGGTTTCCGAACGCCGGGTAGATCCGTTCCAGGAAGTAGTCGCGGTCCTCCTCGGGGATCTGGCGGGGGTCCTTGGCGCAGTCCTCGGCGTTCCTAGGCACCCACATGCGGCCGTCGTTGCGCAGCGACTCACTCATCAAGGTGAGTTTGGACTGGTGCGAGCCGGTGACCGGGATGCAGGTCGGGTGGATCTGGGTGTAGCAGGGGTTGGCCATGTAGGCACCCTTGCGGTGAGCCCGCCAGGTGGCGGTCACGTTGGACCCCATCGCGTTGGTGGACAGGTAGAACACGTTGCCGTAGCCCCCGGAGGCGAGTACGACGACGTCGGCGGTGTGAGCCTCGACTGCACCGCTGACCATGTCACGCGTGACGATCCCGCGTGCCTTGCCGTCCACCAGGATCAACTCGAGCATTTCGTGTCGCTTGTACTCGGTGACCGTGCCGGCCGCAACCTGACGCTCCAGGGCCTGATAGGCGCCGAGCAACAGTTGCTGGCCGGTCTGGCCGCGCGCATAGAAGGTGCGGGACACCTGCACGCCACCGAAGGAACGGTTGTCCAGCAGCCCGCCGTACTCACGGGCGAAGGGGACGCCCTGGGCGACGCACTGGTCGATGATGTTCGCGCTGACCTCAGCCAGGCGATAGACGTTGGACTCCCGTGAGCGGTAGTCGCCACCCTTGACCGTGTCGTAGAAGAGGCGATAGACCGAGTCGCCGTCCTCCTTGTAGTTCTTGGCGGCGTTGATGCCGCCCTGCGCCGCGATCGAGTGCGCTCGGCGCGGGGAGTCCTGGTAGAAGAACGACTTCACGTTGTAGCCGGCCTCGCCCAAGGTCGCAGCTGCCGCGCCACCGGCCAGGCCGGTGCCCACGATGATGACGTTGAGCTTGCGTCGGTTGGCGGGGTTGACCAGGCGGTTGTCGAACTTCCGGTTGGTCCACCGCGACGCGATGGGCCCGCTCGGTTCGCGGGGGTCGACCAGGTTGTCGCCCAGGACGTAGAAGCCCTTGGCGTCGTCCGACTTCTGCTTCGCTGCGGAGTTGGTCGGCTGGGGGTTGAGCAGATCGATGGATGCCACGTTCGCTACTTTCCTACTCGGATTTCCGCTTTAGTCGATGACGCCGAAGGTGGTGAAGATCGGCACCAGCGAGAAGCCGCCGGCTATCACGATCGCCAGCACCCAACCCAGCATCCGGGCACGGGCACGGCTCGCGGCCGTCCCGGTCAGGCCGAGGGTCTGGCAGGCACTGAAGGTGCCGTGGTGCAGGTGCATGGCGAGCGCCGCCAGCGCCAACAGGTAGATCACCGTCATCCACCACTGCTCGGGCGCGAAGGCGTTGATGAGCAACTGGTAGGGGTTGTCGTCACCCACGTCGTTGCCCGAGACGTCGATCTTGGCGATGGTGAATTGCAGCAGGTGCCAGACGATGAAGATCAGCAGAGCCGTGCCGCCCCAGCGCATGGTGCGACTCGAGATCGAAGAGCCCACGTTGCGCTTGACCTGATACTTGACCGGCCGCGCCTGCGCCGCCTTGGCGGCCAGCACCACCGCGCACCACACATGCACAACCAGGCTCACGATGAGCACCGCCCGGATGATCCACAGAGCGCCGGAGTGGGGGAGCAGCGGCTCGCCCAACTCGCGCAGGTGCTCGGCATACTCGTTGTAGGCCGCCTCCCCACTGAACGCTTTGAGGTTGCCGTACATGTGCAGCAGCACGTAACCAATGAAGATGATTCCGCTGCCTGCCATGAGGAGCTTCAGGGCGATGGTTGAACGCGTAGCGCGCTTCCCAGCCACAAGAGTCGACGTTGCCACAGAGGATCACGCTACCCGCTTGCTCACCCATTTGGTTTCCGGGGGGCGCTTTAGTGAAAAAGGGCACACTGCACGCGCGACGGCTCGGCGCTAAGGTGGCCAATTGTGACCGACGTCCTACATCTGGAGCAGCCCGAAGACGCGCACTCCCAGGCTGAATGGGAAGCAGCGACCGCTGCGGTGCTGCGCAAGGCGCGCCGACTGACCGACTCCGACCCCGACGATGCCGTCTGGGCGAAACTCACCCGGCGCACCTTGGATGGCATCGAGATGCCTCCGCTGGGTCTCGCCTCCGAGCGCCTCGACCCAGACGCCGTGCGTCCGACCCGCGCCGGAGCCTGGGACATTCGCAGCCTGGTGGCGCTCGCCGAGCCGAAGGCTGCCAACGAGACGGTGCTGGCCGAGCTCGCCGGAGGCGCGACCAGCATCTGGCTCCATGCCGACGCGGACACCGACATCGAGGCCACGTTGGCCGGAGTGTTCTGTGACCTCGCGCCGGTGGTGTTGGACTCACCCACCGCCGCACTGGCCAGCGCCGAGGCGCTGATCGAGACGGCCATCGACGGCCTGCACCCGGCCACCAACTTCGGCTTCGACCCGCTCGGAGCGATGTTGCGCGACATCCCACTCGCCGTCGATGAGGCGGTCGCAGAACTTCAAGCGGTCGGCGGCCTGGCCGACTCCCACGGCGTCAGGGGCATCGTGGTCGATGCCACCGCAGCCCACGACCTGGGCGCCAGCGACGTCCAGGAACTCGGCTGGTCGATCGCTGTGGGCGCAGCCTATCTACGCTGGCTGGTCGATCACGGCCTCGACGTCGTGGCCGCGGCCGGCGTCATGGAGTTCCGCTACGCGGCGACCGACGACCAGTTCGCCACGATCGCCAAACTCCGTGCAGCCCGTCAGATCTGGGCTCGGGTGCTGCGCGCGTCGGGCGCCGAGGCGCCGATGGCGGTCCATGCGGTCACCTCGCGTCCGATGCTGTCCAAGTACGACCCGCACACCAACATGTTGCGCGCCACCGTCGCAGCCTTCGCCGCGGGGGTCGGCGGCGCCGACGCGGTCAGCGTGTTGCCGTTCGACTCATCTCTCGGGATGCCCTCAGACCTCGGGCGCCGTATCGCACGCAACCTCAACCACCTGCTGATCGACGAGTCGCACGTGGCCGTAGTCGCCGACCCGGCGGGAGGCGCCTACGCCGTCGAACGGTTGACTGCGGATCTGGCCGCAGCCGGGTGGGCGGCATTCACCGAACTCGAAGGTGAGTGGACCGGCGCCAACCAGACCGGCAGCCATGACTTCTCGGCGTTCGTGGCCCGAGTCGAGGCGACCGTCCAGGCGCGCGACGCCCAGATCGCTACCCGCCGCCGACCGATCACCGGCCTGAGTGAGTTTCCGAACCTGGCTGAGACGTTGCCGCAGCGGGCCCCGGACCCGCTCAATGACGCGGTGCGCCGCTACGGAGCTCCGTTCGAACGGTTGCGGGACGAACCGGCCCCGACGCGGGTCTTCCTGGCCACCATGGGGCCGGTCGCGGCACACACCGCCCGAGCGACCTTCGCATCGAACCTGTTCGCTGCCGGGGGCGTCGGGGTCGACGTTGCCGGGGCCACCACCGGTCCCGATGACCTGGTGGCAGCGTGGTCCGGACAACCGGTGGTCTGCCTGGCCGGCGCGGACGCCGCGTACGCCGAGTGGGGCCAGGCTGCGGCGACGGCCCTGCGCCAAGCTGGTGCGACCCGGGTGGTCATCGCCGGTGCCGCCACCGACTACGCCGACGACAACTGTGCGATGGGCGTCCACGCACTCGACTTCCTGGCCCGCACTCGTGCGGCCGGTCTGATGGAGCCCTGAGATGACCGATTCCCATTCCCCCGTCCCGCAGTCGTTCGCGGGGGAGCCCTGGCTCAGCCCCGAGGGCATCGAGATCAAGCCGGCATACACCGCGGCCGACCTCGACGGACTCGACGCGCTCGGCACCTACCCCGGGTTGAGCCCGTTCCTGCGTGGCCCGTACCCGACCATGTACACCACCCAGCCGTGGACGATCCGTCAGTACGCCGGCTTCTCCACGGCCGAGGAGTCCAACGCGTTCTACCGCCGCAACCTCGCTGCGGGACAGAAGGGCCTCTCGGTCGCCTTCGACCTGGCCACCCACCGCGGCTACGACTCCGACCACCCCCGGGTGCGCGGCGACGTAGGCATGGCCGGGGTGGCGATCGACTCGATCTATGACACCCGCACCCTGTTCGACGGCATCCCGCTGGACCAGATGTCGGTCTCGATGACCATGAACGGCGCCGTGCTGCCGGTGATGGCTCTCTACATCGTGGCGGCCGAGGAGCAGGGCGTGAAGCCCGAACAGTTGGCCGGGACCATCCAGAACGACATCCTCAAAGAGTTCATGGTCCGCAACACCTACATCTACCCGCCGGCGCCGTCGATGCGGATCATCGGCGACATCTTCTCCTTCACCGCCACGCGGATGCCACGGTTCAACTCGATCTCGATCTCGGGCTACCACATGCAGGAGGCCGGCGCGACCGCTGACCTGGAGTTGGCCTACACACTGGCCGACGGCGTGGAGTACATCCGCACCGGTCTGGCTGCCGGGCTGGACATCGATGCGTTCGCGCCGCGGTTGAGTTTCTTCTGGGCGGTCGGGATGAACTTCTTCATGGAGGTTGCCAAGATGCGCGCGGCCCGGGCGCTGTGGTCGCGACTGGTGCGCGAGTTCGATCCGAAGTCGGCCAAGTCGTTGAGCCTGCGAACCCACTCCCAGACCTCCGGGTGGTCGCTGACCGCGCAGGACGTGTTCAACAACGTCGGTCGCACCTGCATCGAGGCGATGGCCGCGACCCAGGGTCACACCCAGTCGCTGCACACCAATGCTCTGGACGAGGCGATCGCGTTGCCGACCGACTTCTCTGCCCGGATCGCTCGCAACACTCAACTGCTGCTCCAGCAGGAGTCTGGGACCACCGGGATCATCGACCCGTGGGGAGGCTCCTACTACGTGGAGAGGTTGACCCACGACCTCGCCGAGCGGGCCTGGGCTCACATCGCCGAGGCGGAGGCTGCCGGCGGTATGGCCAAGGCGATCGAGCAGGGCATTCCCAAGATGCGCATCGAGGAGGCTGCCGCTCGCACGCAGGCGCGCATCGACTCGGGGCAGCAGAAGGTCATCGGCGTCAACACCTATCGCCTCGCCGCCGAGGACCGACTCGAGGTGCTCAGGGTCGACAACGACCAGGTGTACCGCTCCCAGATCGAGAAGTTGACCCGGTTGCGGGCCGAGCGCGACCAGGCGGCGGTCGACGACGCGCTGGCGGCCCTGACCACGGCAGCGGCCGCAGGTTCGAGCGGGCCGAGCGCCGAGGACGGGAATCTGCTGGCGCTGGCGGTCAACGCGGCTCGCGCCAAGGCGACCGTGGGGGAGATCTCCGATGCGATGGAGAAGGTCTATGGCCGCCACCAGGCCGTGATCCGTACCATCTCCGGGGTGTACCGAGATCAGGCCAGTGACGCCGGAGACCCGTTGGTCGAGCAGGTGTTGACCGCCACCGAGGAGTTCGCAGAGGCGGAGGGGCGTCGCCCGCGCATCCTGGTGGCCAAGATGGGCCAGGACGGCCACGACCGGGGCCAGAAGGTGATTGTCTCGGCGTTCGCCGACCTCGGCTTCGACGTCGACGTCGGCCCGCTGTTCAGCACCCCCGAAGAGGTTGCCCAGCAGGCGGTTGATGCCGACGCGCACATCGTCGGGGTCTCGTCGCTGGCGGCCGGCCACCTGGCGCTGCTCCCGGCGCTGAAGAAGGCACTGGCCGATCAGGGGCGCCCCGACATCATGATCGTCATCGGGGGCGTCATACCGCCCGACGACGTCGCGACCCTGAAGCAGATGGGGGCTGCTGAGGTGTTCGGTCCGGGCACCGTGATCGCGGCGTCCGCGCTGAACCTGTTGACTCGATTGAGCACGCAACTCAATCACTGACGTTGTGGTCCGCTAGCGCTCCAGTCACTGACGTTGTGGTCCGGATTTCGCGCATTGGGTGCCACAACGTCAGTGACTGGGCAGGCGGTGATCGAGTCAGGCGGACGGTCAGTCCTTGTCAGAGGGCAGAGAGTGCGCCGGCTGCTTGGCAATCGTGGCCAGGCTGGCAATGACCGCGACCGCCATAGCCACCACGATGAAGACCAGTGAGAACCAGATCGGGATCTCCGGCGCCCAGTCGATGTGCTGGCCGTCATTGATGAAGGACAACTCGTTCTCATGCATGGCGTGCAGGAACAACTTCACGCCGATGAAAGCCAAGATCGCGGCGATGCCGTACTTGAGATAGATCAGCCGCTCGACCAGGTCGCCGAGCAGGAAGTAGAGCTGGCGCAGACCCATCAGGGCGAAGACGTTGGCGGCGAAGACCAGGAATGCGACCTGGGTGATGCCGAAGATGGCGGGGATCGAGTCGAGCGCGAAGATCACGTCGGTGGTGCCGAGGGCGATCACGACCAGGATGACCGGGGTGAACACCTTGACACCGTCGACGGTGACCCGCAGTTTGGCGCCGTGGAACTCATCGGTGATGTTGAGGCGCGACCGGATCCACATGATTGCCCGGCTGGTCTCCTCGACGTCGGAGTCCTCTTCGCCGGTGACCTGCCTGATCGCGGTGTAGAGCAGGAACGCTCCGAAGATGTAGAAGATCCAGCTGAACTGCTCGATGAGTGCGGCACCGAGCAGGATGAACACACCTCGGAAGATGAGGGCCAGGACGATGCCGATCATCAGCAGTTCCTGCTGGTTGTGGCGGGGCACCTTGAACCTGGCCATGATCAGCAGGAACACGAACAGGTTGTCGACCGACAGCGAGTATTCGGTCAACCAACCGGCCACGAACTCCCCGGCATGTTTCGCGTCACCGATCGCCCAGAGTGCGGCCGCGAAGACCAGAGCGAGACCGATGTAGAAACTGATCCACAGCGCACACTCGCGGGTCGTCGGGATGTGGGGCCGTTTGAAGGCCAGATAGATGTCGGCGACGAGGATGAGGGTGATGGTGACCATCGACCCGACTTCGAACCAAACGGGGATCTGCACGGGGTGATCCTTCCAGGGTCATTCGAGCACAAGATGTCCTCGAACGTCTCTCCCACGCACCAGGTGCGCCGCTGCCCCGGGACTGCTTCGTCGCGGTCCGTACTGACGGGGTCAACGTGTCGGGATACTCCCCTTCGCTGAGGGGAGCCTATCGCGACCTCGTCGTCGGACCAAAAGCCTGGCCGCTTCAGGACGCATGAGCCAGGGGGACGGTCGCCGTGGTGCTGGCCGCTCTGAGCGCGGCCGGAACGTGCCACAACCGGAGCCGAGACCTCCGCGCCCCAGTCGGGCCGGCCGGCGGTGTTGCGGATCGCGATCCGGCTGTAGCATGTGAAATACGTCTCACTCCGATAGCCGTCGTGCCAGCGCGGAGGCAGCGCGGAGGCAGCGCGGAGGCAGAAGGGGGATCGCACCGATGCGCCGACCGAGCCGTCGCCAACTGTCCCAGGCGCACGACGATTTCATCAGCACAGGAGTGGCCTCTGAGCAGGTGCGGCCACTGGTCGCAGATTCCTGGCGTCGCAGCATCGCCGACGGCCTCGACCCGGAGGCCGCGCTGCCGCCGGTCGAACTCAGTGACGACGCGCTGGACTCTTGGCGCGCGGCGCACCCGCTCGCTGACGCGATGCCGATGGTGCGACGCCTGCTGCTCCAAGACGCCAAGGACTCGGGCTTCGTGGTGGCAGTCTCCGACGCTGCCGGTCGGCTGATGTGGGTCGAGGGACCGACCCGGCTCAAACTCCAGATGGAGACCATCCACTTCATGGAAGGCGCCCGCTGGTCCGAGCAGACGGCCGGCACCAATGCGCCCGGCACGGCGCTGGCGTTGGACGCCCCGGTCCAGATCGTGGCCGCGGAACATCTGATCCGCACGGTCACCGACTGGAGTTGCGCAGCATCCCCGATCCACGATCCCGACACCGGAGCGATGATCGGCGCCCTCGACATCACCGGCGGGGACGCCGTCGCGGCGCCTCAGGTGCTCTCGGTGGTGCGGGCGACTGTCGCGGCGATCGAACGCGAACTCCAGGTGCAACGCCTCCTGCGCCGTGAGACCCACCCGGTCTCCTCGGTGCAGTTGCGGACTCTCGGATTGGGCACCGCGATCCTGGATGGCCCGCACGGCTCGACCAGGTTGAGCCTGCGACACTCCGAACTGCTGCTGCTGCTGTCCGAGCACCGCGACGGGATGAGCGGCGAGGAACTCATGGTGGCGCTCCATGACGAAGACCTTGCGCCGGTCACGCTGCGCGCCGAGCTGTCCCGGCTGCGCGGCACGCTCTCGTCGGTCGGTCTGAGCCTGGATGGGCGTCCCTACCGACTCGACTCTCGGGTCACCTCCGACCTCGACCAGTTGCGCGACCGAGTGCGCACCGGCGACCTCAGTTCAGCGGTCGACCTGTATCGCGGCGACGTGCTGCCGCTCTCCGATGCTCCCGGAGTACGTCGACTGCGTGACAGGGTGCGTGGCGCCATCCGCACCGCGCTTCTTCAGGGGCAAGACCCCGACGCGCTGCTGCGTTTCGCAGACACCGAACATGGCCGCGACGACTGGGAGTTGTGGCAGGGCGCGCAACGGATGATCGGGCAGGGCTCGCCCCGTTCTGGCCGCGTGCGCGACCACCTCAGTGCACTCGAACGCGACCTCGGCTGATCTGGCTCGGCCCGGCGACTGTGCCGGGGCGGCCCGCGACTGAACCGGTGTGAGGTTGCAACGTTGCTGCAACGCCAAGGTGACTAGCGTCACAGGTGTTCGGTCAGAGTGTCCGGACTGTGACTCACAATGGAGTGACCAGATGGCTGTATACGCACAACCGGGCGCCGAGGGAAGCATCGTCACCTTCAAGTCCCGCTATGAGAACTGGATCGGCGGCCAGTGGGTCGCCCCGGTCAAGGGCCAGTACTTCGAGAACGTGTCGCCGGTCAACGGCAAGGCCTTCTGCGAGGTGGCCCGATCGACGGCCGACGACATCGAGGTCGCCCTGGACGCGGCCCACGCCGCCGCACCTGCGTGGGGGAAGACCGCGCCGGCGGAGCGCGCGAACATCCTGAACAAGATCGCCGACCGGATCGAGGGCAACCTCGAGATGCTGGCCGTTGCCGAAACCTGGGACAACGGCAAGCCGGTCCGCGAGACCAAGGCCGCCGACCTCCCGCTGGCGGTCGACCACTTCCGCTACTTCGCCGGTGCGTTGAGGGCCCAAGAGGGCGGTGTCAGCCAAGTCGATGAGGACACCGTCGCCTACCACTTCCACGAGCCGTTGGGTGTGGTCGGTCAGATCATTCCGTGGAACTTCCCGATCCTGATGGCCGTGTGGAAGTTGGCGCCCGCGCTCGCTGCCGGCAACGCCGTCGTCCTCAAGCCGGCCGAGCAGACCCCCGCATCGATCATGGTGCTGATGGAACTCATCGGCGACCTGCTGCCGGCCGGAGTCATCAACGTCGTCAACGGGTTCGGGGTGGAGGCCGGCAAACCGCTCGCGTCCAACTCTCGGATCGCCAAGATCGCCTTCACCGGCGAGACCACCACCGGACGGCTGATCATGCAGTACGCCAGCCAGAACCTGATTCCAGTCACCCTGGAACTCGGCGGCAAGAGCCCGAACATCTTCTTCGAGGACGTGATGGCCGCCGACGACCCGTTCCAGGACAAGGCACTCGAGGGGTTCGCGATGTTCGCCCTCAACCAGGGCGAGGTGTGCACCTGCCCGAGCCGCGGCCTGATCCAGAGTTCGATCTACGACCTGTTCATGTCGGCCGCGACCGACCGCGTCAAGAAGATCGTGCAGGGCAACCCGCTCGACGACGCCACCATGATCGGCGCCCAGGCCTCCAACGACCAACTGGAGAAGATCCTCAGCTACATCCAGATTGGTCAGGACGAAGGCGCCCGGATCATCACCGGCGGCGAGCGCGCAGACCTCGGCGGCGACCTGTCTGAGGGTTACTACGTCACCCCGACGATCTTCGAGGGCAACAACAAGATGCGGATCTTCCAGGAGGAGATCTTCGGGCCGGTCATCTCGGTGACCTCGTTCAAGGACTACGACGACGCCATGAGCATCGCCAACGACACTCTCTACGGTCTCGGTGCCGGAGTGTGGTCCCGCAACATCAACACCGCCTACCGAGCCGGCCGCGACATCCAGGCAGGCCGGGTGTGGACCAACTGCTACCACGCCTACCCCGCGCACGCCGCGTTCGGCGGCTACAAGTCCTCCGGCATCGGCCGGGAGAACCACAAGATGATGCTCGACCACTACCAGCAGACCAAGAACCTGCTGGTCAGCTACTCGACCAACGCCCAAGGCTTCTTCTGAGCCGACGACCGAGTCGAGTCACGCCATGGTCAACCGAGTTGACATCACCCCTGCGGCCGCCGACATGGTGCGGCGGCTGCAGGCAGACAACGGACGGGTGATGTTCCATCAGTCCGGCGGATGCTGCGACGGGTCAAGTCCGATGTGTTTCCCGCACGGGGAGTTCATCACCGGTGACGCGGACGTGCATCTGGCCGATCTGGACGTCCAGTCCGACGAGCCGGGAGCGCCCACCACCGAACCGGTGGAGGTGTGGATGTCGCGTGAGCAGTTCGCCTACTGGTCTCACACTCACCTCACCATCGACCTGGTGCCGGGCAGGGGAGCCGGATTCTCCCTGGAGGGGCCCACCGGTTTCCGCTTCCTGATCAGGTCGAGAGTTTTCACCGATGCGGAGGCTGCTCAACTGGCGCCGGTCTGAAACACCCCCGGTGCCTGGTCCGGCCCGAGAACTGACCGCCTCCACCAGTAGGGTCGGACCATGGCTTC
>JBPPMQ010000173.1:0-8174 GCA_051306135.1 Nocardioides sp. | reverse complement strand
GATCTGGAGTTACGAGTACGACGCGACCGGGCAACTCACGTGGGTGTGCGACGGCCGTCGAACCTCGTGCCAGCGGTACACCTACACCGGCAGTCGGATGACCGGCATCGACCCGCCGGGATCTCGCGGGAACCACACGACGATTGCCTACGCTGACGGGGAGGTGGTGTCGGTGCAGATTGCCGCCGATATCTGGACCTATTCGTCGGAGCCGGTGGGGTCACTTGATGGTCGTCCGACGGTCACTCGTGTGCGTGTCAACGTTCCCGATCGGGTGGGCCACGAGTTCTACGCCTACGACGACCGCGGTGCGCTTTTGATGAGGTGGGTTGGAGTCGCGGCCGATGCCGTGAACGCCTACAACTACTACTACGACGCCGCCGGGCGCCTCAAAGGCGAGTCGGATGAGGATGACGTCGCGGTAGGCGAGTACTACTACGACAACGTGGTCAACCAGGTGTCCAGTCAAGTGGCGTATATCGTCGATCCAGTCTCCGCCGAGTTTGTCTACCGGCATCCCGACCAGTACTCCCACTACGACCCGCTCGGCGGCAAGCTGCTTCAGCGCATTAACCCCAACTCCACAGTCACCACCTACGACTACAGTTTCGATGGGCTGCTGCTCACGGTACAAACCCCGGGTGGCTCAGCTGGCACGCGGACCACCAGGTATTCCTACACCTGTCGAACGGCCGACGGTTCAGGAGCAAACTCCGAACCGGCTGTGAACGATCCCACTGCACCCGCCGCGGCAACACAGCCATGCGATCTCATAGCGGGAGTGACCGGTCCGGACGGGCTCACAACCACGTACGACTACAACAGCCACGGGGATCTCGCAAGAGTGATCGAACCCGCCGGCAAACAGATCGACACCATCTTCGACGAGTATGGCCGGCCGACGAGCCAGACCATTACCGTCGGCCCCGACGACGCCGCGACCACGACTTTCGCCTATGACAATGTCGGCAACCTGGTTCAGGAACGCGGGCCGCTGATCACCAACCCCGTCACCGGGCAACAGCACCAGCTCAAACGATCCATAACCTACAGCAGCGACGGACTCCCGGAGACCGTCACCGAATCCGACGTCGCACCTGGCGGCACCGCACAGACCGTCACTAGCTATACCTACGACGCACGCGGGCGCGAGACCAGCATCAAAGTCAACGACGAACAGGTATCGGCGGCCACATACAACGCCTTCGGGCAGCCCGCTACTGAGACCGACAAGTACGGCGGTACCTACCAGTACACCTACAACGACCAGGGGCGGTTGGACCAGAAGACCCTCACGAACTACGTGAACGCGTCATGGATGCCCAACCCCGGACAGACTCGCCAGATCGTCGTCGAGAAACACACCTACTCAAACGCCGGGGACCTACTCACCGTCACGGGCCCGACCGGCCTGGAAACGGCATACACCTACACCCCAAACAACCTCATCGACACAATCCAAACCACCGACAAGGCCGTCACCAGCCCCAGCCCGATCCTTCAACACAACTACGACTATGACTATGCGGGCAACCTGCGCCGCGACACGATAGGGACCGGTTCCCAAACCCGCGTCACCGAGTTCACCTACGACAGTGCGAACCAGATGACGCAGTCGGTCGTGGACCCCGGAACCACCTCGACCGACCTCAACAGGACCACCACCTACACCTACGACCTTGGCGGGCGACGCTCATCAACCTCACTCACCAATGGCCAACGTGTGGAGACGACCCGATGGAGCTACACCACAAGCGGGCAACTCGAATACACGGTCCAGGAAGCAGGCGCAACCGATCCGCGAACCCACTTCACGTTCGACGGCGCCGGCAAGGTCACTGCCATCACCAGCCCCCGTGGGAACACCACCAACACTCCGGACCCTGCATTCACCACCACCCTCACTTACGACCAACTGGGCCGCCTGAGCACCGAGACCCTCCCCGCCGTTGCGACCGATCCTGGGACCGGGGAACCCGAACAGGCCGAGAGCGCCCAGACCACCTACGGCTACGACGCCTTCGGTCACCAAGAAAGCGTCGAGAACGCGGACGGCGCCATCACCCAGTTCTCCTACGACGACTCCGGGTACCTCGCCGAACGCATCGACCCGACCAACCCCGCCACCGGATCCAGCGGCTCCGAAACCTGGGCGACCAACCCCAACGGCCTGCTTCGCAGTCACACCAACAAACGAGGTGCCACAACCACCTACGAATACGACGTCCTTGGACGCGCCATCAAGATCACCCACCCGGCAGTCGACTCAACCGACACCACCCACGACGAGACCTTCGTCTATGACGACGCCGGACACGTGATCGTGCATTACGCCCCCAACGGAGCGATGACCACGTCCACAGTCGACGCATACGGCCGCGTGAAGACCAGCACGACCTACAACCGCACCAACCAAACCAGCGCTACCACGACCACCAGTTACAACCAGTTCGGCGAGCCTGTCACCATCGACTTCCCAACGCCTGGGGTCTACATCAGCCTGGCCTATAACAAGGCTGGCGAGGTCACCTCAAACCACCAGCCCGGAAGCGGCACAACCACCTACGCCTACGACTCTGCAGGACGCGTCACTACCGAAACAGCAGCCACAGGAGTGCGCACCGATCGCACCTACGACCTGCTCGGCCAAACCATCGCACAGGAGGTAGTCCCCACCGACACAAGCGCCCATCAGGTCACTTCTTACCAATACGACCTCGACGGGAATCAGACATCAGTCACCGACGCCCGCGGAAACGAGTGGACCGCCACCTACGACGCCCGCGGACAACGAAGCACCCAAACTGACCCCGCCACAACCTCCTCAGGTGGATCCCCGCAACAGGCCGCAACGGTGGGCTTCGGCTACGACTCCGCAGGCAACCCGAGCCGCGTCACCGACGCTCGCGGTAATTCCACCTACACCAGCTATGACTTCGCCGGACAACCCACCGCGCAGACCGTGCCGCCCACTCCGGGCCAAACGACCGCAGCCGATCGAACAACCACCACCGACTACAACGATGCCGGCGACCCGACACACACCGAGCAGCCCGACGGCGTCGTCATCGACCGGACCTTCGACACCTACGGCAACCTCACCTCCGAAACGGCCTCCCAAGGCGAGACCGAAGTGTCGAGGCACCTCGCGTACGACATCGAGGGCAACCTGACCAGCTTCGGGTCGCCCGACGGATCCACAACCATCGTCTACGACGACTACAACCTGCCAACCCAGATCACGCGGCCCGCCGGCACCGACACCATTACGTACGACTGGACCGCAAGCCCACGGGTCGTCACCACCGCGACCGGGACCTTCCACTACAACTGGTCAGGCGGAAGACTTAGCGACGTCAGCATCGCCGGCGACAGCACCACCTACGCCTTCGGCTACGACAACGCTGGACGGCTGACCAGCCGTCAAGCCATCGTTCCCGACGATACGAACACCATCGAGACGTACACCTACGACGGCTTCAGCCGACTCAAGAAGCAAGCCTTCACAACCTGGGGTGGCCCGTCCCCAGGAAGCATCAACTACGAATGGGATCCAAACAACAACCTCACCAAACAACTCTGGTCAGGTGCGTTTGCCGCGACCCACACCGACCAAGAGTTCCGATACGACGAAGCGAACCGACTCACTTCCGCCTACAGACCAGGTGAGGGCATTGGCGAGGACTACACCTGGGACAAGGCAGGGAACCGAACCTCGGTCATCCCTTGGACCGGAACACTCGAAACACATACTCCCGAACCCGCGACCACGTTTGTCACCGACGCCCGGAACCGAATCGTCGAAGCACACGAGCCAACCCAAGACACTGCTCTCACCTACGACGCCCGCGGCAACCTCATCAGCACCGAGACCACCGGGCCCAACAACACCACCAACACAGCAACAACAACCTTCGACCCCCTCGGCCGCCTCACCCAAGACACCAGCAGCAGCACCGCCCAAATCCTCTACGACGACCTCGACCGAAAGATCGGAACCACCACCTCAGCCAACCGCCTCACCTACACAGCCTTGGCCCGCGAACCATCGGGTGATACCAACGGCTGGCTCGTCCTGCGCGACCCCAACGGGAACCCAGTGGCAGAACGCACCGCCCAATTCAGCCCAACATCAATGTTGGTCAGCAACGTGCACGGAGACATCGTCGCCACGATCGCCTCTGAGTTCACCACGGCAACAACCGACTACGGACCCTTCGGCCAAGCCACCGCCACTTCCGGTGCCAGCGGCCGCTTGGGATGGCAAGGCTCCCAGACCGATCCCGCCAACGGACGCATCCACGCCAACGCCCGAACCTACGACCCAACCCTCGGCACCTTCATCAGCGCCGACCCCCAACCCCCTGCCATCGAGACCGCAGCCGGAACCAACCTTTACGCCTACGCCCAAGGAAACCCCACCAGCCACAACGACCCAACCGGATACTTCTGGGAGCGCCTCATTCCCAGTCCGTCTGATTTGTGGGACTTCGGAACTGACGCCGCGAAATCCATCGACGGCCTCCTCAGCGGGGCCGGCAACGAAATCAAGGCAGCCGCCGGAGAAGTCGGGGCAGCAGCAAGAAGCCCATGGCTCCTACGATTCAGCAAACTCGGCGGCCGACTCGTTCCATACGCAGGCTGGGCACTGCTCGCCTACGACGCCTACGGCCTGACCTCATCAGTCATCGACTGGATCAACAACACCGGCCAAGCGCCTCCACAAACAGCCCCAGACGTCGGACCCGCAACCTCCGTGACGCCAGCTGCGCCCACCCCCACCAACACCCAGGTTGCAGTGTCCCGCACCCGCGACGTCACACGCGACGTGACAAAGAAGTGGACCGAGTCAGGCAACGTCTACCTCCAAATCACCGTCACCATCACCACCACGATCACTAGGACATACCCGAACGGAGAAAGCAAACAGACACCCCTACCGCCCCGCACGCGAACGAAACTCAAAACAGTCCCGCTGTTCGACTCCTCCACCGCCTACCACGACAACGGCTCCGGCGTCGTACCAGTCATCCCCCTACCCGCGCCCATCGCCCAAACCTACGAAACAGGCTGTAGCAAGGGCGGAGACATCGCGAGTTGCATCGTCGACTACCAACCCACACTCCCACGACCACCCAACGCGCCCGAACCCACACCACAAACCGGCGGAGGAGGAGCGAACGAGCCACCCCCTTCCCTCCCGTCGTCAGGCTCCTGCACGCCGGAGCCAGGGGATAGCGCGGGCACCGCACCAGGGCAAGGCAACTATCGCGGACGCTACAACGCCGACCTCGCATCACGCGGCGTGCCTCGACTGCCAAGAACTTGGGATGCGCATCATCGGATCCCGCAGATGTACCGCGGACACCCAGACTTTGCAGGTCTCGACTTCGACGCACCTTCGAACATTCGCGGAGTAGCAGGAAACCGAGTAGGATCGGGCGTCGAGAATATCCACAACCAAATCACGCAGCAGTGGAACCAATTTGCCGCTGAAAACCCCTGTGCCTCCGGTTCGGAAATCGAGGACTTCGCAAGCAGAATTGACGAAACATTTGGAGGCTACTGGTGGCGCTAGAAGATCTCGCTGGGTGGATAGCTCGTGCCGAATCAGCAGTCGCCCTTGCAATGGCGCAGTTCGTGCAACGCATGGGCTACGAGCCCGACCCCCAATACGTCGCTATCACAAGACAACCGATTGACATGACGGACCTCCCCGACGATTGCCGGTTTCTTTTTAGTGTAATTGACGAGATTTCTTGGCCGGATATTTGGAATGGCTACTTTGTCGGTCCGGCTAGCGAGGTCGTACAGGCCTTTAGGGATGGGTCCCCGAGCAGAATTGTGATGGACGAAGAAGAGCGTCCCGTGGTAGCTATCGGATCGGATGGAGGAGGAGCCTACTTTGTTCTGGATTCAACGTCGCTTATGGTTCTACGAGTATCGGACGCGGTCATTCAGTATGGGAATTTGTCCGGAAATGTAACGCTCATCGCCACAAGCCTCGACGCATTCCTTGAGGCACTGGTCGAAAACGCCATTGCGGTTGTTAATGGTCGTGCGCCAAACTTCTGAAGGCCGCACAACCATGGCTAATCGGACCCCAGGAAGGTTCCCGGGCACGAATTCTGGCGCCACGCGGCAGACGCCCGCGAAAGGGGTATCACCCGAAGCGAGTTCTTGGACGAGCATAATGATCCCTGTAACTACCGTCCGGAACTCCCCAGTTCGAATCGTTCCCACCGCGGAGAGCTTCTTGACTAACCCCCAGCTGCCACCAACTCGCCCGGCCATCAGCCGTGCGTTTCAGGAGCGCATCGGTGGCGAATCGACAGTCCGCGCCTACTACGACGACTCGCGGGACAATGCCGTGGCGGTGGTCGAAGCGGTCGGCACCCCTCATTCGGAGTTGACGACGTATGCAACGGCCTCTTTGCACGTGTGCCCTAATGATCTCGACGGAACTGATATCCGGGCCGAACTGCTCCTAGTTGGGGTTCGCGGACAAGAATTAGTGGGAAACCTCTTGGCCACGGCTGGCTTTTACGTAGTCAAGAACCGCTGGTTTCTGGCACCAGGCGTCGTCTTTCCCGGGCTTGTCACAGAGTACTTCCCTCACGCCAACGTCAAACACCTCCTCTGGGTCGAACCCTTCGACTTCGCAGGACTCGCCAGCATACGAGTTGATGGATTCGCCCCGCCGGTCTCTGCCCTGCAGGGCTTGCCAGTCACAGATGAAGAGTGGCAGCTGCTGCGAACCAAGGGTCTCCGGGCACTGGAAAGAACCCTCACAGCCTTCGAACCACGGCACTACGACTTCGAGCGTGTTTCGGCAGTCTGAGCCCCAGGACCGACCGCGCTACACCACTATCGGGGACTCAACTCCGCCCAGTCGAATCCAAGGTTCTGCCCTCGGTCTTGTTGACACGTTGTCAACTCAACCGGGGGCGGCCCCCGGCGCTGCCCAACAATAGCAGGAGAATGCTGATGGAGTTGACCTCGGAGGTCCTCGCAGAGCTTCTTCAGCAGCAGATTGACCGCGGTGTCGCTGCAAGGGAGCTGGCACGATGGGCCCACGACCTGTATCTCTCCCACTCGCCATTGACAGGCGAGGTCACCAGCGCATTTATGTCGCTTGTTGTGTGTGAGGAGGGCCCGGAGTTTGCGCTGACACGCGGCGGTGTGGCGGCGATCATTGCCAGCCTTAGGAGCGGGTCCACCGACACATAGGGGAACCCTTTGGGGGTACTGCCGCGAGAGTCCGTTGGTGTTCTCGTGGGACCAGAAACCGGGAGCCGGACACACGGAATCCACAGAGGTACCAATTCGATACTCCCGTCCCGGATTCGCCAGCTGGGTTGACGGTCGCCCTCCGCGCGCGATTCTGCACAGCACAGATCTAGTGACGACATCGAGCTGTCAGTGGTCGAGCCGTCCGTGGCGGACGACGCATCGGCACACCTGTCTGCCATAGACAGGAGGGGATGAATGAACACCCAGACCCCAGACCTCACGGCGCGTGAGGAGAAACTTGAGGCGCTGCACCGCAGGTTGGCCTCCTCGGTGGAGGCGCTGGTCAGTGGCGAGGACTGGCACCGTGCGTTGGAGTTCGCGGCCCGGTTCCGGTCGCGGTCGTTCAACAACACGATGCTGATCTACAGCCAGCACCAGGCCGCATACGAGGCCGGACGGGTCACCACCCCGATGCCGACCTATGTGGCCGGGTTCCGGCAATGGCTCACCCTGGACAGGCAGGTGGTCAAGGGGCAAGCGGGGTACGCGATCCTGGCGCCGGTGACCGCGCGGTACGCGTCGGCCAATCCGGGAGATCCGGAGTCGTGGCGGCGACTGGAGCGCGGCGAGAGACCCTCCGCCCGAGAAACGGTGCGGTCGAAGCTGGTGGGCGTGAAACCGGCGCACGTGTGGGACGTGTCGCAGACCGACGGGGCACCGATCCCCGAAACCCCCCGCCCGGCACTGCTCCAGGGTCAGGCACCGGCGGGGTTGTGGGACGGTCTGGCCGATCAGATCACTGCCCACGGGTTCGGGCTGCGGCTGGTCTCCACTGCGGCGGCGATCGGTGGCGCGAACGGGCTGACTGACTACGGGCCGCGGGAGGTGTCGGTGCGGATGGACATGGATGAGGCCGCCCAGGTCAAAACCCTGGCGCACGA
>JBPPMQ010000149.1:0-6335 GCA_051306135.1 Nocardioides sp. | reverse complement strand
TGCTGGGGGGACGGCACTAGTCCTGTCCCAGCCAGCCGGCGCGGACTGTACTCGGACGCCCGTCTCGCACCCCGACAGTGACGTCGGACAACCACTTGACACAGTCATCGCCGACGTAGCCTCCAGCTACGAGCTCGATCGAGCCGCAACGGGATGGCTCATCGTCACCGAGAACACCTGCGGCGACTAGCTGTACTCGGCAGGGACGTCGGTGACGTTTAGTGACTTAACGAGGTCGTTGACGGAAGGGAGGACCTCCCGGCTTAGTGGAGATGTCTAGGTCTCCACCAACCAGGAGGTCCTCGTGGCCCACGCTAACTCTCGCTTGTCGTTGTACGGCCGTCGTCTACTGGTCGAGCGCGTCATCGGCCAGGGTCGTCCGGTCGCTCACGTGGCCAAGGAGCTGGGCGTTTCCCGCCAGTGCGCCCACCGGTGGGTGGCCCGGTTCCGTGCCCAGGGCGATGCCGGCCTGGCCGAACGGTCCTCGCGCCCGCATCGCTGTCCACGGCGTACCGCGCCGGACCTGGAGCAGGTCGTTCTCGAACTACGTCGACGCGAGCGTCGTGGCCAGGACTGGATCGGGCCAGAGCTCGGTTTGCCGGCTCGGACCGTCTCGGCGATCCTGCGGCGTCACCAGGTGCCGTACTTGCGTGAGTGCGACCCGCTGACCGGGGAAGTCATCCGAGCCTCCAAGACCACCGCGGTCCGCTACGAGCACGACCACCCAGGGTCGCTGGTCCACATGGACGTCAAGAAGGTCGGCCGGATCGCCGAGGGCGGCGGCGGCGAGCTGGTCAGCAACCACCGCTCCCGACCCGACAAACAGACCCGGGTCGGCTACGACTACGTCCACTCGATGATCGACGACCATTCGAGGCTGGCCTACTCCGAGATCCTGCTCAACGAGAAGGGCGCCACCTGTGCTGCCTTCCTCCTTCGAGCAGCCGGCTACTTCGCCGACCAGGGCATCACCCGCATCGAACGGGTCATGACGGACAACCACTTCAGCTACCGCCGATCCAACGACGTGGCCGCCGCGATCGCGACCCTGGCCGCGCGGCACGTCTTCATCCCCCACTGCCCATGGCAGAACGGCAAGGTCGAGAGATACAACCGCACCCTGCAGATCGCCTCGGCCTTTAGCAGTCTTTCAACTCATTAAATCTCGCGCCCTCCGCGACGGGCTCAGCGGGGTCTTTGAAGGCTGCTCGGTCGCGCTGCTCGGTGTAGACGAGTGGCGCTTCGTCGCGCCCATCCGGAGCGGCGACACCCTCGGGGCCAGTGTGGAGATCCTGGCGACCCGCAGGAGTTCGTCAGGACAGACCGGGATCCTGCACCGCTGGTTCACCCTGGTCAACCAGCACGACGACATCGTCCAGCAGGGCCGCATCGACCTCATGGTCAATGCCCGGAGGGCGGGCCAGTCGGCACCAACTTGAGCCCTGGGTCGCACGCATCCGAGGTGTCAACCGAGGCAACAGGACGCCGTTTTCACGCTCACGGCGGCGGTCGACACGTGATCTCTGGCAAGTCAAGAAGAGGTGGTGCGTGGCGGGCAGAAGCACCGACGGAACAGACGATACACGACTGAAACGAGCGTCTTACGGCTCGGCAACGCGGCACCGGCACCGTGAAGTCTGCGTCGCCCAATCTGTCGGCGCCGTAGGCGAGGGAGAGTGTGATGCGGGCTCGGATGATGGCGGTCGGCACGGTGTTGGGAGTGATGGCCACGCTGGTCGGCTGCGGCAGTGATGACCAGGACGCGTCGTCCGAGGGACTGGACGCGACCACCGTGACCGTGGGTACTCTGCGGGGTCAGCCGCACTTCTACGCCCCCTTCCTCTACGGGGACCACGAGGACGAGGGGGTCACCTACGAGGTGGTCACCCTCGACACGGCGCCGGCGCTCAACGACGCGCTGATGAGCGGGCAGGTCGACTTCGCGGTCGGCTCGATCACTGCGACGATCGCCGGTGCGGCCCAGGGGCGCGACATCAAGGTCGTCGCCGCCGCCGCGGACGGCGGCTCCGGTTTCGTCGGCAGCGAGGCGGTCCCGACCCTGGAGGACCTCGCGGGCAAGAAGGTGGGCTACCTCGCCTCGAGCTCGCAGTACGTCGCCATGCAGCTCACCCTCGAGGCAGCCGGTGTCGACGTCGACTCCTTCGAGCTGGTCTCACTGACGGCGCCGGAATTCTTCAATGCGTTCAACACCGGCCAGATCGACGCCTTCGCGGCCCCCGAGATCGGTGTCTCCCTCGCGCTCGCCAACGGGGGCCACGAGCTGATCTCGCTCTACGACACCGAGATCGGCAAGGTGAACATCGGCCTGCTGACCACGCAGACGTTGATCGAGGAGAATCCCGAGCTGGTCCAGGCGGTCGTGGACACGCACGCTGCTACGACCGAATACATGGCCGGTTCGATCGACGAGTGGCTCCCGGAGATGGTCGCCGAATACGGTGCTGAGCAGGCCACCCTGGAGCACGCGATGGAGAACTTCTGGCTGCGGGCGGACCTGGCGCCGTCCTACCAGCAGCAGATCGACAACCTCGCCGAGCAGATGGTCCGGCTGGGGATGATCGAGGAAGCGCCGGCCGAGCCCGTGTACGACGCGTCGTTCGCGTCCCAGGACGAGCCCACGGCCTGATGCGGTCGATCTCGGCCTCCAGGCTGGGCGGCGCCGCCGTCCGTGCGCTGGGCCGCGGCGCAATCGGCCTGGTGGTGCCCGTCCTGCTGGTCGCCATGTGGCACGTCGGCGTGCAGCAGCAGTGGGTGCTGCCCTTCGACATCAAGATGGGCTTCCTGCCCGAGCCGTGGCACGTCGCCAAGCTGCTGTGGGCGTTCGCCTTCGGTGGCGACTACGACGCGGCGTACGCCGGCGAACTGTGGGGCCACCTCGGCTCCAGCGTGCTGCGGGTGCTGGCGGGCTTCGGCCTGGGCTGCCTGTTCGGGGTGCCTCTCGGCGTGCTGATGGGCTACTACAGGCCGGTCGACCGGCTGCTCGACCTGACGGTCAACTTGGTTCGGCCGATTCCGGCGACCGCCTGGGTGCCGCTGGTCCTGCTGATCATCGGCTTCGGGTCTCAGGCGACGATCTTCCTGATCTTCATCTCCAGCTTCTTCCCCATCCTCCTCAACACGATCACCGCCGTCCGGGAGGTGCCGCCGCGCCTGGTGGAGGCGGCCCTGATGCTCGGCACCTCTCCGATGGGCATCCTCGGCAAGGTCGTCGTCCCGGCCGCGACCCCCGGCATCGTGAGCGGCCTGCGGCTCGGCCTCGGGCTCGCGTGGGTGATCCTCGTCCTCGGCGAGGCGAACGGCATCGACAGCGGCCTGGGTGCCCTCATCACGCTTGCCCGGGAGTTGGTCCGGACCGACGTCATCGTGGTCGGGATGATCTGCATCGGGATGGCGGGGCTCCTTTCCGACCGGCTGCTGCTCGCGCTCCTCCGGCTCAGCTTCGGTCGCCGCCCGCTCATCACGGGAGGTCGCTTGTGACGATCACCGAGAACCACGCCGGCCACGTCGTCCTCGACGACGTGCGCAAGACCTACGCCGGTGGCGTCGACGCGGTGGCCGGCGTCTCGCTCGACGTGTCGCCCGGTGAGTTCGTCGCCATCGTCGGTGCCTCGGGCTGCGGGAAGTCCACCGTGCTCCGCATGCTCGCCGGCTTCGAGACGGTGACCTCCGGGACCGCCACCGTGGGCGGCCGGCAGGTGACCCGGCCGGGTCCGGACCGTGGCGTGGTGTTCCAGGACTACGGGCTCTTCCCATGGCTCACCGTCGCCGAGAACGTCCGCTACGGGCTGCGCCAGCGCGGAATCACGCGCGGGATCGCGCGGAGCCGGGCCGCCGAGTACATCGCCCTGGTGGGACTCGAGCGGTTCGCCGACCGGTTCCCCGGGCAGCTCTCGGGAGGTATGCAGCAACGGGTCGCGATCGCCCGGGTGCTCGCGAACGAGCCGAGCGTGCTGCTGATGGACGAGCCGTTCGGGGCGCTCGACGCCCTGACCCGCACGCAACTCCAGCACGAGCTCCACCGGATCGTCGGGGAGACCGGCACCACCGTGCTCTTCGTAACCCACTCCATCGAGGAGGCCGTGTATCTCTCCGACCGGGTGGTCGTGATGACGGGTGGCGCCTCGCACGGTGTACCGGGCTCAATCGCCCGCGTGGTACCGGTTGAGCTCGGTGTCGACCGAGACGTGAACGCCGCCGACTTCAACGCACTTGAACGCGAGATCGCCGCGCTGGTGCACGAGCCGGTCGGCTGAGCCGACCGAGGCTCACGCCTCGCTGGCGTAGATCGCCGCGCCCACCATGCCTGCCCGGTTGAGCAGCGTCGCGGGGACGATCTCGGTGGAGAGGTCGAGCAGCGGCAGGAACTCCGCGGAATGCTTGCTGACCCCGCCGCCGACGACGAAGAGGTCGGGAGAGAACAGCCGCTCGAGCGTGCGGTAGTAGGTGTTCAGCCGCGCCGCCCATCCGGCCCAGTCGAGCCCGTCGCGCTCGCGGGCGCTGTTCGCCGCTCGTCTCTCCGCCACGTGACCCTCGATCTCGAGGTGGCCGAGCTCGGCGTTGGGCACCAGGACACCGTCGTACACCAGCGCCGAGCCGATGCCGGTCCCGAGCGTCGTGACGACGACCAGGCCGGAGCGGCCCTTCGCGGCGCCGTAGCGGACCTCGGCCAGCCCGGCGGCATCGGCGTCGTTGACCACGTGCACGTCACGGCCGATCACGCCGCTGAACAGCCGGTCGGCGTCGACGCCGATCCAGCTCTGGTCGACGTTGGCGGCCGTGTGCACCACGCCGTGGCGTACGACGCCGGGCACGGTCACCCCGACCGCGCCCGTGGAGGTGGGGAATTGGTCGAGCAGTTCGCGGAAGACCGAGGCCACCGCCTCCGGCGTCGCCGGCTTCGGGGTGGTGATCCGCACCCGCTCCTCGGCGAGGTCACCGGCCACGAGGTCGACTGGCGCCCCCTTGATGCCCGTGCCGCCGAAGTCGATGCCGAAGGGAGTGCTCACCCGATCTACGATAGGGCGGCCTCCGACAGGGCGGCCAAAGGCAGGCCACACCGGACGACTGCCAACCAGCCGGCCGGCGAAGTCGGACACCCGCTCGGGGTTGAGGTACGTATACGTCGAGGCTAGTTTGAGAAGACCCAGCCGATGACTCATCGACAGGAGATGCCCCGTGACCTATACGGCGACCGATCAGGAAGTTCAGCCCGCTCCGCGGAGCCTGGCGTTCCCGGGAGTCCTGCTCGGCGTGGGCCTGGGCGGGTTCGTCGACGGGATTGTGATCCACCAGTTGTTGCAGTGGCATCACATGCTGACCTCGACAGACAGCGACAACGTCGGTGTGCCCTATTACCCCGACAGCACGGTCCACGGCCTGGAGGTCAACACCGTGTGGGACGGGCTCTTCCACACCTTCACCTGGGTCATGGTTGTGCTTGGTCTTGGCGTCCTGTACTCGCGCGTCCAGCGGTCGGGCGGCAAGGCCTGGACGTCTCGAGCGCTCTGGGGCTGGATCGTGGTCGGATGGGGAGTGTTCAACTTGGTCGAGGGAGTCGTCGACCATCACATCCTGGGCATTCACCACGTCCGCAGTGGCGACAACCAGGTCTGGTGGGACCTGGGCTTCCTCGCGTTGGGGGGGCTGATGGTGATCGGAGGATGGCTGCTGCAGCGCGGCGCCACCTACGCCGACCCGGGAGCTTCCACGGGCCCCGGACGCGCGACCTCGTAAGAACGCGGACCCGCTGACAGCAAGGGCCTAGTTCTTCCTGAAATCGCTGGCGTCAGATCGCTGTCCTCGCGTTCGCCCGGGGCCACCCGATAGCATCATCGCGTGCAGAACTCACTCTGCGAGGCGCCGCCACAGTGGCGGGGCAACTATTCGACGGCCGCCGACTGGTTCCTCGAGGTTGCCGCAACATGTCGCGATACTCTCGACCGTCCCGCACTGGGTGAGTGGAGCGTGCGCGAGCTACTCGGGCACACCGGGAGGGCCCTCACCACTGTGGTCGACTACCTAGGTGCGGAAGGCACCGTCGAGGTTGCGACCGCGGCGGAGTACTTCCGCCTCGCCCGCACCGCAGACCCGGCCGCGATTTCCGCACGCGGAAAGGCCGCCGGCGCCGAACTTGGCGACGACCCGGTGGCGAACCTGCGGCAGATCACCGAGCGCGCCACTCGTTCGGTCCAGGATGCCGCAGACGACGAGCTGGTCGGTTCGCCGTTCGGCGTGATGATGCTCGCCGAATACCTTCCGACCCGCACCTTCGAACTGGTTGTGCACACCTGCGACCTCGCGGCCGCCACGGGCCG
>JBPPMQ010000128.1:0-32707 GCA_051306135.1 Nocardioides sp. | reverse complement strand
GGCCGAAGAACCAGAACAGGTGTTGCCACAGGATCGGACCGCCATGCGCGGGATCGAAGACGTGGGCACCCAGGGAGCGGTCGGCCTCCAGAGCCAGCAAGGCACCGGCGAGCACCGGGAACGCGATCAGCACCAGCAGCGAGGTGACCAGGGTGTTCCACACGAAGATCGGCATCCGGAACATCGTCATCCCCGGAGCGCGCATGCAGATGATGGTGGTGACGAAGTTGACCGCACCGAGGATCGTGCCCAGACCACTCATCCACAGACCCATGATCCATAGGTCCCCACCCACGCCCGGGGAACGCACCGCGTCCGAGAGCGGAGTGTAGGCGAACCAGCCGAAGTCGGCAGCTCCGGACGGAGTGAAGAAACCGAACGCCGCGATCAAGCCACCGAACAGGAAGAGCCAGTAGGAGAACATGTTCAATCGTGGGAACGCCACATCGGGCGCACCGATCTGCAGCGGCATGATCACGTTGCCGAAGCCGAAGAACAGCGGCGTCGCAAACAACAGCAACATGATCGTGCCGTGCATGGTGAACAACTGGTTGAACAGTTCGTCGTTGACGACCTGCTGGCCAGGGAACGCCAACTCGGAGCGCATCAGCAGCGCCATCAGGCCACCGATGATGAACCAGGCGAACGTGGTGACCATATACAGCTTGCCGATGGTCTTGTGGTCGGTGCTGGTCATCACACGCACCAACTGCTGACCCAGGGTCTTGCGGGGCAGCGTCGCAGTGCCGGACACGGTGGCAGTCATCACTGCTCTCCTTCGTCGGTGTCGAGACCGGCCTGGGTGATGGCGTCAGCGCCACCCAGCACCGGAGTCTGCGAGGTATCGGCAATCGAGGCCACATAGGCCTCATATTCGGCCGGCTCGACGACCTTGACCTGGAACAGCATCCGCGAGTGGTAGACACCGCACAGTTCGTAACAGGCGCCGCGGTACAGGCCCAGCTTGGTCGGGGTGATCTCGTAGTGGTTGATCCGACCCGGGATGACATCCATCCGCATGCCGAAGTTCGGGATGCCGAAGTTGTGGATGACGTCGGGGCTGTAGAGGTTGAACCGGACCGACTCCCCCAGGGGCAGATACAGCGTCGGACGAACGCCGAGGTTTCCGACGACATAGGCGTAGTCGTCATAGACGAAGTCGGTGAAGCTGCCCGTGGGGTTCGCGTCGATGACGCCGCAGTCGGCCTCGCCGAGGCCGTAGTTGAAGGTCCACTGCCACTGCTGGCCGACGACCTCGACGACGTTGTCGGGGCACGCGGATTCAGTCAGGACCTCGTCCTGGGTCCGCACGGTGTTGCCGAAGAAGACGATCACCATGATGATCGGGAAGATCGTGTAGAAGATCTCCATCGGCAGGTTGTAGCGGGTCTGCACCGGGATCTCGTCCTCGCTGCGCCGGCGATAGCGCCACGCCGCCCAGAACATCAGAGCCCAGACGACCACGCCCGTCGACAACGCTGCGATCCAGGCACCCTGCCACAGATCCAGCACCGCCTCACCCTGCTTGCTGGCCTGTTCCGGCATGGCGATGCGTTCCCACTGGCCGGTGTCACAGCCCGTCAACAGGGCGGCAGTCACGCCCAACATCACCACGATGCCGAGACGCTGCAGTCCTTTCGGACGCCGATGGTCCTTGCCCACGAATGAGCCTTCCTCTCGAATGCCACTTCTGCACCGCAGACTATCGGAATCGTCGGCCGGGTCCGACGATGGGTGGGGCCTAAACTCAAGATCGTGCAGCAGGTTTACTTCGACACCGCGTCAGCCGAGCCGTTGCATCCCGCTGCCCGCGACGTGCTGGTCGCTGCCTACGAGCGCGGCTACGCCGACCCCCGACGGTTGCACCGACCTGGTCGCGAAGCCCGACTGCTCCTCGACAACGCCCGCGAGGTGGTTGCCGAGTCGTTGGGAGCCCGCCGGGACGAGGTGATCTTCACCTCCTCCGGGACCGCCGCCGTCCAGGCCGGCGTGTTGGGGTTGTTGCCTCCCGATCCGTCCGGCATCGCAGTCGCGCCGGTCGAGCATCAGGCGGTGCTGGAGGCGGCCGCCTGGGCCGGGGTCGAAACCATCGACCTGACCGTGGACGCCACCGGCCGGATCGACGTGCCGCTGGACCGGCCCGCCGCGTCGGTGGTGGCGGTCCAACACGCCAACCACGAAGTGGGCACCATCCAGCCCGTGACCTCGATCGCGGACGCCTGCGGGCCGGTGCCGGTCTTCATGGACGCCTGCGCGTCGATGGGCCGAATCCCCCTGCCCGCCGGGTGGGCCGCTGCCGCCGGATCGGCACGCAAGTGGGGCGGACCGGGTGGAGTCGGTGTGCTCGTGGTGCGCCGCAACGCCAGCTGGCGGTGGCCCTTGCCCGGCGACCCGCACTCGCGCGAGGACCACGGCTTCAGCAACGTGCCCGGAGCCCTCGCCGCAGCAGCGGCGTTGCAGGCCGTGGTCGCCGAACGCGCTGAGACCGCTGCGCGGCAGTTCGACCTCATCACCCGGATCCGACTGGCGGTCGCCTCCATCGAGGGGGTCGACGTCGTCGGCGACCCGGTCGACCGTCTCCCCCACCTGGTCACCTTCTCCTTCCTGTACGTCGACGGGGAGGCACTGGTCACAGCCTTGGATCGACTGGGGTTTGCGGTGGCGTCGGGTTCGGCGTGCGCGGTCGACAGCCGTGAACCCTCCCGGGTGTTGGCGGCGATGGGGGCACTGACTCACGGCAACGTGCGGCTCTCCTTGACCCGCGAGGTCACCGCTGAGGAGGTCGAGCGCTTCCTCCGCGCGCTCCCGGGCGTGGTGGCGGATCTGCGGGCCGAGGTCACCTTGTGAGCGAGGAGGTCGTGGTCGACTGCCGGGGCATGCTGTGTCCTGCGCCGATCATCGCCCTGGCACGCACCTACATCTCCGTGCCGGTCGGTGCGGTGGTGGCGGTCGCGGCCGATGACACCGCTGCCGGCGTCGACATACCGGCGTGGTGTCGGTTGACCGGTGCCGAGTTCGTCGACGTCAGCCTCGGGGCGGACGGGGTGCCCACCTACCGGGTGCGCAAGCCCAACTGAGCGACGGCGCCGCTTCGGCTCCACAATCGCAGTGCAGTTCTCTCAGCGTGTGGGCAGGTGCGGAGCCACCGCCGCGGCGGCCAGGTCACCGTAGGAGTCCGCCAAACGCTTGACGAAGGCTTCGGTGGTGAAGGTGTATTCCTGGGTGCCGACGGTCTCCACCACATAGGCGGCCAGCACACAGCCGACCTGGCAGGCGCTTTCCGGTGACAGTCCCCACGCGGTCCCGGCCAGGAACCCGGCCCGGAAGGCGTCCCCGACGCCGGTCGGCTCCAGCGCCGTGACTCCGACGGCTGCATGCAATCGGATCGGGTCGCGGCCGGCCTGACGCAGTTCGACCCCGTCCTTGCCCAAGGTCCTCACCTGCAGGCCCACATGGTCGAGGAGTTCGGTGGCGTCCCAGCCGGTCTTGGCCTCGATCATGTGGGACTCGTATTCATTGGAGAACAGGATCGTGGCGCCGTCGATCAGGTCCCGGATCAGGTCTCCCCCGGCGAAGGCCAGTTGCTGGCTCGGGTCGGCGATGAACCGGTAACCCCGCTGGCGACACTCCTGGGTGTGACGCAACATCGCGTCGGGGTCGTCGGCGCCGATCAAAACATAGGCGGGCTGCCCCACCTCGTTGGCGATCGGTTGGAGTTCGATGAACCGCGCTTCGCTCATGGCGCCGGGATAGAACGAGGCGATCTGGGCCATGGTTTCGTCCGAGGTGCACACGAACCGGGCGGTGTGTCGAGACTCGGAGATGTGCACATGGCGACAGTCCACCCCGTGCCGGGTCAACCACGACCGGTAGTCGCCGAAGTCCTCACCGGCAGCGCCGACCAGCACCGGGTTCAGTCCCAGCCGACCTAGACCGAAGCAGATGTTGGGGCCGACCCCGCCGCGTCGGATCTCCAGGTCGTCGACCAGGAACGACAGCGACACCTTGTCCAACTGGTCGGGCACCAAGGATTCAGCGAACCTGCCCTTGAAGTTCATCAGGTGGTCGGTGGCGATTGATCCTGCGATGAGCAGCGTTCCGGTCACGTGGCACAACACTACTCATTGCCGCGCCCCTCTCGAACCATCCTCGAACCATCCTCTAACCATCCTCTAACCATCACGAGGCCCCGGACCGTTGGGTCCGGGGCCTCGTGACTTAACGACTAGGCGGTGCTCAGGCTCAGTGGAACGAGTCGCCGCAGGCGCAGGAGCCGGTGGCGTTGGGGTTGTCGATGGTGAAGCCCTGCTTCTCGATGGTGTCCACGAAGTCGATGGTGGCGCCGTTGAGGTAGGGCACACTCATCCGGTCGACCACGACGCCGACGCCGTCGAAGTCGGTGTGCACGTCACCGTCGAGGGTGCGCTCGTCGAAGAAGAGCTGGTAGCGAAGTCCGGAGCAGCCACCCGGCTGGACCGAGATGCGCAGGGCGAGGTCGTCACGACCTTCTTGGTCCAGCAGGCTCTTCACCTTCGCTGAGGCGATGGGGCTGAGGTTGATGCTGTCCTCACGGCGCTGGTAGGTCTCGGTCTCGGTTTCGGTCGCGGTCGCGGTCTGCTCGGTCATGTCACGCTCCTGGTTGGAAAGTCCTACAGATCTCAATGGTGCCACACTGGGGGTTATTCCCTGGACCATGTCCGCGCGACGCGGGCGGCCAACCGCTCCAGACTGGCCATCGGGGAGCCGACGGAGTCCTCCTCACCGACCAGGTCGACCATGCTGTAGGCCGCATCGATGCCCAGGACACGCATCTCTCGGGACCCGACGCTGACCCGGCCCGCCAACACGATGCAGGGCCGCAGGTGGTGGGCCGCGAGATGTCCGACGCCGTGCGGCACCTTGCCGGCCCCGCTGGAGTAGTCGAAGGACCCCTCGCCGGTGACGACCAGGTCGGCCCCGGCCACTTTGTCGGCCAAGCCGGTGGCGGCGGTGACCAGGTCGATGCCCGAGTGTTGAGTGGCCCCGAGTGCCATCATCGCGAAACCCAGACCTCCGCCGGCCCCGGATCCGGGCCGGGTCGCCAAGCCACGGTCGACCACGGCGCCGAACTCGGCCAGCCAGGCGTCGACCTGGGGCAGCGCCTCCTCGCTGATGCCCTTCTGTGGTCCGTAGTTCTTGGTCGCGCCGAACAAGCCGGCCAGCACACTGTCCACATCGGTGGCCACCACCAGGTCGATCCCGGCGAACAGACCCCGGGGGGCGCTGAGATCGATGGCGGTGATGCCGGCCAACGCGGATGGGCCCTCGTCGAGTTCCGCGTTCTCGGCATACCCACCCAATGCGGCCAGCAGGCCGGCGCCACCGTCGTTGGTCGAGGTGCCGCCGACGCCCAACACGATGCGGGTGGGGGCCGCCTGCAGCGCGTGGGCCAGCAGGACGCCGACGCCGTAACTGGTGCGGGTCAACGGGTCGGAACCCTGCGCCAGCGGCAGCCCGACTGCCTGCGCCGACTCCAGATAGACCGTGTCATCGACGGTCAGCATCGTGGCCGGCACCATCTGCTCCCCGTCGGTCTCCACCTGAGCCGGTCCGGGCACGCTGACCACCGATAGTTCCCCGCCCAAGGCTGCATGGATCGCGTCGACGAACCCGGGGCCTCCGTCGCTGAGTGGGGCGGCGATCATCTCGTCGTCGGGGGCGGTCAGCCGCCAGCCGACCGCGATCGCCTCGGCGGCTTCGGGGGCTGACAGGGTGCCGGCGAACTTGTCTGGAGCAACCAACACACGCATGGCGTCATTGTTGCCCACGCCCCCTGCCTCCCGCGTGCTTGGTGCGCCTTCCGCGGGTCTATCGCCCCGCGCAAGTGCCTGTTACCCCGCGGCAGCGACTAAGAAACCCGCAGTGGGCGGGCCTGATCGAGTGATCCCGGGCGGGTTCCGTCGGGCTTGTCCAGCAGGTAGGGCTCCAGATCCTCGATGGTGCTGCCGAACCGGCGGGTGGTCTCGGCGATCTCTCGACCCAGGCGCCGCTGGGTGCGCGCGAGGTTCTTAGCCAACAGGTCCTCCCAGACCACCCGCGAGACTCCGAGTTTGAAGCCGGTCAGGAAGTCGTGCCGCAGCTTCTCCTCCCACCAGGCGTCGTCGGCGTCCCTGGCGAACCCACCGCGCTCAACCACGGTGTACTTGGTGCGTCCATCCACCTCCACGACATGGCGTCCGACCCGGAGGTCACACCACGCGGTGCGCCCGTCCGCGCGCAGCCCGAACTGGGTCTCGATCGGCCCGGCCCCAAGTCCACTGAGCACCAGACGCGCCAACGACTCGGCCGGATTCTCGGCGCCGACGTCGGCGAGTTCGATCGCAGCACGCACCCGCCGCACATGCGGCCACCCCTTCATCGCGACGACGTCGGCGCGCAAGGTGTCTTTGGACAGGCCGAGGCGCAGGGCCGCATCGAAGGCGCTGATCACCCGATAGATCGAGTGCTCTCGGGCCAGGTCCAGACATGTTCTGGCCAGCCCGAAGTGGCTGAATCGGGTGTCGCTGACCACTTGGTCGAGGCGATAGGGCGCGCTGTGGTGTTTGACCCCGAACTCCGTGCGCGAACCAAGCACCCCGGGGCGAGTGATGTGCACCTCGGCAGTGCCGCGGCCGACCAGCGGCAGCCCCAGAAGCAACGCGGCCGAATCGTGACTGAGCACGTGGTCTTTGGTCATGGCCAGGCTGGCTGCCAGGGTGCGCCAGGTCTGCTGTGCCTCCTGGTCAGCGTGGATCCAGCCATGACCGAACGCATAGACCCCGCGCCGCACGGACACCAGAGTTCCGGCCCGGACCAGCGAATTGAGCTCAGTGACGTCCAACCCGGCCGCCAAAGCCTGGGATCGGAGAACCAGACCACGCTGCTGGCCGGTGATCGCTGCGAGTTCGTCGAACATGGTCTGACCATGGAGGGCCGGTGAGGTGCAGGCGCTGAGTTGGGCCCGTCGCCTGTGGATCGTGGGCGGCGACCGCTGACCTGTGGGCCGAACTCGGCACGGTCGGCATACTCACGGTGGGCCGCCATACCCGTCTTCCGCGGGGCCCTACCGATCTTCCGCGGGGCTGTGCCGCCTTCAGCGGGGCGGCACCCCCGCGACAGCGGGCAGACACCCGCGGTAGGCGCCCCGCGACACGACCTAGGATGGCGGTATGACGACCGTCGACCTTCCGTTGCTCCCACTGGGCCGCGGTATCGATCCCAATTCCGAACGCGGGGTGGAGTGCCCCGGCGATCTGCCGGCCGCCTCCGACCCTGACCTGGTGGCGCGTGCGGTTGCCGCCAAACGAGCCCTCGGGGACAGAGTCTTCGTGCTCGGCCATCACTACCAGCGCGACGAGGTGATCCAGTTCGCCGACGTCACCGGAGACTCCTTCAAACTCGCTCGCGACGCGGCCGGTCGACCCGACGCGGAGTTCATCGTCTTCTGTGGCGTGCACTTCATGGCCGAGTCGGCCGACATCTTGACCGGTGAGCACCAGAAGGTGATCCTCCCCGACCTGGCGGCCGGGTGTTCGATGGCCGACATGGCTCGGCTCCCCCAGGTCGAGGCAGCCTGGGCTGCACTGGAGGCGGCCGGAGTGGCAGACGACGTCATCCCGGTGACCTACATGAACTCCTCAGCCGACATCAAAGCCTTCTGCGGTCGCCATGGCGGCGTGGTGTGCACCTCTTCCAACGCCCAAACCGTGCTGGAGTGGGCCTTCGACCGTGGCACCAAGGTGATGTTCCTGCCCGACCAGCACCTCGGACGCAACACGGCAGTCCTCAAACTAGGCATGGATCTGGGTGACTGCATCGTGTGGGACCCGCTACAGCCCGACGGTGGGGTCACCTCCGAGCAGGTGCGGGACGCTCGGGTGATCTTGTGGAAGGGTCACTGCTCGGTGCACGGACGGTTCTCGCCGGACACCATCGACGACCTGCGCGCCCAGATCCCCGACATCAACATCCTGGTGCACCCCGAGTGCCAGCATGAGGTGGTGCTCAAGGCCGACCACGTCGGGTCGACCGAGTTCATCATCTCGATGATCAACGACGCCCCGGCCGGGTCTGCGTGGGCGATCGGCACCGAACTCAACCTGGTCAAACGACTCGCGGCCCTACATCCCGACAAGCGGATCATGTTCTTGGACCGCACCGTGTGCTACTGCTCGACGATGAACCGGATCGACCTGCCACACCTGGTGTGGGCGATGGAGGAACTGGTCAAGGGCAACCAGGTCAACGTGATCAAGGTCGATGCCGACACCGAGCATTACGCCAACATCGCGCTGCAACGGATGCTCGATCTGCCCGGCAAGACCCACACAGACTGACCAAAACCGCGCCGAGTCGGCGTTCATGTACGCCGACTCGGCGCGGATGTGGTCAGGTGGCCGGGCGCAATCGGACCGTGATCGAGGTGTCGCCAGGCACTGAAACCAGCGACACCGAGCCGCCATGGGATTCCACAATGGCGCGGACCAGGGAGAGTCCGAGACCCGCTCCGGTCTCCGCGCTGGCCCGCTGTCGGGACTCCTCGCCGCGGGTGAACCGCTCGAAAGCCCTACCGAGAAGCTCAGGGGCGAACCCTGGGCCATTGTCGTGCACCACGAACCCGTCGGGTTTGACCCGGACCGTGACCACGGTGCCGGCTGGGGTGTAGTTGCGCGCGTTGGTGAGCAGGTTGGCGATCACCTGGTGCAGCCGTGCCCGGTCTCCGGCCACGACAACCTCCTGCGCTGGCGCCTCGATGCGCCACTGGTGATCGCTGTCGACCACTCGGGCGTCGTCGACGGCCTCGACCAGCAACCTGGACAGGTCCACCGGTTCGTTCTCCAGCGGTCGGCCCTGGTCCAGACGCGCCAACAGCAGCAGATCCTCGACCAGGGTCGTCATACGGCCCGACTCCTCGGTGATCTTGGTCAACGCCGTCGCGGTGGTGGTTTCGTCCGGGTGAGCGCGAGCCAGTTCGGTGTAGCCGCGGATGGTGGTCAGCGGGGTGCGCAACTCGTGGGATGCGTCGGCAACGAACTGCCGGACCTGCTGCTCGCTGCGATGTCGGGCCGACAGGGACTCCTCGACATGTTCGAGCAGGGTGTTGAGCGCTGAGCCGACTTGGCCGACCTCGGTCCGTTCGTCGGTCAGTTCGCTCGGCACCCGGGAGGTCAGCCCAACCTCGCCCGAAGACAACGGCAGTTCGGCCACCTCGTGTGCTGTCGCGGCGACCTGACGCAGCGGCCGCAGTTGACGCCGAACCAGAGCAAATGCGGCGACACCGATAACGATGACGCCGCCACCGGTCAGAGCAACCTCGGTGATGAGCAGGCTCTCGACGGTGTCGTCGACGTCCTCGGTCGGCAGACCGACGACCAGGCGGCCGAGGTTGAACGCCCCGGACGATTCGACCTGGATCTGCAGACGGTCGACCACGATCACCCGATATCTCCCAAAGCCAGGGACGGAGATCGTGGTTGGTGTGTCGACGGGCACCTCGGCCAGCCGGGACACGGTGGCGGCGGACAGTTCCTGGTAACCCTGCCGGGTGAAGGATCTCGCCACCCCGCCGCCGGAGGACCCGAAGTCGGTGATCCCCAACCACAGCGTGCCGGGGCTGCGATTGAAACCGGCGCCCAAACCTGGTCGGCTGGCGGACTCGGCAAGATCCTGCACGTCACGATCCAGCCGGTCCATCAGGTTGGCCCGCATCGTCAGGGTGACGGTTGCGGCGATGGCGATGCAGACCACCGCGGCCAGTGCCACCGTGGTCAGCACCAGCCGAGCGGTCAGGGAGAGCTTCACGCAGCTGGTTTCAGGACATATCCGGCGCCACGCATGGTGTGGATCATGGGGGCACGGCCAGCGTCGATCTTCTTGCGCAGGTAGGAGATATAGAGCTCGACCACGTTGGCCTCCCCACCGAAGTCGTAGTTCCACACCCGATCCAGGATCTGGGCCTTCGAAAGCACCCGCCGGGGGTTGCGCATCAGGTAGCGAAGTAGTTCGAACTCAGTCGCCGTCAGCCTGATCTCCTCCCCGGACCGGGTCACCTCGTGACTGTCCTCGTCCAGCACCAGGTCGCCGACCACGAGTTGGGGGCTCTCGTCGAGCAGTCGGGCGGCGGTGCGCCGCAGCAGGGCGCGCAGTCGAGCCACGACCTCCTCCAAACTGAAGGGCTTGACGACATAGTCGTCTCCGCCAGCGGTGAGGCCGGCGATCCGGTCTTCGACTGCATCCTTTGCGGTGAGGAAGAGAACCGGCACGGCGGGGTCGTTGGCTCGGACTCGACGCAACACCTCGAGGCCGTCGATATCGGGCAGCATCATGTCGAGCACGATGGCGTCGGGGCGGACCTGCCCAGCAGCGGCGACGGCTTTGAGACCGTTGTGAGCGGTGGTGACCTCCCAACCTTCGTAGCGCAATGCCATCGCGATCAGTTCGGCGATGTTGCTCTCGTCGTCCACCACGAGCACTCGCAAGGGACTGCCATCGATGCGGGTCAACTTCATGGGTTGATAGTCACCTCACAACCTGTGAAAAGCCTGTGGCGGAACTTTAGCCTTGCTGACGCCTGTGTGTCTCGCAGGTCCGGCCCCCGTGCGCTCCCCGTGCCCGACGCCTTCTGGGCTCACATGACTCTGGGGTGCGTGGATCGATCCACGCACCCCAGATTGCCTGCTGGAAACGCCTCAGGCGGTTTCCTCTGGCTTGGCAACCGGCTCCTGGGCTGGGTCCAAGATCGGACCTGCCTCGATGGCCTCAGGGCTGCTCGGCGCAGCGAGCGAACTCGGCGCGGCGGTGCCCTTCAGGCGCGCCATTTCGGCTTCGACATCCGCGGCCGAACTCATCGCGTCCAGTTCGCGGGCGATGTCATCGCCACCCGACGACCCGATCGACTCCAGCGCCCCCGAGGCGATCAGTTCGTCGACTGCACCAGCGCGGGCCTGCATCTCGGCCGTCTTGTCCTCGGCGCGCTGCACCGCCGCCCCTACGTCGCTGAACTCGTCGCCGATGCCGGTAAGAGCCTCGTTGATCCGGGTCTGTGCCTCAGCCGCGGTGTAGGTCGCCTTGATGGTCTCCTTCTTGGTGCGGAAGGCCTCCACCTGGGCTTGCAGGCGGGACTGCGCATTGACCAGCTTCTCTTCTTCAGCCTGCAGGCTCGCGTGCTGGGCCTTGAGTCCATTGACCTGGTTGGTCAGACCTGACTTACGGGTGAGCGCCTCGCGGGCGAGATCTTCGCGTCCTACCGAGATGGCCTTCTCGGCCTGGTCGGTCAACTTGACGGCTTGCTGGTCCAGTTGGGCGATCTGCAACTCGACGCGTTTGCGGCTGGTGGCCACATCGGCCACCCCGCGGCGCACCTTGTTGAGCAGCTCAAGCTGCTTCTGATAGCTGTAGTCAAGCGTCTGACGTGGATCCTCTGCACGGTCCAGTGCCTTGCTGGCCTTCGATTTGAAGATCAGCGTGAATCGACTCCACAGGCCCATTGGGTCATGCCTCTCGCTTAGTCGTACGTGTGGGTTCACCCTACGACGCTGACCCAACAACGCGCGACCGGTACGCTGGGTCCGTTCACCGTTCCGTGGCTGTTTCGAGGTTTGAGTTGTTCGGTCGCAAGTCCGCCACCGACTCAGGGGAATCCCCCGAGTCGACGTCCGTCGATGGCAAAGGCCGTCCCACTCCCAGCCGCAAGGAGGCGGAGGCCGCGCGCCTTGCACGCGTGCGTCCTGCGCGCACCCGTAAGGAGCGGTCCGCCCGCGACCGTGCGGCCCGCAGCGAACTGATGTCCAAGCGTCGCGAGGCACTCAAGACCGGTGACGAGCGCAACCTACCGGCGCGGGACCGCGGCCCGGTGCGTCGGTTCGTCCGCGACTTCATCGACAGCCGCTTCCTGGTCGCCGAGATCCTGTTGCCGGTGCTGATCCTCAGCATGATTTTGAACTTCACCAACAACATCGCACTGCGCGGTCTTGCCACCACGCTGATGTTCACCATGTTGTTGATGACGGCGCTCAACTTCGTCGTGATCATCCTCAAACTGCGCAAGCAGTTGGGGCTGCGTTTCCCCGAGGACCCGGCAAAGGGCACCACCTGGTATGCACTGAGCCGCTCCTTGCAGATGCGTTTCCTACGACTGCCGAAGCCCCAGGTTCGAATCGGCGAGCAGCTTCCCGAGATCTATCGCTGACCACCCGAACAACCGACGTCGGCGTCGGTCGGACCGTCAGTCCAGCCCGAGATACTTCTCCAGACCGACTGTCAGGCCGGGGTGGTCGGCCACGGCACGTACGCCGGCCAACACCCCCGGTCCAAAGCTGGCGCGGTCCAACGAGTCGTGACGGATGGTGAGGGTCTCCCCCAAGCTCCCCAGGACGACCTCCTGGTGGGCCACCAGACCGCGGATGCGCAGCCCGTGGACGCGAATGCCGTCCACATCTGCCCCGCGGGCGCCGTCGAGCCCGGTGCTGGTGGCATCCGGCATCGCAGGAGAGCCGGCTGCTGACCGAGCCGCGGCGATCATCTGAGCCGTCCGAGTCGCGGTGCCGCTGGGGGCATCGGCCTTGTCGGGGTGATGGAGTTCGATGACTTCGACGGAGTCGAAGAACGGGGCAGCCTTCGCCGCGAATTGCATCATCAGCACCGCCCCGATGGAGAAATTGGGTGCGATCAGCACTCCCACCGTTGGTGCGTCCGCGAGCCATCGATCGACTTGGCGAAGGCGTTCCTCGGTGAAACCGGTGGTGCCGACCACCATGTGGATGCCCCGGCCGATCGCATATTCAAGATTGGCCATCACGGCGTCCGGGTGGGTGAAGTCGATGCCGACCTCGGCATCGTCCAGACCGGCCAAGTCGTCGTCCGAGCCAAGGGCGCTGACCAGTTCCAGGTCGTTCGCCTCATCGACCGCACGACATATTTCAACCCCGACCTTGCCCGTCGCACCGAGCACTCCAACCGCGATCACACGCCCAACCTACTGCCTCGATACCGGTTCAGAGGGGGTGGGTGGCCCCAATGTGACCCGCCATCTGGCAGGGTAACGCCCATGGTTGTGCAGACGATTCCAGCGCGGATCCGCTGGGCGGTGGATTACATGCAGATCCAGCCCAGCGACCACATCTTGGAAATCGGCTGTGGACCCGGTGCCGGTGCTGAGTTGATCTGCTCGCGGCTCGAGACGGGAAGGCTCTTCGCGATCGATCGGTCGGAGTCCGGGGTCGACCGCACCAAACGGCGCTGCAAGCAGTATGTCGACGCTGGACGTCTCACTGTGCGGCAGATCGATCTGGCCACCCTGAGGGTGCCGGTCAAGCGCCTGCACAAGATTTTCGCATTCAACGTGAACCTGTTCTGGGTGCGTGACGCATCCGACGAGATCGCGTTGCTGCACGAGCGCGTGCTCCCAGGCGGCGCGGTCTACATCTTCTTCGAGGCCACTCACCGGGAGAATGTGCCGCAGATGGTCCAGAAGACCGCCGAGCAACTCGGTGCGGCCGGATTCCGGGTGTCGGTCGTCGACTCCCAGCAGCCGGCGTGCGTCGGCATCATCGGCCGCCGCTGAGCCATTTGCGCCGACTCGGGTCACAAATGACCGCGAGTCGGCGTGCATGCACGCCGACTCGCGGTCATTTGTGGGTCAGGCCGGTCCGACCTCGGCTAGAATCTCCGGGCGCCCGATAATTTCGGCGGCGACCCGGTTGGCTTCTTCAAGAGTGACCGCGTCGATGCGTTCGATCACCTCGTCGATGCTGAGCAGTTCATCGTGGACCAACGCGGCCTTGCCCAGCCGAGACATTCGCGAGGCGGAGTCCTCCAGCCCGAGCACCAGTCCGCCCCGCATCTGCCCTTTCCCTCGGGCGAGTTCACCCTCGGTGAGGCCGTCAGTGGCCAGACGCGCCAGTTCAGCGCGCACCACGCTCAACACCTCGTCGCGTTTGCTCGGCAGACAGCCGACCGCCACCCCGAAGAGACCGGTATCGGCGAAGCCAGCTGTGAAGGAGTAGATCGAGTAGGCCAGTCCGCGACGCTCCCGCACCTCTTGGAAGAGCCGCGACGAGGTGCCACCACCCAGGACGGTGTTGACCACCCCCAGCGCGAAGCGGCGGTCGTCGGAGCGCCGCAATCCCTCGGTACCGAGCACTAGGTTGACCTGTTCGAAGCCCTTGTCGGCATGCCCGGTGCCGGCGTAGACCTCGATGCGCTCGGCGACGCGGGGGGCAGGGCCCTCGGGCGCCCCGGGTTCCAGGGACGCGAAGGCCTGCGCGACCTGGGCGACGAAGGCGTCGTGATCCAGGTTTCCGGCGGCAGCCACCACCATGTTGGAGCAGACGTAGTGGGTGCGATAGAAGTGTGCGATCTCGTCCCGGGTCAGGGCAGAGATCGACTGGTGGGTGCCGGCGATGTCGCGGCCCAGCGGAGACTGGTCCCCGAACGCGATCTCGGCGAAGAGGTTGTGCAGCACGTCGTCCGGGTCGTCGTCATGCATGGCAATCTCGTCGAGGATGACATCTCGCTCGGCCTCGACGTCCTCGGGCGCGATCGTGGAGTGACAGATCATGTCGCCGAGGACCTCGGTGGCCAGGGCGAGGTCAGCATCCAGCACCCTGGCATGGAAAACGGTGAACTCCTTGGCCGTGTAGGCGTTGAACTCACCACCGACCTCGTCCAGCGCGACCGAGATGTCCATCGCCGAGCGGGTCGGGGTGCCTTTGAAGAGGAGGTGCTCTAGGAAGTGAGAGCAGCCGTGCAGGCGGGCGGACTCGTCACGCGAGCCGACACCCACCCACACGCCGATGGCTGCCGACCGGACTGACGGCATCTCCTCGGTGAGGATCCGCAGTCCATTCGGCAGCACAGTGCTACGAGTCGTCACTCCTCGGTGGCGTCTTCACCAGCAGAGGTGTCCTCGACCACCGGAGCCAGAGACAGCTTGCCTCGGTCGTCGATCTCGACGATCTCGACCTGAATCTTCTGTCCGACCTCGACGACGTCGTCAACCGAATCGACGCGCTTGCCATCATTGAGCGCGCGCAACTTGGTGATGTGCAGCAGACCGTCCTTGCCGGGCAGCAGCGACACGAAGGCACCGAAGTTGGTGGTCTTGACAACGGTACCCAGGTAGCGCTCGCCGATTTCAGGCATGGTCGGGTTGGCGATCGCGTTGACCGCAGCACGTGCGGCCTCGGCGGAGGCGCCGTCGACCGCACCGATGTAGACAGTGCCGTCGTCCTCGATCGAGATCGTGGCTCCGGTGTCCTCCTGGATCTGGTTGATGACCTTGCCCTTCGGCCCGATGACCTCGCCGATCTTGTCGACCGGGACGCGCACGGAGATGACCCGCGGAGCGGTCGCTGCCATTTCATCGGGGGCGTCGATCGCCTCGGCCATGACATCCAAGATGGTCAAACGCGCGTCGCGGGCCTGTCGCAGCGCCTGCGCCAACACTTCGGCGGGGATGCCGTCGAGCTTGGTGTCGAGCTGGAGGGCGGTCACGAACTCACGGGTCCCGGCAACCTTGAAGTCCATGTCGCCGAAGGCGTCTTCGGCTCCGAGGATGTCGGTCAAGGCGACGTAGCTCGTCTCGCCGTCGATCTCGCCGGAGATGAGTCCCATCGCGATTCCTGCGACTGGGGCCTTGAGCGGCACACCGGACTGCAGCAGCGACAGCGTCGAGGCGCAGACCGAACCCATCGAGGTCGAACCGTTGGAACCCATAGCCTCAGACAGTTGACGGATGGCGTAGGGGAACTCTTCGCGCGACGGCAGCACCGGAAGCAGCGCGCGTCGAGCGAGCGCACCGTGGCCGACCTCGCGGCGCTTGGGCGAACCAACCCGGCCGGTCTCCCCGGTGGAGAAGGGCGGGAACACATACTTGTGCATGTAACGACGGTGCTTCTCCGGGGACAGCGTGTCGAGCTGCTGCTCCATCTTGAGCATGTTGAGCGTGGTGACACCCAGGATCTGGGTCTCGCCGCGCTCGAACAAGGCCGAGCCGTGGACGCGTGGGATCACGCCGACCTCGGCGTGCAACGGCCGGATGTCCGCCAGGCCACGGCCGTCGATGCGGACCTTGTCGCGCAGGACACGCTCACGGACCAAGCTCTTGTTGAGCGAGCGGAACGCTGCACCGATCTCACCCTCGCGGCCAGCGAAGTCGCCGGCGATGGAGTCGAGCAGCGAGGCCTTGATCTGGTCGAGACGAGCTTCGCGCTCCAGCTTGTCCGCGATCTGCAGGGCAGCGGCGGTGTCGACGGCGGCGAAGTTGGAGACGGCGGCGTAGACGTCGTCCTCGTAGTCCAGGAAGACCGGGTAGTCGGCGACGGGCTTTGCGGCCTGCTTGGCCAGCTCGGCCTGGGCCTCACACAGCTGCTTGATGAACGGCTTCGAGGCGTCCAGACCGCCGGCCACGACCTCTTCGGTCGGCGCCTGCTTGCCCTGGTTGGCGACCATGTCCCAGGTCTGCTCGGTAGCCTCGGCTTCGACCATCATGATGGCGACGTCGCCGGTGTCGGTGACGCGTCCGGCAACGACCATGTCGAAGACGGCTTCCTCGAGCTGGCTGTGGGTCGGGAACGCAACCCACTGACCATCGATGAGTGCCACCCGGACCCCGCCGACCGGGCCGGAGAACGGCAGGCCGGAGAGTTGGGTGGACATCGACGCGGCGTTGATCGCGAGCACGTCGTAGGGCTGGTTCGGGTCAAGAGCCATCACGGTGATGACAACCTGGACCTCGTTGCGCAGGCCCTTCTTGAAGGTCGGACGCAGCGGACGGTCGATCAGTCGGCAGGTGAGGATCGCGTCCTCGCCCGGCCGGCCCTCGGAGCGGAAGAAGGAGCCGGGGATCTGGCCCACGGCATACATCCGCTCCTCGACGTCGATGGTGAGCGGAAAGAAGTCGAAGTGGTCCTTCGGCTGCTTGGAAACAGTGGTGGCCGACAGCAGCATGGTGTCGTCGTCCAGATAGGCGGTCACAGATCCGGCCGCCTGGCGGGCGAGCAGACCGGTCTCGAACTTCACGGTGCGCTTGCCGAACTTGCCGTTGTCGAGAACGGTCTCGACAGCGGTGATGACGGGTTCAGTCATTGAGTTATCTCTGTTTTCGTGACAGCAGGGCGCCTCGCCCCGCAAAGTGGACTTGTAGTCTTCGCCAGTCTAGCCCTGGGTCACCGAGGGGGCGAACCGGCGCGGCGTACGGCCTCACCTGTCGCCGACTCCGGCGAGGAGTCGCTTGGACCTCTGAGCTACGAGCCGTGGTCAGGGTCGGGTGCGGGCCGAGGTCCATTCCTCAGCACCATCGGGCCAACCCGGTCAGCTCGAAATGCCGAACGGGCGGCCCCCGGTGAGGAAGCCGCCCGTTCGAAGGTTCAGCGAGTTGCGATCAACGACGCAGACCGAGACGCTCGACGATGGAGCGGTAACGGCTGATGTCGGTCTTCTGCAGGTAGTTGAGCAGACGTCGACGCTGACCGACGAGCAACAGCAGACCACGGCGGCTGTGGTGGTCGTGCTTGTGCTGCTTGAGGTGCTCGGTGAGGTGCGAGATGCGGTGGCTCAGCAGAGCGATCTGCACCTCGGGGGAACCGGTGTCGCCCTCAACTGTGGCGTACTCGGCGATGATGTTCTTCTTGGTCTCCGCGTCAGTTCCAACAGACATGCGGGCTTCCTCTCGGTTCGTTGCGCGGCGCGCCCGGGCCTGTTCACCGGGGCACTACGATCCGCGGCCGTTTCACGGCGGTGTCACCCGTGCGGGCAACCTGAGCAGATTATCACCGGTCTACTGCGTGACTCGAATCTGCGGATTCGATGCGGCCGCCTGGCGCCGACTTGGCACGGGAAACTGGAACTTGGCGCGGGAAGCTTTCCGTGCCAAGTTCCGGTTTCCCCTGATATCAGGGAAAACCGGGCCGAGCGTCAGCTCGGCGTGGGGGTCGGTTCGGTCGGCTCGGGGTCCGGCCGAGGCTTGGTCTTGGGCTTGGGCTTGCCGAGCTTCCAGCCCAGCCAGTAGATCAACATCGCGGCGACCATCATCGACGGCAGCCAGAACCAGATCTGACTCGAGGCGTTGAAGTCCTGGAGGGTGTCGGGGTTCGCCCAGATCGTGTCGTCCCACACCACGTCCGATCCCGGGACGCCCCGGGCCACCTGGGCACCGACCAGCACGACGATGAAGACCAGCGGATGGATCCAGGCTCGCCGGAAGAAGCACAACACTGCGGCCAGCAGGCCGAGGAACACCTGGACCAACATCGAGGTCGAGACGATCGGCAAGGTGTCCGACATCATCGAGAACCAGTCGTCGATGTCGGAGAATCCGCCACCGTCGAAGATGTCTATCGCCGCCATCACGGGGTTGACCAGGGCGATCACCAGCGCCGCCAGCAGCCCGGTCTTGGCCACCAGGGTCAACCGTCGGCCCCTGAGTGGCTTGACCGCGACCGCGGTCCGGTCAGGGGCGGGCGCCGGCTCGGACTCGGACTCGGACTCAGCCGGGACCGTCGGCGCCACCGCGGTATGCGGCTCGTCGGGGTCCCTCCTGCTGGAATCGTCCCAGGAATCGCCGGAGTCACCGTCGTCGAACGCCTCGGGCGCGGGGGTGGTGGACGCGCCGGCCTCGAGGTCCGGCTGCTGTAACCGGTGACCGCACTGGGCGCAGAAGACCGAAGCCCCGGCCACCTCGGCCTGGCAGTTGGGACATGTGGTCATCGCGGGACTCCCTGAAATCGGATGCATCGTGTCCAGTATCGATGCCACGGCATACACGCCCGGTGTAACAACACGCTGACCTGCGAAGTCGGCTGGTCAGCCCACCAGGAGGACGCGGGCCTGCTCGACGTCAGCGTTCATCTGCTCGACCAGCGCCTCGATGCCCGAGAACGCCACCATGGCGCGCAGGTGGGCGACGAAACAGACCTCCACCTCCACTCCGTAGAGGTCCAGATCGGTGCGATCCAGCACATAGCTCTCGACCCTGCGGCCGATCACACCGTCGAAGGTGGGGTTGGTGCCGACACTGATCGCCGCCGGGAAGCGCTCGGCGGTGTCGCGACGGATCAGCCAACCCGCATACACCCCGTCCGGCGGGACCAGAGCCAAGGAGTCGGTGGGCACGTTGGCGGTTGGGAAACCCAACTCCCGTCCGCGTTGGTCGCCGCGGACGACCACTCCTCGAATGCTGAACGGACGACCGAGCGCCTCGGCCGCTCCTTCCACGTCACCGGCAGCAAGGCACGTTCTGACGTAGGTGGAGGACCAGACCTGTGGTCCGCCGTCGAGCGCGACGGGCAGCACGTCGAACCCGTGGTCGACGCCGAACGTGGTGAGGCACTCCACGTCTCCGGAGGCTCGCGTGCCGTAACGGAAGTTGGCTCCGACCACGACGGCGGCTGCGTGGAGTGAATCGACCAGCACCCGCTGGGCGAACTCGTCGGGGGTCCAGGCAGCCATCGCACGATCGAAAGGCAGTGCCAGCACGAAATCGGCGCCATGGCCTGCCAACAGTTCAGCGCGCTCGGGGATCGAGGTGAGAGTCCCGGGGGCGTGCTCGGGACGAAGGACGGCCATCGGATGGGGGTCGAAGGTCACCACCACCAGTGGCTCCGAGGCCGCCTCCGCTGCTGTGTGGGCTGTGTGGAGCACATGCTGGTGCCCCCGGTGTACGCCGTCGAAGTTACCGATCGCCACCACCGTGCGCCCGAGGTCCACGGGCACCTCGGCCAGGCTCCGCCACAGTTCCGCCACGAGAACAGACTCTACTGACTTACCGGCTCCTCTTCCTCACCGGGCGAGCACGGTGCCGGGTCAGACGAACACAGCGTTGGGCCTCGCCGAGGATTCGGACGGCTCGTACAAGGCCAGGAACTCACCGTCGGGACCGAACACGGCGGTCAACCCCGCCAGGTCGAGATCGAGTCGACGCCCGAACCTGACCTCCGCTGCCATCGCGGCGTCCAGTTCGAGGCTGGGGAACGCTGCTCTGGCCGCATCGGCGATGGGCAGCACGGTGAACCGTTCGGAGAGGTCGTCCAGGGTGGTGGCGCCGTCCACCAGGTAGGGGCCGACGCCGGTACGGCGCAGCGCAGTCAGGTGTCCGCCCACGCCCAGGGCCGACCCGGCGTCGCGGGCGATGGCACGGATGTAGGTGCCTGAAGAGCATCGCACCGAGATGTCGACGTCGGCTGCACGCACCGCATGCACGGTGAGGTCGTGGATGGTGACCGGACGGGGTTCGAGTTCGACCTGTTCACCGTCGCGGACCCGCTGATATGCCCGCTTGCCGTCGATTTTGATCGCGCTCACCGCGGTCGGCACCTGTTCGATGGCCCCGACGAAGCGGCTGAACACCTCGCGGATCTGGGCTTGCGACAGCGACGAGGTGTCGGCTGTTGCCACCGTCTCGCCGTCGGCGTCGTCGGTGAGGGTCGACTCCCCCAGTCTGACCGTCGCGTCATACCGCTTCTCGGTGAGCATCAGATGCCCGAGCAGGCGTGTCGCTTTCTCCACCCCGACCACCAGCACTCCGGTGGCCATCGGGTCCAGCGTGCCGGCGTGACCTACCTTGCGGGTGCCTGCCAGTCGACGAACCTGGCTGACGACGTCGTGGGACGTCATACCGGCAGGTTTGTCGACGATGACCAGCCCCGAGGCGGGGCGGACCCGGTCAGTCAACCTCGCCGGCATCCTCGTCCGGCTCGTCGCCCACGTCGCGGGGCTTGCGGTAGGGATCCTCGTCGCCGGCGTAGGCGGCACCTCGCGACGAGGCGACCTCCTCGTCGTGCGCCTTGGCCCGCGCGAGCACCTCGTCAAGGTGGCGCGCAGTCTCCGGCAAGGCGTCGTGGATGAACTCCAAACTCGGCGCGTGCCGGATGCCGAGTTGCTTGGCGACCTCGGACCGGATCAGGCCTTTGGCCGACTCCAGTGCGGCCGCGGTGCTCGCCTGGGCGGATTCGTCGGCGCCGAGGACGGTGTAGAACACCGTGGCGTGCTGGGAGTCACCCGATAGCCGAACGTCGGTGACCGTGGTGAACCCGATACGCGGGTCCTTGATCCGCCGGTCGAGCATCTCGGCGACGATCACCTTGATGCGGTCGGCGATCTTGCGAACTCGTGGGCTGGTCATTGTGTTGCTCTCCTGTTGTCCATCCGCGCCGTCTCGGTGCACCCGCCCGCCGAGTCGGCGTACATGTACGCCGACTCGGCGGATCTTGCGGCCGATCCGTGGCAGATGCGAATCAGCTGCGCGGAATTTCCTTCATCTCGTACGCCTCGACGACGTCGCCTTCCTTGATGTCGGCGAAGTTGCGCACGACCAGACCGCACTCGAAGCCTTCACGGGCTTCGGAGACGTCGTCCTTCTCACGTCGCAGTGACGACAGGTCGGCGTTGTCGAAGACGACGGCCCCATCCCTGATGACGCGGACCTTGGCGTTGCGCCGGATCGTGCCCGAGGTGACCATACAACCGGCGATGTTGCCGATCTTCGAGGATCGGAAGATGGCACGGATCTCGGCCTGGCCGAGGGTGATCTCTTCGTACTCCGGCTTGAGCATGCCCTTGAGCGCTGCCTCGATCTCCTCGATGGCCTGGTAGATGACCGTGTAATACCGGATCTCCACGCCCTCGCGGTCCGCCATCTCGGTGGCCTTGCCCTGGGCCCGCACGTTGAACCCGACGATGATCGCGTCCGACGCGGCGGCCAGGTCCACGTTGGTCTCGGTGATGGCACCGACACCGCGGTCGATGACCCGGATGCCGACATCCTCGCCGACCTCGATCTTGCTCAACGCATCCTCGAGCGCTTCGACCGAACCGGACACGTCACCCTTGAGGATCAGGTTCAGCGTCTGCGACTCGCCTTCCTCCATGGACTTCATGAAGTCCTCGAGGGAACGACGCACCGTGCGCTTGGCCAACTGGGCGGCACGCTCACGCGATTCGCGCTGTTCGGCGATCTGGCGGGCCATCCGGTCGTCCTCGACGACCAGGAAGTTCTGGCCGGCACCGGGGACCGCGGACAGACCGAGGACCATCGCCGGACGGGCCGGCGGAGCCTCGGTGAGCTCGTTGCCGAACTCGTCGATCATCGCACGCACGCGGCCGAAAGCCGGCCCGGCGACGATGGAGTCCCCCACGCGCAGGGTGCCGCGCTGGACCAGGATGGTGGCAACCGGGCCGCGGCCCCGGTCCAGGTGGGCCTCGATGACCAGACCCTGGGCGTCCTGGTCGGAGTTGGCCCGCAGGTCCAGGGACGCGTCAGCGGTCAGCACGATCGACTCGAGCAACTTGTCGAGGTTGAGACCGGACTTGGCTGAGACGTCGACAAACATGGTGTCGCCGCCGTACTCCTCGGGGATCAGGCCGAACTCGGTCAACTGGCCACGCACCTTGGTCGGGTCCGCTTCGGGCTTGTCGATCTTGTTGACCGCGACCACGACCGGCACCCCGGCGGCCTTGGCGTGGTTGAGTGCCTCGACGGTCTGTGGCATGACACCGTCATCGGCGGCCACAACCAGCACAGCGATGTCCGAGGATTGCGAACCACGGGCACGCATGGCGGTGAACGCCTCGTGGCCGGGGGTGTCGATGAAGGTGATCCGACGCTCGTTGCCGTCGACTTCGGTGCTCACCTGGTAGGCGCCGATGTGCTGGGTGATGCCACCGTGCTCACCTGCGACCACGTTGGCGTCCCGCAGTGCGTCGAGGAGCTTGGTCTTACCGTGGTCGACGTGACCCATCACCGTCACCACAGGCGGGCGGGCGGACCAGTCGGCCTGGTCGCCCTCGTCGGCGAACTCCAGGTCGTAGGTTGCGAGCAGCTCACGGTCCTCGTCCTCGGGGCTGACCACCTCGACGATGTAGTTGAGTTCGTCGCCGAGAAGTTGAAGAGTCTCATCGCCCACGGACTGGGTCGCAGTCACCATCTCGCCCAGGCCGAACAGCATCTGGACCAGCTGAGCAGCATCGACGTTGATCTTCTCGGCAAAGTCGGTCAGCGACGCACCGCGCGGCAACCGAACCGTCTCGCCGTTGCCCTTGCGAACCCGGATGCCGCCAATGGTCGGGGCCTCCATCGCCTCGAACTCCTGGCGTTTGGCCCGCTTGGACTTCTTGCCTCGACGCGAGGGACCGCCGGCCTTGCCGAAGGCGCCCTGGGTCGAACCGCGCTGACCGGGTCGGCCACCGCCGCCAGGACGGCCGCCACCGCCACCAGGGCCCGACGGGGCACCGCCGAAGCCTCCACGACCACCGCCGGCACCGGCACCGGCACCCGCGCCAGCGCCACCGGGACGACCGGGAGCACCCTGACGACCGGCGCCACCGGGGCCACCGGCGCCGGGGCCACCGCGCCCGGGAGCGCCGGGACGACCCGGGGCTCCAGTGCGCGATCCGGCACCGAAGGCACCGCCCGACTTGGGCATCATGGCGGGGTTGGGACGCGGCATACCCGGACGGGGAGCCGCGTCACGTGCGGCCGGCGGACGCGGCACGCCGGGAACACTGCCGTCGCGCCCTTCGCGACCCTCGGGTCGCGCCTCGCGGGGAGGCTGGGCGGGACGACGGCCCATGCCCTGACTGGGAGCGAACGGGTTGTTGCCGGGCCGAGGAGTTCCGGGCCGAGGAGCCGGACGCGGAGCGTTCGACCGGGCTGCCGGCGCTGCCGGATCAGCGGGAGCCTGCGAAGCAGCGGGAGCCTGCGGAGCAGCGGGAGCCTGCGAAGCAGCTGCGGGGACGGCCGGGGCTGGTGGCGTCGGCTGCTGCACCTGGGGCTCAGGCTCTGCCGCCGGCGCTGTGGGCTCAGGCTTAGGGGCCGGCTTGGGGCCGGGCTTAGGGGCTGTCCTGGTGGCCGACGCCTTGGCGTCGGCGGCCGGCCCGGTTGGGTCGGCAGGCTTCTGCTTGGCGCGGAGTTGCTCGCCATAGCTGGACTCGAACTTCTTCTCGGCGGGAAGTTCGATGGTGGAGGAAGCGGACTTCACGAACTCGCCGATGGCGAGCAGCTTCTCCAGCGCTTCCTTGCTGGTGATGCCGTACTGGCGGGCGAGTTCTGAAACTCGGGTCTTGGCCACGATTCTCCTTCTGGCCACGACCCGCGGTCGGGGTGCAGCCGTTAGTGGGTGCTGTCGAAACAGCGAAGGGTGCTCATCGGGAGGTACTCATCGAGTGCTCATGAGCTGCTGCTCCAGTCCTTCTTGTCGGTCAGTCGTCTTGGTGATGCCGGGCCGCGCGCGAGGTAACAAACTCGTCCACCGGTGCCGTGGAGGGTGCTCCGGGGAGACGAAGTGCTCGCCCGAAGGCCCTGCGCCGCACCGCGAGCGAGTAGCACTCGGGCGTCGGGTGCAGGTGCGCCCCACGACCGGGTGCGGTGGCCTCCGGATCGGGAGCGACAACCATGAGGCCTTGCTCGTCCATCCGGGCGACAACCCGCAACAACGTGTGCTTGGCGGCGCGCCCACGACAGCCGATGCAGGTCCTCGTCGGAGTTGTCGTTGTGCTCGCCACCAATCCTCGACTCTACCCCGTTGCACCACTCAATATCCAAACGGCCGAGACATCTAGAGGCCGAAGACATCTCGGTGGTCGGCACCGAGGGTGGCTCAGGCGGGGGTTTCCTCATCGGAGCGGATGTCGATGCGCCAGCCGGTGAGCCGCGCGGCCAGCCGGGCATTCTGACCTTCCTTGCCGATGGCCAGCGAGAGCTGGTAGTCCGGCACCACGACCCGCGCAGAACGGGCTTCCAGATCGAGGATCTCGACCGAGGTGACGGTGGCCGGCGACAAGGCCGATGCCACCAGGGTGGCCGGGTCCTCGGACCAATCCACGATGTCGATCTTCTCTCCACGCAACTCGGTCATCACGTTGCGCACTCGCTGGCCCATCGGCCCGATGCAGGCACCCTTGGCGTTGATGCCGGGTTTGGTTGCCCGGACGGCGATCTTGCTACGGTGACCGGCCTCGCGGGCGATCGCGCAGATTTCGACCGTGCCGTCAGCGATCTCGGGCACCTCGAGGGCGAACAGTTTCTTGACCAGGGTCGGATGAGAGCGAGACAGCGTGATCAGCGGACCACGCATGCCCTTGCGCACCGACAGCACCAGGCAACGCAGGCGGCTGCCGTGGTCATACTCCTCGCCCGGAACGCGTTCGGAGACCGGCAGCAACGCCTCGAGTTTGCCGAGATCGACCATGACATCGTCGGGGTTGCGGCCTTGCTGGACGATGCCGGAGATGATGTCACCCTCGTGGCCGGCGAACTCGCCAAACCGGATGTCGTCCTCGGCGTCGCGAAGGCGCTGCAACATGATCTGTTTCGCGGTGGTCGCGGCGATGCGGCCGAAACCTGCGGGGGTGTCGTCGTACTCGCCGACCACGGAGCCCTCATCGTCCAGTTCGGCGGCCAGCACCACCACGTGACCGGTCTTGGGGTCCAGCACGGCGCGCGCCTGCTCCTGGGCGCCGGGCGTCTTCTGGTAGGCGATGAGCAGCGCCTGCTCGATCGCCTCCACCAAGACGTCGAACGGGATCTCCTTCTCCCGTTCAAGCATCCGCAGTGTGCTCATGTCGATGTCCATGTGACTACTCCTCGTCCTGACCCGCGGACGGGGCCTTGCGGTTGAACTCGATTTGGATCAGGGCCTTGAGGATGTCGTCGTACGGCACCACGGTCCGGGTGCCGTCCACGTCGAGGGTGACCTCGTCTGCTGTGGAATCGATGATGCGCCCGATGAACGCTCCCCCGGTGGTCACCGTGACCTTCACCAGACGGTCGGCGTTGCGCCGCCAGTGCCGCGGCATGGTCAACGGTCGGTCGACGCCGCGGCTGGTCACCTCAAGGGTGTAGGGCGACTCGCCCAGTAGTTCGTCGTCCAGGTCGTCGTCATTGTCGAGGAGATCGCTGATCGCGCGCGTCGCCTCCGCGACGTCGTCGAGGGTGACTCCGCCGTCGGTGTCGACGGCGATGCGGACCACCCTGCGTTTGCCGGCCTGGGAGACTTCGACGGCTTCGACATCGAGCCCCAGGGCAGCCAAGGGCTCGGTCAGTGCAGTGGTCAATGCCGCCGCAATGGCGTTGCTGTCGCGACCCACGTCCGACTCCCTTGTTCTCTTGGCGATCTGGTGCTGCTGGTGATGCATGGTGCTGGGGATGCATGGTGCTGGGGATGCGCACGGCGCACCGCCGGTGCGCCGTGTGCTTACCCTACCGGGTGGAGGTGAGCGGTGGTCATCGTCGCGGTTGCGGACCCACGCCACCCGCCGGTCGCGGAAATGGAGAAGGCCCGCGCTCAGGCGGCGGCGGGGAACTCCCGAGACGTCCCCCGAAACCGCCGAGCGCGGGCCGGTTGGGCCCGGACACTGGGCCCGACGAAGCCCCGGTGGATGGGGTCACTCGTGCCGCGTGTGGTGGGGACCAACGGCGTGGGCTTCGTCTGTGCACAATCATGCAACGAAAGGTCTGGCTTATCGAGGCTTTCGATGCCTCATATCCGTGCATTGCATGAATCTGCAGAATACTCCGGCCGACGCTGAGCCCTGAAGCCCCGCTGCGCGTGTCCGGCCCAGCGCGTGTGGTCAGGCCGGCGTGGTCAGGCCGGCGTGGTCAGATGCCCGACCACGTCGGCCACCGGAACGTCGATGCGATCCCCGGTACGCCGGTCCTTGACCTCGATGACACCGGTGGCCAAGCCGCGGCCCACGGTGACGATGGTCGGCACCCCGATCAACTCGGCGTCCTTGAACTTCACCCCGGGGCTCACCTTGACCCGGTCGTCCAGGAGTACGTCGACCCCCGCTGCGGACAACTCAGCGGCGATCCGCTCAGCCTCACTCAGAACCGCCTCGTCCTTGCCTGTCGCCACTATGTGAACGTCGTAGGGGGCGACATTGCGAGGCCAGCACAGCCCGATCTCGTCCAGGGTGCCCTCAGCCACCGCTGCGACGGCCCGGGTGACTCCGATTCCGTAGGAACCCATGGTGACAGTGACCAGCGCGCCGTTGACGTCGAGCACCTGCAGCCCGAGTGCCTCGGCATACTTGGTGCCCAACTGGAAGACGTGCCCCATCTCGATGCCGCGGGCCGACTCCAAGACACCCTCGGTGCAGTTCGGGCAGGCATCACCGTCACGCACGTCAGCCGCCTCGATGGTGCCATCGGGGGTGAAGTCGCGGCCCGCCACGAGGTCGACGACATGGGAGCCAGCCACGTCGGCTCCGCTCACCCAACGACTGCCGTCGACCACGCGTGGATCGACCAGATAGCGGATGCCGGCCCTCTTGATGCCATCGGGGCCGATATAACCCTTGACCAGGTCGGGGAAGGATTTCAACGTCGCCTCGTTCATGGGCTCGACCTCGATCGGTTCGAGCTGTCCCTCGAGGCGCTTTGCGTCGACCTCGCGGTCCCCGGGCAGGCCCACGGCCAGCGGTTCGGTGCTGCCGTCAGGATGCTTGAGCAGCAGCAGCACGTTCTTGAGCGTGTCGGCAGCTCGCCAGTCCCGGTCCTCGCGGGGCACGGCGGTGTTGAGGTGGTCGACCAGGGTGTCGATGGTCGGAGTGTCAGGGGTCTGCTCGGCGTGCGCAGCCGGCGTCCCCTCCCACGACATCGCGGCAGGCGGCCGCACCTGGACGGCCTCCACATTGGCCGCGTAGTCGCAGCGGGTGCAACGCACATAGGTGTCCTCACCGACGGCCGCGGTGGCCAGGAACTCCTCGGAGGCCGAACCGCCCATCGCGCCGGAGGTCGCCTTGACGACGACGTAGTCGAAGCCGAGCCGGTCGAAGATCCGCACGTAGGCCGCCCGGTGGGCGTCGTAAGAGGCCTGTAGGCCGGCCCCGTCCACGTCGAAGGAGTAGGAGTCCTTCATGGTGAACTCGCGCCCACGCAGCAGGCCGGCGCGGGGACGGGCCTCGTCACGGTACTTGGTCTGGATCTGGTACAGGCTCAGCGGCAGATCCTTGTAGGACGAGTAGAGATCCTTGACTACGAGGGTGAACATCTCCTCATGGGTGGGGCCGAGCAGATAGTCTGCGTCCTTGCGGTCCTTGAGACGGAAGATGCCGTCGCCATACTCGGTCCAGCGGCCGGTCGCCTCATAGGGTTCCCGGGGCAGCAGGGCGGGGAAGGCCAGTTCCTGGGCTCCGATACCGTCCATCTCCTCGCGGATGATGGTCTCGATCTTGCGCAGCACCCGCAGCCCCAGCGGCAACCAGGTGTAGATGCCCGGTGCAGCGCGGCGGATGTAGCCCGCGCGGACCAGCAACCTGTGGCTGGGTACCTCGGCGTCGGCGGGGTCATCTCGCAGGGTTCGGACGAACAAGGTCGACAGGCGCGCAATCACACCGCACACAGTACGGCGACCGGACTCAGCGGACCCAACTGGTTGTCGCCGGCCCGATGACCGCCCCCATCCACCATCGGCGCCGCCACCATCGACGCCGCCACCATCGGTGCGATCAGTCGGTCATCCCCGGTTGAAGTCCTGATAGGCGATGTAGAAGATCAACATGCAGGTCAAGAACAGCACCGCGATCGCGCCCCAGAAGAACGCCGGGTCGCCGGCTTCGGTGATGTAGGGGTCAGTCCCGTCGAGGTCGAAGTCGAGAGCGCGCAGGTAGATGAATCGGAATCCGGCGCCCGCCGCCACCAGGGACAGCAGCATCAACACCGTGCAGGTGAACTTCGACATCTGCATGAGGGACCTCCGAGCCGCCTGCGGCCTCACAGCGACGCCGCCTCCAGAACTGTGTCTTAGAACATGATGGTGGAGAAGGTGCCCACTTGGGTGAATCCGGCGCTCGCGTAGGCGTGTCGCGCTGGATGATTCCAGTGGTTGACGTAGAGAGAAGCCACCGGAGCGATCTCGGCCCGGATCAGAGCCGCCACGGCAGCCATGCCCGCGGCAGCGATTCCTTCGCCACGTCGCTGTGGCGGGACATAGACACCCTGGATCTGGGCCGCCGACGGGGTGGCGCAGGCGACCTCGGCCTTGAAGACCACCTCGCCGTCCTCGATGCGGGCGAACGACCACCCCTTGGCGATCAACTGGGTGACCCGCGTCCGGTAAAGGTCGGCGCCGCCGCCGGACTCGGGGCTCACCCCGACCTCCTCGGTGTACATGGCCACACAGGCCGGATAGATGACCGCCAAATCCCGGGGCGTGGTGTGTCGCACCATCGGGTCCGCCGCGACGGCCGGGGCGGTGTCGAGCATCAGGTGAGGCTGCTCCCAGCGGAACTCTCGCGGCGGTCCCCAACTGGTGCCGAGCACCGACCAGATCGCCCGGACCTGCTCGGTTGGCCCGACGATGGTCGTGACGCTGCGATGACGCGTGCCCAACCGCTCCGCGAACGCCTCGGCGTCCTCGACGCTGGCCTGGATCGGCACCATGTTCGCCCCGATGTGACACGCGGATATCAGTTCCTTGCCCTCGAACCGACCCCAGATCTCCCCACCCAACCAGCGAGGATCCAGGTGGGTGGTGCGGGCGCGGTGTTCGACGAAGACATTGGTCACCGGATCACAAGCGACCAGTTCCAGGAACGCGCTCAGGTCCATCGGACCCAAGGTCCTGATGCCGCGACGCGTGGTGATCACGCGATGAGCCTAGCGGTGCAGACTCAGTCGATCGAGGCTGCCAACTCCATCTGCTCAGCGAGTTTGAGTGCTTCCTCGATCAATGTTTCGGGGATCTGTGACTCCGGCACGGTCTTGATGACCTTGCCCTTGACGAAGATCTGCCCCTTGCCATTTCCTGAGGCGACCCCCAGATCAGCCTCGCGGGCCTCCCCCGGACCGTTGACGACACAGCCCATCACCGCGACCCGCAGCGGGATCTCCATGCCCTCCAAGGCTGCGGTGACCTCTTCGGCCATCTTGTAGACATCGACCTGGGCCCGGCCGCAACTGGGACACGACACGATCTCCAGCCGACGAGGTCGGAGATTGAGGCTCTCCAAGATCTGCAACCCGACCTTGACCTCCTCCACCGGAGGCGCGGAGAGACTGACTCGGATGGTGTCCCCGATGCCGCGGCTGAGCAGCGCCCCGAACGCAGTAGCCGACTTGATGGTGCCCTGGAACGCCGGGCCGGCCTCGGTGACCCCGAGGTGGAGCGGCCAGTCGCCGCGCTCGGCCAGCATCTCGTAGGCCCGCACCATGACGACCGGGTCGTTGTGTTTGACCGAGATCTTGAAATCGTGGAAGTCGTGCTCCTCGAACAGGCTGGCCTCCCAGACCGCGGACTCCACCAGCGCTTCAGGGGTGGCCTTGCCGTACTTGTCCATCACCCGCTTGTCCAACGAACCAGCGTTCACCCCGATGCGGATCGACGTGCCTCGGTCCTTGGCTGCGGCTGCGATCTGCTTGACCTGGTCGTCGAAGGCTCGAATGTTGCCGGGGTTGACCCGCACGGCGGCACAACCGGCGTCGATCGCGGCGTAGACGTACTTCGGCTGGAAGTGGATGTCGGCGATGACCGGAATCTGGGACTTCGAGGCGATCGCAGGCAGCGCGTCCGCGTCGTCCTGGCTCGGGCAGGCGACGCGCACGATGTCGCAGCCGGACGCGGTCAATTCGGCGATCTGCTGGAGCGTGGCGTTGATGTCGGTGGTCGGCGTGGTGCACATCGACTGCACGCTGACCGGGGAGTCCGAACCGACTCCGACCTTGCCGACCCGGATCTGGCGGGTCCTGCGTCGGGGTGCCAACACCGGCGGCGGGAGGTCCGGCATACCGAGGGCGATGTTCACGAGCCAAGCCTACGTGCCACCGCCAGCCTCTCCGAATGGGCTGACCCCTGCCGTTCCCGGTGACCTCAGCCGGTCGGCAGATGGATCGGCACCACGATGTCACCCACGATCAGCACCGCGCCCATGATCACCATGGCGCTGGCCACCACGTAGGCGATCGGCAACAGTTTCGCGGCGTCGACATACCCGGGGTCAGCGCGTCCACGTAGCCGCGCCCACCCTCGACGCAACGCCTCCCACAGGGCACTGGCGATGTGTCCGCCGTCCAGGGGCAGCAACGGCAGGAAGTTGAACATGCCGATGAAGAAGTTGAAGCCTGCCACCAGGCTCAGCAGCAGCACTGCCTTGTCGGCCACCGGGAAGTCGTCGGCCGATGCCGCCTCCCCGGCGATGCGACCACCGCCCACGATGCTGACCGGGGAATCGGCCGCGCGGTCTTGAACGCCGATGACGGCCAAGCCGACCTCGCCGACCTTGACAGGCAGCGTAGCCAAGGCCTCGACCGTGCGAACCGTCATGTCGCCCATCTGTTGCAGCGTGAAGATCGGCCCGCCGTTGGTGGTCTGGACGTGGGTCACCGGCGTGACGCCGAGAAAGCCGACCTGGGTCAACGACTCGTCTTGAGTTGAGACCGGCCGGGCCTGGACCGTGGTGCTGGTGGTGGTAGTGGCCGTCTGAGCGTCGCGCTGATAGCCGATCACGGCCGAGCCGTCGTAGTTCTCGCGCACCAGTTCCCTCAACTGGTCCCAACTAGAGACCTCGACGCCGTTGAAGGAGGTGATGGTGTCACCGGGTCGCAGCCCCGCCGCGTATGCCGGCGACGCCGGGTCGTCAGCGGTGCATGCGCGGCCCGACTCGGCATAGGGCAGGACACAGACCGAGACCTCGGAGAGCACCGGAGCCCCGTCGTTGGGCACAACCTCCTTGATTCCGTAGGTCGCATAGATGCCCCAGAAGATGGCGAAGGCGATCAGCAGGTTGACCGTGGGGCCGCCGGCCATCACGATGACCTTCTTCCACCACGCCATCTTGTAGAACAGCCGCCCCGAGTCCTGCGCAGTGATCGTGTCCCACTCCACCTTGCGGGCGTCGTGGATGATCTGGGTGAACATGCCGGTGTTGGAGTCACGCAACTGGGTCGGGTCGGTCTGCTCCGGTCCGGGGGGCAGCATCCCGACGATCTTGACGTAGCCGCCGAGCGGTATCGCTTTGACACCGTATTCGGTCTCACCGATACGACGCGAGAACACGGTCGGCCCGAATCCGATGAAACACTGGGTGACCTTGCCGCCGAACTTCTTGGCAGGAATGAGGTGCCCGAACTCGTGCAGGCCGATCGACATCGCGATCGCCAGCACGAACAGGACCACCCCGAGGGTGTAATAGAGCGCGGTCACAACATCTTCCTTGCCGCCTCGCGGGCCTCGGAGTCGGCAGCGAGGATGTCGTCCAGGGTCGGGACTGATGCTACGCCGGGGGTGGTGGCAGCCACACCTGCGACCACCTCTGAGACGAGGTCGACGATGCGGGTGAATCCGATCCGGCCGTCGAGGAAGGCGTCGACGGCCACCTCGTTGGCTGCGTTGTAGACCGCCGGGGCGATCCCGCCGGCCAGGCCCGCAGCCCGAGCGAGCGTGATGGCCGGGAAGCTCTCGTCGTCGACCGGTTCGAACCTCCAATCCGAGGCTTTGGTCCAGTCGATCGGGGTCTCGGCGTCGGCGACCCGTTCGGGCCAGGCCAGTCCCATCGCGATCGGCACCGCCATGGTGGGCAGGCCCAACTGGGCGACCACCGCACCGTCAGTGAACTCGACCATGGAATGGATCATCTGCTGGGGGTGGACCACAACGTCGATGCGGTCATAGCCCACGCCGAACAGGTAGTGCGCCTCGATGACCTCAAGGCCCTTGTTGACCAGGGTCGCAGAGTTGGTGGTGATGACCCGGCCCAT
>JBPPMQ010000069.1:0-8374 GCA_051306135.1 Nocardioides sp. | reverse complement strand
CACGGTTCCGGGATGGCGATGGCGACGCCGAAAGTGGTCACGGAGGTCAGGTTAGCGCGACCTGATCACCTGAGCGGAGCCACGAAGCCCATCCGTTGGTAAACATCGCTCAAAGTGTTCCGGGCGACCTCACCGGCCGTTTCGGCGCCGTTCTTGAGGACCGTCATCAAGTAGTCCTGGTCGTCGAGCAACTCCAGGGTCTTGTCCCGAAATGGCGTGACGAAGTCGACCACGACCTCGGCGAGGTCCTTCTTGAGGGTGCCGTAGCCGGCGTCGGCATACTGCTCGGTCAGGGATTCGATGCTGCGCTCGGCCAACACCGAGTAGATGGTCAGCAGGTTGGCGATGCCTGGCTTGGTCTCGGGGTCGAACCGGACCTCGCCATCGGAGTCGGTGACGGCGGACTTGATCTTCTTGGCGCTCACGTTGGGGTCGTCGAGCAGGAAGATGATGCCGGAGGCGGACGACGACGACTTCGACATCTTTCGGCCGGGTTCCTGGAGGTCCCAGATCTTGCCGGTCGCCTTGAGGATGTAGGGCTCGGGCAGCCGGAACGTCTTCTTGTAGCGGGAGTTGAACCGTTGGGCCAGATCCCGGGTCAGTTCCAGGTGCTGGCGCTGGTCCTCGCCGACGGGCACGAAGTGGGGTCGGTAGAGCAGGATGTCGGCCGCTTGCAGCATGGGGTAGGCGAGCAGGCCGACGCTGGCCGAACCCTCTCCGCCCTTCGACGACTTGTCTTTGAACTGGGTCATCCGCCGGGCCTCGCCGAAACCAGTCAGGCACTGCATCACCCAGCCGAGTTCGGCGTGCTGCGGCAGATGCGACTGACAGAAGATCGCAGACCGATCGGGGTCGATCCCCATCGCGATCAGTTGTGCGACGCTGCGCAGGGTGCGCTCGCGAAGCACCTTGGGGTCCTGCTCGACGGTGATGGCGTGGAGGTCGGCGACGAAGAAGAACGGCTGGTGGTTGTCCTGCAGTTGGGTCCACTGGCGCAACGCGCCGAGATAGTTGCCGAAGTGGAAACTGTCGGAGGTCGGCTGGATGCCGGACAGGACTCGAGGGCGTGCCCCACCGGTGGCTGCCGGCACGACCATCTCGGTTTGCGTGGTGGACATGAGACCATTGTGGCAGCCCCCCATCTAACGGTTTTATCTGTGGGTGTCGCTGCGGTGCCGCTGCGCGGACGTGGCGCGTTGCATCGCTCCGGCCACCAGCAGTAGGCCGATGCCGAGCACCGACAGTGCGGCTCCGGCCAATGCGGGCGCACGATAGCCATAGCCGGCTGCGATGACCAGTCCACCGACCCAGGCACCGAGCGCGTTGGCGGTGTTGAGGGCGGCGTGGTTCATCGCTGCTCCCAGGGTGACCGCGTTGCCGGCCACATCCATCAACCGGATCTGGAGGTTGATGGTCAGCACCGACCCGAGCGCCGTGGTCAGGAAGGCAGCCGGCCACAGCCACCAGCCGTAGGGCGCCACCACCCAGTAGACCAGCAGGACGAAGAAGGTGCCGACGCCGCCGATCATCAGCGAGCCGTAGACGCTCCAACGGCTGAGTTCTCCGGCGATCCAGGTGCCCACGACCATGCCGAGCCCGAAGGCTGCCACGAACCATGGCACCACCGATTCGGAGAGACCTCCGACCTCGGTGACGGTGTTGGCGATGTAGGAGTAGACCGCGAACAGCCCACCGAAGCCGACTGCGCCAGAGACCATCGTGATCCAGACCTGGGAGTTGGTGAAGAACACACCGGCCTCCTTGCGGCCGGTGGCCTCGGTGTCCGCGGGGAAGTGCGGCACGAACAGCTGGATCATCAGTGCCGTGAGTCCGGCGAGGGCGGCCGCGACCACGAACGGCATCCGCCAGCCGAACTGCTGGCCGAGCCAGGTCGCGAACGGCACGCCGGCCACGTTGGCGACCGAGAGCCCGAGCATCACCATCGCGACGGCCCGTCCGCGGTTCTCCGGCTTGCTCAGCGATGCGGCCACCAGGCTGGCGATTCCGAAGTAGGCGCCGTGCGGTATGCCGTCGAAGAATCGGGCGACCAGCAGTTGGTGGTAGTTCTGGGCCAGCGCGCTGGCCAGGTTGAAGAAGCCGTAGACCCCCATCAGGCCGATGAGCAGGCCCTTGCGCGGCAGTCCGGCGATGAAGAGGCTGAGGATCGGCACTCCGACCACCACCCCGAGCGCGTAGGCACTGATCAGATGCCCGGCGGTGGGTATGTCGACTCCGACACCATCGGCGATCTGGGGCAGCACTCCCATGGTCACGAACTCGGTGGTGCCGATCGCGAATCCACCGACCGCGAGTGCGAACACCGCCAATGCGTAGTGACGGCTGGTTGCGGGGCTTGATGCTGTCGTCGTCACGAGGTCCCAACCCGCCGAACAGAGCCGGCTATTCCACTGGGCGTCTCCAGTGTGCTTCCACCGCGCTGTGCGTCCGCGGAGACAAAGTGTCGGACCTGTCTGCCAGTATTAGCACACCTGAACTATTAGTAATCACCTGCAAACAGACCGCCTAGCGGGAGGCACCTCGATGACGCACCAGATCACCGAAGCACTCGAGGTGATTTCCGGTGCCTTCGACGACGTCGCCGAGGTGAACCCGTTGTTCATGTCGGCCTCGGTCCGCAGCGACGCGATCCGAGATGCGTTCGAGGTTCGGGCGCGGCTCGATGAGCTGATCCTGCGGATGATGGTCGATTCCGCCGAGGTCGTTTGTGCGAGTGCCGATCGCGACATCGCCGCCTGGACCCGCCACACCGCCCGGCTTTCCATCGACCAGGCCCGTCGAATGCAGGCACTGGCTCTCGATTTGGACCGCAGCTACCCGCTGGTTGCAGCTGGCATGCGCGAGGGCGCGGTGAACATCGAGCAGGCTCGGGCCATCGTCGAGGAACTCAATGAGCTTCCCGCAGAGATCGGCCCCGCGGTGCTGGCCAAGGCGGAAGCGGCCCAGGTCGAACACGCCGCCAGATTCGACCCCCATCAACTCCGCCGCCTGGGCCGGAAGATCCTCGACGTGGTCGCGCCGGAGATCGCTGAGGAAATCGAGGCCCACCGCCTGGCTGCCTTGGAGAATGCCGCCGATACTCGTTCGAGGCTGACTCTTCGCCCGCAGGGTGACGGCACCACCAGGATCAGTGGGCTGATCCCGGACAAGGACGCGACTCGTCTAGCCGGCTATCTCTTCGCCTTCACCAACCCCCGGGTGGCGGCCGGGGAGGACGCCGACCCGCGCCCGGACGGGGGCACCATCCTCAGGCTTGCCTACCCGCGTCGACTGGGCGACGCGTTCTGCCAGTTCCTGGAAACCGTCGACCCGCAACGGTTGCCGATCCAGGCAGGCGACGCCACCACCCTGGTGGTGACCATCTCCCTGGAGAGCCTGCGCGCAGAACTGGGGACCGCGCAGGTCCTCGGCACCTCCGGCAGCGGCCACGACACCATCACCGCCGCACAGGCGCGGCGGCTGGCCTGCAATGCCGCGATCATCCCGGCGGTGTTGGGCGCCCAGAGCCAGCTCCTCGATCTGGGGAAGGCCAAGCGGCTCTTCTCGGCCGGGCAGCGTCGAGCGTTGTTGCTGAGCCATCCGCAGTGTCAGGCCGAACGCTGCACCATCCCCGGCACGTGGTGCGAGGCCCATCACTGGCTCCCCTGGTCACAAGGAGGAGCCACCGACCTGAAGAACGCGGTGCTGTTGTGCGCCCATCACCACCACCGGGCCCATGACCCTCGCTATGAGACCGAACGCCTGCTCAACGGCGACATCCGCTACACCCGCCGCAGATAGCAGATCGACCACCCATGACCCACTCATCCGGCGAGGAAGCCCCACTCGTCCTCAAGGGTGAGCCAGGGCCCGTCGGCGGCGATCTCGCCGTCGACGAGCACGATCACCCGATCGGCCTGGGCCAGCGCGGCGCGCTTGGAGGTCGCTCCGATGACGGTGGTATGACGCTCGCGCAGTTTGGCCCACAGTTCGATCTCGGTGGCGGCGTCCAGGGCAGACGAGACGTCGTCGGCGAGCAACAACTCGGCGTCGCAGGCCAGCGCCCGGGCCAGCGCGAGACGCTGCACCTGACCGCCGGACAACCGCACGCCGCGGTGACCGACCACGGCGTTGGGACCGCCGGCCTCGGCGACGTCTTCGCTCAGCCGCGCATCGGCGACCGGCCGGTCGAAGTCGCGGTCATAGCCGAGTTGCACATTGTCGGCGAAGGTGCCCGACAGCACCCGCGGCACCTGGGCGACGTGGGAGACCTGACGGGGGCGCAGGAACGCCTGTGGATCAACGACCTCCTCGTCGTTCCACCGCAGCGACCCGGTGTGCTCCAACAGCCCGGCCAGACTCGACAGCAGGCTCGACTTGCCCGACCCGACCTGCCCCACCAGTAACACCAACTCGCCCCGCCGCACCGACAGATCGATATCGACCACGCCCTGAGTGCCGTCGTCGTGGACCGCGCTGTAGCCGCTCAGGGTGAGCGACTCCAGCGCGACGTGCCGCTCCGGACCGGGCTCGGGCGCATCGCCGGTCACCAGGTCGATGCCCGCGGGAAGTTCCATCAGGTCGACCCCGCCCGAGAGCCGAGAGGTGGCCTTCTGCCAGCTCCGGGTGCCGGGTGCCTCGGTGACCACAGAGCCGGCGACACGGCCGAACCAGTCGAAACCGTTGACGGCGTTGGAGACCAGCAACGCGGTGGCCAGGCCCCACACATCGGTCAGATAGAACGCCCAGGCGGCAACCACACCGACCTGGACCATGATGACCGGCACACCGTCGAGCATCGACTGGATGCGGTGCTCGAAGACGGCCGCCTCGACCCGTCCGGAGTCGACCTTGCGCAGGTGCTCGTGGACCTGCGGGGTGCGCCCGGCCAACTTCACCGTTCGGGCAGACTCCACAGCCGAAACCAGAGCACGCCCGAAGCGTGCCCGGGCCGCCGACGACTTGGTGGCCGAGCGACCGGCAATGGGCCGCCCGACCGCGGAAGCCACCGCGGAGGCGACCATCACCGCCAGCAGGATGCCGCCGGCGAGCACCGTGCCGCCGAAGATCATGGTGAACCCGGCGATGAGCAGGCCGTTGATGAAGTCGACCCAGCGGTCGGAGTAGCGGGCGTAGCGATCGGCGTCCATCGAGCGGGCCACCGCCTCGCCGGGAGGAGTCTTGGTCAGCCGGTGAGTGCGGGTCTGGCCCAGCAGCACCGACATCCGCACCCGCAGCATCACCTCGATCCACCATCGCGGATAGCGGCGCAACGCGTCGGCGAGCAGGATCGGAGCAGTCAACAGGCAGACCGCCAGGGCCACTGACATGCCGGTCGTGCCCTCACCTTGAGTGAGGTCCTCCACGATCCGGCCCCAGATGAAACCGGTGACCGCACCGAGCGGCGCGAAGATGGTGCCGCCCAGGAACAACAGGATCGACCAGGCACCCCACGAGGGCCTGACCCACATGGCCCGCCAAATGCCCTTGGTCAGCGACGGCCCATCACCCGGAACGGGCAGGTGGGGCGGCGTCCCGACGCGGCGCTTGCCGCCGACGGCAGCGGTCTCCAGATCGGTTCCCCTCCCGGTCTGGCGCTGCTCGGCATCATCGAAACCGTCGGTCGCGCTGGCCTCCAGGAGTCGCTTGAACGGCCCGTCCACGACGGCCAACTGGTCGCGCATGCCGGATTGGATGACCGAGCCGTGGTCGAGCACGGCAACCATCTCGGCCCGCTCGATGGTCGAGAGTCGATGCGCGACCAGGACTCCGGTGCGTCCGCTGATCAGCCGGTCGGCGGCCGCGACCACCCGGGCCTCGGTGACTGGGTCCATCCGGGCGGTCGCCTCATCGAGGACCACGACCTGCACGTGGCGCACCAAGAGCCGTGCGAACGCGACCAACTGTTCCTCACCGGCCGACAGCGTGGTGCCGCCCGGGCCGAGCAGGGTGTCGAGGCCGTCGGGCAGACCTGCGACCCAGTCGGTCAATCCGAGTTCGTCGACGGCCTCCTCGACCTCGGCACGCGGCGTGTTTCCGAACAGGGTGATGTTCTCGGCGAGTGTCCCGGCCAGGATCTCGGTGCGTTGGGTGACCACGCCGACCCGAGCGCGCAACTCCTGCAGGTCCAAAGCGGTGATGTCGGTGCCGCCCAGGAAGACCGTGCCCGGCGGCGGCTCCACGGCCCGGGAGAGCAGCGAGGCGAGAGTCGACTTGCCGGATCCGGTGCGGCCGACCAGGGCGATCGTGTGCCCCGCCGCGACGTCGATGCTCACTCCGCGTAGACCGAAGGTGCCCTCCGGGTAGGCGAAGTCGAGGTTGCGGATGGACAGGTCCAGGCTGCCGTCCGGCACCGGAGCGCCACCGATCGGCTCGGCTTCGACCCCGAACATCTGACGCAACCGAACCACCGCGCCGAGGCCGGCCTGAATGTCGGGCAACTGGTGGGAGAGCATGTTGATCTGACCGATGAACATGGTGGTGACCATGAACAGGGTCACCAGCCGGGCCACGCTCATCTGGTCGGCGGCGACCAGGGCGACTGCGGCGATGATCATGGCGGCGAGCAGCCCGTGCAACATCAGGCCCACTCGGATCGCCAGCCTGGCCTCGACGCGTACGACGCTGTAGAACTTCTCATGCACCCGTGAGGAGAGCTGCGCGAGCCGGCGGATCGCGAACGGCTGCCCGAGGCTGGTGCGCAGGTCGTCGCGACCGGCGACGCCTTCCTCCAGAGCTGCGGCGTGGTCGGTCCAGGCTGCTTCCTCCGCGAGCTTGAGCTCGGCGATCTTGGCCAACGAAGGCCGCATCACCCAGATAGTCAACGATCCGACGAGCGGGAAGAGCACGAATGCCGGCCACCAGGTCAGGCCGGCGACCAGCCACATCGGCAGCGCACCGAACACCGTGCGCATGGCCGGCCAGATCTGGCCGCGCAGCAGCGATCCGACTTCGTGGGTGTCGTCGTCGATCCGGTCGAGGATCTCCCCGACCGCCTGTTCGGTCAGGTGGGCCAGCGGCTGGTGCAGGGCCGCGTCGAGCAGATCTCCGCGTAGGGCGCCCTCGGCACGGTCGACCACACCGGACCACGCAACCCGGCCGATCGCATCGAGCAGTGCACCGCCGACCACGCAGAGGGCCAGCAGCCAGACCAGCCGCTCGGTGGGACCCTCGGCCACCTGCCCGGCGACCACGGTGCCGAGCGTCCCGGCCACCGCAGCCAGCGCCAGCGCGGCCAGGGCGAACCCGGCCACCGGGTGCTTCAAGCGGCGCCAGGTGACCGTGCGGTCTACGGTGCTGACGCTGGGGACAGATGTGTCCTGAGGAGTTTGGGTGAGGGTGACCATCGCGAGGCAAATCTACGGCCGGCCACCGACAATGAGCGAATCATTATCGTCGCGGCCTCAGTGCGGTCCGTCGAGCATTCCAGTCACCTCGCAGGGACTCAGAAGGTGTCGATCGCCTCGTTGAAGGTGGGGCTCGGACGCATCACCGCCGAGGCTTTCTCCGCATCGGGGTAGTAGTAGCCTCCGAGGTCTGCGGGGCTGCCTTGGACCGCGATCAGTTCGGAGACGATGGCCTCCTCGGCCGCCGCCAGCTTCTGGGCCAACGGCGCGAAAACCTCACCGAGTTCTGCGGTCTTCGCCAACTCCTGGGCCCAGTAGAGCGCCAAGTAGAAGTGCGAACCGCGGTTGTCGATGGTGCCGAGCTTGCGACCGGGCGAGCGGTCGTGTTCCAAGAAGGTGCCGGTGGCCCGGTCGAGCGCATCGGCCAGCACGGTGGCGGCCGGCGCGTCGGCCTGCTCGGCGTACTTCTCCAAACTGGGCACCAGGGCGAAGAACTCACCCAGGGAGTCCCACCGTAGGTAGTTCTCGGAAACCAACTGCTGCACATGCTTGGGGGCTGAGCCGCCCGCACCGGTCTCGAACAGGCCGCCGCCGGCCATCAGCGGCACCACCGAGAGCATCTTGGCCGAGGTTCCGAGTTCCAGGATCGGGAACAGGTCGGTGTTGTAGTCGCGCAGCACATTTCCGGTCACCGAGATGGTGTCCAGGCCCTGCCGCATCCGCTCCAGGGAGTAGGCGGTGGCCAGGTCGGGGCTGAGCACCTTGATGTCCAGCCCGTCGGTGTCGTGTGCGGGCAGATAGCCACGCACCTTCTCGATCAGGACGGCGTCGTGCGCCCGCGACGAATCCAACCAGAACACCGCCGGCGAACCGGTCGCGCGAGCCCGGGAGACTGCGAGTTTGACCCAGTCCTGGATCGGGGCGTCCTTGGTCTGGCAGGCGCGCCAGATGTCGCCCGCCTCGACGTCATGGCTCAACAGCACCTCGCCCGCGGCGTTGGTGACCTCGACGGTGCCGTCGACGGCGATCTC
>JBPPMQ010000046.1:0-4075 GCA_051306135.1 Nocardioides sp. | reverse complement strand
GTGCCGAGCCTGCTCTCCTTGAAGTGGGAGCTGGACGGGTTCACCGGGTCCACCAGCACGCTCGCCGTCGTCGGCTTCGTGATCCTGTGCGCACTGTGTCCCGCGGCAGTCGTGGCGGTCGGGCTCTGGCTCGACCGGGTGTGGATAGGGCTGGTGGCTCTCGGGATCGGTGTGGTCACCAGCGTGGTGATGCTGGGCATCTTCGCGTGAGGGGCAGACGCGCCGATCCCGTCGTGTTGGCGGGGTCGGCGCGATCTGTCTGCGTTGGGCCGGGCTCAGCCGGCGTCGGCGGCGGCCTGGTCGAGGTGATCTGGAGAGAGTCGATTTGGACATCGCCTCGGGGTCATAGCCGCCAGGCCGCGGGTGGCTCGGCGATCGACCGCTGGGGCTTGACCTGTACCAAGCGGCCTACGCGCTGCCAAACGTCGAGCATCAGCTGGAGCACCTGTTCGTCGGGCCGGAGGACCGGCATCGACTGCACCAGGTGAACCCGCCCTGAGCCGTCAATCTGCATCGTAACCCCCGAGATCCCGGTTACGTCCATTGATTCAATGATGCATCTGATGAGACCTGAACGGTGTTTGTGCAGGTCAGCGGCGTGTCGCCGAGAACCGTCATGTTGACCGGGCCCACCGTCGGCGGCCGCTGTCTGTGCCCGCGAAACGCCGTACTTCCGTAGCGTTTTTGCAGGTCAACAGCACTTTCGTCGGTGCAGGCGGGGTAGTGGGCAGTGTCCTGTCTCATCGAACCTGACGCATGACCGGCGTGCTGACGGCAATGCGTCGAAATGACTGAGACCAGGCTGCCAGAGCCGTCTCACTGAATCTGACGCAACTCGTCAGATCGCAGGTCGGCGCCGAATACCCAGGCGGGGCCGCCGTTCTTGTGGACTTCGCGCTCGAGCGTGAGGCCGATCTTCGTAGCGACACGTTGGGAGGCGACGTTGGTCGGCCGGATGATCGCGACGAGCTGCTTGATGCCGGCCGCTGCTGCCGCTGTCCGAACCGCGGCGGCGGCCTCGCTGGCGTATCCCTGGCGCTGAAGTGGCGATCGCACGTGCCAGCCGGCCTCGACGAACCACTCGCCCTCGATTTCCTGCATGGTCAGGCCACAGTCGCCCACGAACTCCCCGGTGTGGGTCTCGATTACCCAGAGCCCGAATCCATGCTCCTCGTAGTTGCGTTGCGTCCACTCGACCCACCCGGCCGGGCCGCGGGAGCCGCCGAGCTTCACGGTCGCGATGTCGCGTAGATCCGCCTCGGTCATCTGGCGGAACCGAAGTCTTGCCGTTGGGGATGGAAGCACCGCCACACCATATGGGAGGGCAGATCTCAAAGGGCGATGATGCGTTCGCTCTGCCGTCCACCGATGATGATCCTCATGGACGATCAGCAGGTGCCGCAGTCGGCCGAGGGTGAGGCGAAAGTCATCACACTCTGCGGCTCGACCAGGTTCGAGGCTGAGTTCGCCGAGGTGAACCAGCGGCTCACGATGGAGGGTTACGTAGTGATCAGCCTCCGAATGTTCAGCCTCCCCGATCTGCCGGATTACAACTGGGCCGCCGATGACTCGGACATCAGGGGGCGGCTCGGCCGCGTGCATTTCCAGAAGATTCGTATGGCCGACGAGGTGTACATCGTGGATCCGGGCGGCTACGCAGGTGAGTCAACCCAGCGGGAGATTGCCTACGCGGAGTCGCTCGGCAAGCCGGTTCGGTATCTGAGCAGGGAGCGCTGGGATCGGACGGGAGACGGCCTCCAACGGTGAGTCCGCCCGGGCGCGCCGGCACGGTCGGAGAAGAGCCCGTGAGGTGAGCAGGCGAGAGGGATCGGTTATCCGGCATCATTAGCTCATGGTTGAGGAGAACTCGGTAGCTCACACCGCTGGCGCAGTCGGCGGCGACTTGAGCCGTCCATGGCAGACGCTCTCGTCGGGCTTCGAGCAGGCCCGCGCTCGCGAGGACTCACTTGATCGGCTCGTCGAGTGGCCGGCGCAGCGCGCTCTCCTCGGCGACGTCACCGGACTGGCCGTCCTGGATGCCGGCTGCGGCAATGGCGCCAAGCTTGCCCAGTTGGCCAGCGACGGGGCCGCGGCGTCGGTCGGTGTGGACATCAGCGGGAAGTTCATCACGCCGCCGCCGGGCGTCGAGTTCATCAAGGGTGATCTCTCGGATCTGGCGGCAGTGCCGGGGCTGGCCGGCCGGCGGTTCGACCGGATCTTGTTCCTGCAGTCCTTCGGGTACGCCGCGGATCCGGTGCGGGCGTTGCAGATCGCGCGCGAGATGTTGACTGAGGACGGCTTCATCCTGCTTACCCGGACCCAGCCGGTCCGGTACGCGATCGAACGAGCGGAGGAGAACGGGACCTCGCTGGGGGAGGAGTACTTCGCGACGGAGTCGTTCTCCTACCGGCACCGCAACTGGAACGACCAGGTGACTCTGACCAAGCGGCCGCACACGATGTCGGACCTCCTGAACACCTTCAGCGCGGCCGGGCTGTGGATCGAGACCGCGGTCGAGCCGCAGATGCCTGCCGAAGCCGCCGAGCGCTATCCCCACAAGCAGGAAGTGATGAACAAGTATCTCGGCATCCTGATGTTCAAACTGCGGCCGATCCCAGGTCGGTAGGCCGAGCCTGAAGTGCTCGTCAGCTGCCGTCGCCGCTGACGTGGAGGTAGTAGTCGAGGACGCCTTTGGCGTCAGGATCGCTGCGGGCGAAGACGTATCCGGCGGCCAGCGCGGTGCGAACCGAGGCGACGTTCGTCGGTCGGATCGTCGCCCAGCTGCGAGCGTGGCCGGCTGCGTGGCACGCGTGGGTCACGAGTTCAGCGGCCTCGGCCGCGAAGCCGTGCCCCCGTTGGGACACGGCAATCTCGTAACCGAGTTCCGGCTCTTCGCCGCAGCGCCCGAGGAAGACGCCGCACGTACCAGCGAACTTCTGGCCGCCGACCCAAAGTCCGTACCAGGCAAGACCAATCTCCTCGTGCAGTCGCCGTCGCCGCTCGAGCCACGCCAGCGTCAAAGCCGCGTCGCTCACCGGTCCATCACCGATCGTGTGCCCGCTGCTCGAGAAGAGAGCGTGGATGACGTTGAAGTCGGCCGGACCGAGAAGCCGCAGGCTCAGTCGCTTGCCCTGCAGCCCTTCGGGCATTGCGCTGGTCCCGGTGTCATCCAGAGGCATCGGACCGCCACGTCTGTCGTGGCGCGTACCCGAACAGTTCGCGGGGGGCGCTTTCGTCGCAGTCGGCGACCGGGGTGTTGATCCAATGGAGAAACGGATCGAAGCCGCCGGATGGGACGTAGCCGGAGGTGACATCAGTGGCCACGCGCTCACGCGCGAGTTCAACCACCTCCGGTGGTGGAGGCCGGTGACGTTGGCCGTGCTGGGCGGCGAGCATGATGCGGAGCAGTGCGACGGTCGAGGGGTAGTAGGCGGCTGCCCAGATGTCGGCGCTGCGTTTGTCGGGGTGACGTTGATGGAGCCGAGCGTGCAGTTGTTGGGGGTCGGGGAGGTCGATCCGCCAGCGGAACCAGCGTTCGACGATGCCGAGTGCGTCGCCGAATAGCGCCGAGACGCGGCGCTGACCGTGGATTCGGACGGCCTTGTGGTGGCGGTGGCCTGCTTCGAGGACGGCGGGTTCGTCGCCGATCCAGAACTGCGTGGTGTAGCCCTCGTTGGGACCGAGCCAGCGCTGGTGGTGGAAGCAGACGAGGTCCTGGTGTCGCGCCCAGATGGAGATCGCGCCTGTCCTGTCATAGCTGGCGGCGCACAGCGTGCAGGGGGTTCGGCGCCGGGCTGGGGTTGTGACCCGGCCGCACAGCTCGGGGTAGGCGTCGAGGTCACTCGGGGAGCGTAGTTCGGGAATGGCTCTGACCAACGTGCTGGCTGAGACTCCGGTCAGTTGGCCCAGCGCCGACCGCCGTTCCGCGCCAGAGACGCGCGCGAGTCGCTTGACCGCGCCGTGCGTGAGCACGTTGGCTCGCTCGACCCGACGCAGATAGCTGGCGAGCGTCTCGTCCGGGAAGGGGCGGACTCGGCGCGGGAGGGGCCGAAGGCGGGCGCCAACGGGTGTCAGG
>JBPPMQ010000042.1:0-9140 GCA_051306135.1 Nocardioides sp. | reverse complement strand
GCTGGTGATCTCGTTGGTGGGCCCGACGGCACCCGGGGGCGCCTTCGGGCAGACCTTGGCGGCCATCGGGAGGAGAGCGGTCATGACGTCCATGGGTGGACTTCCTTTCTGGGTTGCTGACCCGGTACGAGTCAGGCGCTTTCGGTGGTGTCGGTGAGCAGGTGTGCTGGCTCGAGCAGCTGACGGGCTGCCGAGTTGAGGGGGGCCGGGAGGGGGCGGGAGTCCAGGCCGTTGACCGCGAGCTCGCGGTCCTCGGGGATCTCCACGCACCGGTCCGCGTCCAGGGCGCGGCGGACGGCGGGGCCGCCGGCGTGCTCGAGGCCGCGCGGCCACTTCTTGCGGCGGGGCCCGCGGACGGCGAGGACGATCTGCTCGGGCTGCCAGTAGCCGGCCAGCAGGTCCATGGCGACTCCGGCGCGACGCATCCCGGGGACTGTGGCGGTGGTGACCAGGACGATCTGGTCGGCGGTGCGGACGGCTTCGGCCAGCCAGCAGTCGGTGGCCAGCAGCTGGCCGGCCTCCCAGCCGATGTCGAGAATGGTCAGCTGGGTCTCGTTCTGTGCCTCGGTGGGCAGCGGGACCTCCTCGACGCCGGCGAGGACCTCGCTGGCGCGCTCGAGCAGGACGTGGTCGCGCTTGCCCTGACGCCAGTCGGTCGGGTGCAGGCCGAGCTCGGCGGTGCTCGCCGCGGCGAGTCCGGAGGCGGTGACCGAGCAGCACTCGATGACTCGGACCGGGGCGGCTGCCGCCAGGCCGGTGGCCAGGGCGACGGTGCTCGCGCCGACCGAGCCGGCGGACCCGATCACGGCGATGGTGTGCTCGCCGTCGGCTGGTGACCAGTTGTCCTCGGCGGCGGTGCCGCGGCCGCGGGGGCCCTTGCCGGCGCCGGGACCGGTGCGGAACTCGCCGGCGTTCAGTGCGTGCCAGGCGCGCTTGAGTTCGTCGACGCCGACCGGGCGGCTCGGGGTCTGGGTGCTCACTGGGCCTCCCCGAGGGTGCCGCGGCGGAACTCAAGCGCGGCGCGGACCTCGGCCGGGGTCAGGGTCGCCAGCTGCGCCTTCGCGGCCTGGACTTCGTGCAGCTGGGCGACGCAGCCGGTCAGCTGCTCGATCGCCTCGATCTCGCGGCCGGCGATCGCGAACAGCTCCGCGATCTGCGCCGGCGTACGGGTCTCGCCGTCGTCGGTGTTTGTCATGGGCTTCACCACCTCCAGTCGCCTATGTGTCGCGGAGTGGCGCGAGCGATCACTTCCGGGCCTATTCGTCATGGCCGAACTTCCTCGGGACGGCCGCGGCGAGGGCGCGCATGGAGCGAGAGCCGTGGCGACGGACGGTTGCCTCAGAGACCCCGATGCGGGGCGCGACCCGGCTGGACACCTCGTTGCTGAGCAGGCCGCCGTACCCGCGCGCCAGCCTGCGGGTCTCGACTCGGTCGGCCTCCTCGACCAGGCACAGCAGCAGGTACCGGTCCGCGGGGCTGATGACCTTGTGGTCGCAGGCCCACGCGAGCAGCTCCAGGAGCTCCTCGGTGGCCGACGGCTCCTCCTGCTCGGGTCCGGCGTCGGCGAGGATCTCGGGGCGGTGGAACAGCGCGCCGGCGACCCGCTCGGTCGGCATCTCGGCCGAGTAGCCGGCACCGCCGTCGACGCTCGTCAGGTCGCCGGCCGAGAAGGACTCGACGAGGGTGGTGTTGGCCCAGGTGCGGTCGGCGCGGGAGACGTAGAAGAAGTCGCCGACCTCGCGGAGGACACCGACGCGGGTGTTGATCAAGATGTTGGCCGCGACCTTGCGGGTCCGGCGCCACTTGAAGGTGCGGACCTCGATCCACAGCTGCGAGGCCACGAGCTCGTCGACCCGCTCGACTGCTGACCAGGTGCCGGCCATGACCGGCTGGCTGTCGCGGAAGACCTCGCGTGGCGGGAGGGTGCTCAGCCAGCCCGCGAGCCGGCAGGCGCCGGGCAGCAGGCACTTGGCCAGAGCGGCCGCAGCGGCGATGTCGTCGCCGCCGTCGGGGGCCGCCAGCATGGCCAGCGCGAGGAGGACCTGGTCGGAGGTTTCGTGGTCCACCGTCGGTAGCCAGGAGCGGAGGTCGTCGAAGTTGTCGACCACGCCGAGCCGCGGATCGGCGGCCACCCAGGCCGGCCACTTCTGGCGGGCCTGGTCGAGCAGTTCGCTGTTGTCGTCGAGGCCGAGCTGGTCGCCCACACTCATCGCGCTCGCTCCTTTCGTCCGTGGCTGAGCACGGCAGAAAGGTCGCGAGCGGGCGTCCCCGCATCCGTCCCCCCAAACCCCTGATTTCGAGGGGGGACGCCTGCTCGACGGGGACACGGTCGTTGCGTTTGCGCAGGTCAGAGCGGGGGGACGCCCCCGTCCCCCCGAAAAATGAAAAAGTTCCCGGCCGGCCCTTGCGCGGCCTTCTTGTTGTCGAGATGCAGCGAACTTTTCCAAACGGGACTGATGGTTCTTTCAAACCTGATCTTGTAGACATTCGTGCGCTTGGCGCGCCGTCGAGTGCCCACAGGGGAGGCGGTTCCCTCGCCCGCTTCCTCGGCGATCGCACCCGGTGCCTCGCCCGGGGGCGCCGGCTGGGCCAACAGCCGCCGCCTCCCGGGCGAACTCGTCCCGGGGCGCGTGGCGCTGGTCGGCGATGCCCCAACCCGAGTTGTCGTTCCCCCTGCCGTGTCGGAGGAAGCGGCTAGGTTGAGCGAGACCAGAACGGAGCTCGTGTACGTGACCTATGACCTGCAGCGCCTCGGTCCGCTGGGATTTCAGGATGCCGCCGCAGCACTCGTAGTGGCCCAGTTCGGCGCTGTCGTGCGCCGCCTGGGTCGCGGCAAGGACGGCGGCCGCGACATGGAGGCACGCGGGGTTGTCGTCTGGTCCGGGACCTCGGAGAAGCCCGGCGAGGCCTGGGACGGCTACACGGTCTTCCAGGTCAAACACCGGGAACGACCAGTCGGAACCAAGGCCGATGCGCAGTGGCTGTGGGATCAGATCCGGGACGAGCTCAACGAGTGGGCCAACCCGGACTCGAACCGAATCCAAGTGCCGAAGTATCTCGTATTCGTCTCCAACGTACGACTCTCACCCGACCCCACGAGCGGAGGCCTCGCCTACGTCGAGGAGAAGATCGCCGGCTTCTTCGCCGAGCTCAATGACCGCAATCTCGACGTTGGCCCCGGACGGATCGAGCGCCAGACCCGCCGGCAGCGTCTGCAGCAACTCAAGAAGTGGCGCGTTGTCGACGGGAACGAGATCGACTCCTGGTTCGACATCCATGACAGTGTCCGTCGCGCCTACGACGGTTTCCTCACCACCGGCGACGTGCTCGCCGATTTGGTCGCGCTGCGCGCCGACCTCCCCGCCAAGGACCTGGAACCAGCGTTGCAGCTCCATGCGCGGAACTCGCTGGTCCGAGACCGCAACGTCTACTTCGATGAGGCAGGCGGTGACGGGGGCGGGGTCCCGCTGGATCGGATCGCGGTCGACCTACCGGTCCGCGTTCGCTCGACCAACGAGCCTGCGCGTGCGATGCAGTATGTCCTTGACCGAGGAGAGCACGCGCTCAAGCCGTCGATCGCCACGCTGCCCAAGCCCCGCCACATCGTTCTGACCGGCGCGCCCGGCAACGGCAAAACGACCATCACCCGCTTCTTGGTCCAGGCCTACAGGGCCGCGATGCTCGCCAACGCCAACAACCTCGGCGACGACCATCGCGACGTCATCCGCGGCTCCGAGGAAAAGCTTCGGCTGCTCAAACGACAGTTGCCGAGCCACCGACGGTGGGCGGCGCGGGTCGACCTTGCCGAGTTCGCCAAGCGTTTCGTCACCGGCGGCCGACAGTCGCTGCTCGCGTGGATCGCCGAGGACCTCACTGCGCAGGGCTACACCCGCAAGCTCGAGCCGTGGCTGCTCAAGGAATGGATGAACACCTGGCCGTGGTTTGTGGCACTCGACGGGCTCGATGAGGTTTCCGAACCGGCTGTGCGCAAGTGGGTCATTGCCGCAGTGAACGAGTTCGTCGCGGACGCCGAAGCCGACGACTCCGACGTGTTCGTCCTGGTGACGACTCGCCCGACCGGCTACGTCGACGAGATGTCGGCCGAACAGTTTGACCGCATCGACCTCACCGACCTGCAAACGGCTGAAGCACTCGCCTACGGACACCTCGTCACCGAGATCCGCCTGCGCAACGACCTCGCCCGCGTCGCGCGTGTGGACGGGATCTTGAAGGAGGCGGCCAGCAACGACGCGTTGCGACACCTCCTTCGCACTCCGCTCCAGGTCCAGATCATGTCGATCATCGCCGAAGGTGCCGGCCCCTTCGACCCCGACCGATTCAGCCTCTTCTGGCGGTACTACGACGTCGTCGCTCGGCGCGAGCAGACCAAAGAGAACACACGATTCGCCGAGCTCTTGCGCGAGCACGCTCCGCAGGTCCTCGACCTTCACGAACGCGTCGGCCTCGAACTCCAGCGCCGCAGTGAATCCGCCGACGGCGGGACGGCATTCATGTCAGAGGACGACCTCTCCGGAATCGCCTGGCACGTTCTGGCCGACGAGGGCTACTCGCCGTCGGGCAAGGACGCACAGCTCCTCGAACGGATCGTCCGCGCCGCCACGCACCGCCTTGTCCTGCTTGTCCCTCGAGGAGACGGTTACGGCTTCGACGTGCGCTCGCTCCAAGAGCTCATGGCTGCTCGACGCATCACGACCGGCGAACTCGAGAACGTTCTCGATCGGCTGCGAGCCCTCGCCCCGAGCCCGCACTGGCGCAACACCTGGCTGTTCGCGGCCGGCCGCCTGTTCGCTGAGCCGCAGGCTCACCAGCACGATGCGCTACTCGAACTGGTGGCGAACCTCGACGACGGCGTCGCCGACAGGTTGTCTTCGATCGCTCCCGTCGGGCCCTACCTCGCCTGGGACATGCTCGACGATGGCATGGCTGCATCACGTCCACGGCGCCTCAAACAGCTCATGGAACTGGCGATGAAGGTCGTGGACTACCCAGCACCTCAGGCGATACCTGACCTCGTTCCGCTCGTTATGCGCCTCAGCGAGGTCGACGACGACCTGCGCTGCCAGGTTCGCGACCATCTCCGCGAAGCGCTCGGTGGCGACACGAGCAGCCGAACCAATGCCGACACCCTCCAAGCACACATCCGAGATGCAGCGAAGCAGACGGCGACCAGCCCCGACGTACGAATGCTGGCGGAGGCCAAGCGCGTCCAAGGGCGCTCGGTCACGCCCGACCCGCCCAGCGACTGGCAACAGTTTGACGATGTCATCACCGGCCTCGCGAGCGACGCCGTTCACGAGATCGTCTCTCAGGCGGCGGCCGCTGTCCGAGCGGTGGCGACGCGTGCCGTGACCGCCGAGGAACGCGAACATCTTGAGGCAGCTGCACTGGATCCCGAAGCCTGCGAACTCCTTGATGTCGCCCTAGCAACGGTCGCGCGTACCGAGCCGGAAGTCGTCCGACTCTGCTTCGAGGTCGCGCGGACGACGGCCGCACGCCGCCAGCTCGCAGCCGAGCTGGAACCACGTCTAGCCGTCAGCAATCGCGAACTCTGACCAGCCGCCCGAATCGGGGGCGATTCGTCAAAGTCCCCCGTGCGCCAACCCGTCGGTCTTCGCTTGATCTCGACACGACTTGTCGAGATGCAGCGAACTTTGACAAGTCGCTGTCAATGTCAAGATCTACCTAAGGGGTAGACATTGGGGTTCGTCCGAGCGGCACGCTTGTCACCTGTGGCGCCACGTCACAGAAGCGAGCCCTCCCAGAAGGGATCCCGTTAGCGTTCGTCTTGTGCTCATACGCGAGAAGACGGTGGAGGACACGTCGTCCTGCCTCGAGTTGTTGATGCAGGTCCATGAGCTCGACGGCTACCCGCCATACCTCCCAAAGAACGTCCCTAGGTTCATCACGCCGGACTACGAGGTCGCGGCATGGGTAGCGGAGCGTGACGGCCGCATCATTGGCCACGTTGCGAGTCGAGGTCGGCGACATCACCCGGTTCCCCAACCGCGACCACTTCGCGTCCTGGAACGGCACTGCACCGATCGACGCCTCGTCCGGTGACAACGTGCGGCACCGGCTGTCACGAGCCGGGAACCGGCAGATCAACCGGACCTTGCACATCATGGCCACCGTCCAGCTGCGAAACGACACCGAAGGCCGTCGCTACTACGACCGTCGCAGAGCCGACGGGAAGACCTCGATGGAAGCCATGCGCGCACTCAAACGACGACTGTCGAACATCGACTACCGCGCCATGCTCGACGACGCGATCAGAGCAGAGGCGTCGGGCCCGGGAGGGCAACGAGGTAGCGACTCTGACTCCAGCGCGACCGGCTCACAACCCCAACACCGGCTCTTCGGACAAGCCACTCCGGGGCCCGTCAACACCCAGCCTAGAACCCCCCTGCCAGCCGTGTCTTGACACAGAGGGGAGCCAGATGTGCGCGCGCTGCCGCGCACGCTAGGCGGCTACTTGTTTCATTGACCCCAGGAACGGGCCTGGCGAGGCTCGGTCCAGGTGGCCGGTCCGTCGCTCGCAATGCGGCTGCCCACGCACCCGATTCGTCGGGTCCGTGTGGCTCTCATCTGGCATGCGCGGGCCGGCCATCGCAGAGTCGGCAAGAGGCTCCAGAGGGGTTTGCCCGCAGCTCGAAGTAGCGTTGCCCTTCCCGACTCGATGACCCATCAGGCAGCAGGGATCGAGCACCGGGAGAGCGCATGCAACAGCAAGCGAAGACGGCCTCTGGCCGAGTCGTGATCGGGATGGATCCGCACAAGCGGTCGGCCACGATCGAGGTGATGACCGGCGACGAGACGGTCATCGGTGGGGGGCGGTTCGACACCGATTCGGTCGGGTTCGCCGCGATGAGGCGCTATGTCAACCAGATCCGGCCCGACATCGAGGACCGGGTCTGGGCGGTCGAGGGCTGCAACGGCATCGGTCACCACATCGCGATGCGACTGCTTGCTGCCGGCGAGCAGGTCATCGACGTCCCACCCAAGATGTCCGCGCGGGCGCGGGTGTTCTCCACCGGGCAGGGTCGCAAGACCGACGCCACCGACGCCCACTCCGTCGCGCTGGTCGGCACCCGCATGTCCGGGCTACGTCCGGTGGTCAACGACGAACAGCTCGCCGTGCTGCGGCTGCTGGTCGACCGCCGCCGCTCACTGGGCGAGGACCACACCCGGATGATCTCCCAGCTGCACGCGCTGCTGCTGGAGCTGATCCCTGGTGGTGCGAAGAAGAGCCTGTCCGCGGCCCAGGCCAAGACACTGCTCGCGACCGTGCGTCCACGCGACGTCGTGGGCAAGACCCGCCGCCGGGTCGCGGCCGAGCTGATCGCGGACCTCGAGCGGGTCTACGCGCGGAAGAAGGCCGCGGACAAGGAACTGAAGGAACTCGTCGCCGCGACCGGCACCAGCCTGCTGGACCTGCACGGCATCGGACCCTCCGGCGCTGCGCGGCTGCTGGTCGAGATCGCTGACATCACCCAGTTCCCCAACCGCGACCACTTCGCGTCCTGGAACGGCACCGCCCCCATCGACGCCTCCTCCGGCGACAACGTGCGGCACCGGCTGTCCCGGGCCGGCAACCGGCAGATCAACCGGACCCTGCACATCATGGCCACCGTCCAGCTGCGCAACGACACCGAAGGACGTCGCTACTACGACCGCCGACGAGCCGACGGCAAGACGCCGATGGAAGCCATGCGAGCGCTCAAACGACGGCTGTCGAACATCGTCTACCGCGCGATGCTCGACGACGCGATCAAGGCTGAGGCGACGGGCCCGGGAGGGCAACGAGGTAGCGACTCTGACTCCAGCGCGACCGGCTCACAACCCCCACACCGGCTCTTCGGACAAGCCACTCCGGGGCCCGTCACCACCCAGCCTAGAACGCCCCTGCCACGCGTGTCTTGACACAGAGGGGAGCCAGATGAGGGCGTCTAGCAGCACCCGCGTTCACGCTGCGTCCGGACTAGAAGAACTCGTCGAGGAGTCGGTAGTAGTCGCATTTCTGAATGTCTAGCGACACGCCATACGCCGTGAGGTACCGCTGTGCAGCCCACTCCCCAAACTGGGGATTCTGCGGGCTGGCTAGTGAACGGGTGGCGATGGCCAGGTCTGTCCATCTGTCGGCGATGCCCAACCGCCCCGCGTCGATGACGCCGGTGACAGCAAACGAGTCAGGATCGACCAGAACGTTGGGCAGGCACAGATCACCATGGCACACGACGAGATCCTCCTGCTCGGGGCGGTCGCTGAGTAGTTCCGCGACCAACCGTTCGCGACTCCACCCGCGTCGCTCGGGGTCGAGATCCGCAAGGTCTACTTGCGCCTCCATCGCCTCCGGGATCGACACCTCCAACCGGCGGTCGAACGGGCAGTCCTCAAGCGGCAGGGCATGGAGGTCCCGGGTCACGCGGGCCAACGCATCTATTACTCGCGGTCGCGACTCGGTCGGCCAATGGTCGGCGGCGGTGCGCCCGGCGACTTCTCGGGTGAGGAGGAATGTCCGGTCGGCGTCAAGAACTTCGGGCACAGGGATCCCGTGCGCGCCCAGCCAGGCAAGCCGCTCTGCCTCCGCTCGCAGGTCTTCCCTCGGATCGAGTGCCTCCTTGCGGAAGACACCCGGGCCCCTGGAAACGACTGCGCCGGACCGGCCTGTGGCGACGGGTTGCCAGGACATAACCGTCAGCCTGCCACAGGGCAGCGGCATGTCAGGACGACCGGATCTCGGCATGACAGTTCATTCGGTCAGAGCTACCCCGGGCGTTCAATCTGGGCAGCGAGCTCACTGACATGCCGATGTGCGGGCGGTCCTGTCTGCCTCAGGCGCGAGGATGAGCGACATGACCCACGCCGCTATCGCCACCGTGACGATGAAGACGCACCGTCCCTCGGAAGTCGCCCGGTTCTGGCGAGACCTTCTTGGCTATCGGGTCGCGCCAAACCACAGTGACTCTGTATTGCTGGTCAGCGATGACGGAGTTGAGTCCCCGATGATGGTGTAACGCGGTTGCCGGCCTCGTCGTAGTAGACGTGGAGCGGCCACCGCGTGATCTTCGAGTGAACCCTTCACAGCACTCTCGAACGGAGCATCACGGTGACCGCACCTC
>JBPPMQ010000041.1:0-20711 GCA_051306135.1 Nocardioides sp. | reverse complement strand
GAGGTGCGGTCACCGTGATGCTCCGTTCGAGAGTGCTGTGAAGGGTTCACTCGAAGATCACGCGGTGGCCGCTCCACGTCTACTACGACGAGGCCGGCAACCGCGTTACACCATCATCGGGGACTCAACTGAATACGGCGCCGCACTTCTCACATTCCCGCTCCAGCGGCCCAGGAAAGGCGCATGCCTTCGAGCAGTAGGTGCCCCGGCCCGCGGCGAGTCGCGACGGCTCCTCCCAGAACGTGATGCCGCACGTCCGGCATTGCCGCTCCTCCCGGGTCCGGCGAGCGACGCCTGCGCACCGCTTCGAGCAGTAGTCACTGCGATGGCGGCTGATGAAGTTCTCGCCGCATGTCGGACAAGCCCGGCTCGGGATCGCCTTGTCCGTGACTCGGCACGAGTCGGTGCAGTATGTCCCTCCGCCCTCGGCCAGGCGGGCGCCGGCAATGTCGAAGGTCTTGCCGCAGGTCTTGCAGACCCGCTGCTCCCAGGCCCCGGCTTCTCGCCTGTGCTCGGTTCTGCAGGCAACCGAGCAGAACTGGCGACGCTGAGAGGGGTAGCAGGAGAACGTCTCTCCGCAGTGGAGACAGACGACTTGAATTGGCACCGGTTCACCTCGCCGACTCGGCCGCGATGGCCACGAGGACCTCGTTGCCTAGGTCGGGGTCCGTGGACAGGTGCAACCCGAGGTCGGTGATCCGGCCATCCTTCGGATGCCAGGCCCGTCCGGGCCGAGTAGTGCCTAGCAGCGGGTCCAGTGCGTCGATGGTCGGCTTCCACAGGTTCAGCCAGTTCCGGCGCGGTCCGACAGCGAACGAGACCTGTAGGTGGACGGCGCCGTCTGGGAGTTCGGGTGCGCCGAGAACCGCCGCCCGAACCTGCTCCTTGTACGCGGTGGTCTGAGAGGACGCCGTGGTGCGGACCGTGAACGCCGTCGCCGGCGGAATGCTCTCTCGGGCTGGTGCCACGAGCACCGTTGAGGTGGTGGCGAGACGCTTGGTGCACCACACAGATACCAGGTCGTCTGTTCGCAGGTGCGCAGCGAGCGGTAGGGCGTAGTTGTCGAGGTCGGCCATGTCGGTGAGATCACGGCCCTCGGGGAGTCCGACATCGAGGCGGAGGGCCCACGGCCCGTCCAGCAGGGACGGGCGCAGCAGATCGGCGGTGTCCTCGAGGTACTCGCGCAGTCGGACCTGGTCGGGGTCGGAGGACTTGTTCCAGCTGGCCAGCCGCGGGACCTTGCGGAGGACCAGCGACTCCCCCTAAGGGCGCTCGTACCAGCGGTTCATGGCTGGAACCTACGGCAGACGACCGACAAGGGAGCCGTGCGGAGCGAGCCCGGCTCTGGACGTCCGTCGAATGGCCACACGGGGTTCGCCGCCGCCGGCAAGACCTACCGAGACGAGGTCCTCGCCGACACCAGCACGTTCCGACTGATGACGGTCGAGGAGATCCTCAAGCCCGAAGTGCTGCACCGGCCGGAGACCGCGTCCGCGTTCAAAGAGCGGTACCAGTGCTGAAGCGCTCAAGAATCACGCTAGGAAGTCGCCCGCACACGACTGGGACTCCGGGTCGGTTGCCAATCGCCCATTTGTCGCAACTCGCTCACTTCGGGGCATGTCGACTGTGCCGAACGGAGGAGGCCGGAGCTGTCAGCCTGATGGAGTTCGTCAGTCCTCGCAGAGCCCGACGAATGCCCCTAGCTGGAGCAGCCCAGTGGTGGACGTCGGCATGAATTGGGTCAAGCGACCGCTGCGAACGAGGACAGCCAGCCACTGCCCCCGCGAGATCGCGACGTTGACACGGTTGCGGTCGAGCAGGAAGCCAATGCCACGCGGTACGTCGGCGACCGACGATGCGGTCATCGACACGATGACGACGGCTGCTTCTCGGCCCTGGAACTTGTCGACCGTGCCGACCAGCACGTCGGCGAAGCCACGCTCGTCCAGCGCCCGGCGGACCGCGTGCACCTGGGCGTTGTAGGGCGCGACGACGAGGAAGTCCTCGGCGATCAGCGGCCGCGTGCCCTCGAAGAGGTCGGGCGCGGTCCACGGCGTACCGACCAGACTCTCCACCTGGCGGACCACCTCGTCGGCTTCCGCCATCGACTCGACCGAGCAGTCCTGGTGGTCGAGGCGTACGACGCGCAGGCCGGGCTCCACGCCTGCCAGGTCGCGTTCGGCCGTGCGGGAATGCGCCTGGAGGCGGCCCTCGTAGGAGAGCTTCGAGTCCTTCTCGGCCAGGTCGGGGTGCATGCGCCAGGTGAGGTCGAGGAAGTAGCCGAAGTCCTCAGGCAGCGTCGCGTGCTCGCCGATGAGCCATCCCAGCGCCGAGTCGTTGACGGGTTCCGGGTGGATGCCCTGACTGACCTGCGGCAACTGCTGGGGGTCACCGAGCAGCAGCAACCTCTGCGCTGCCACTGAGACGGCGAGCGTGTGCGCGAGCGAGAACTGACCGGCCTCGTCGATGACCAGGAGGTCCAGCGAGTCCCGGTCGATCCGCTTGGTGTTGACGAAGTCCCATGCGGTGCCACCGACCACGCAGCCGCTGTTCTCCTCGAGGAACTTCGCGTAGTCACTGTCCTTGATCCCGGTCCAGGCGCGGGACGCGCCGACGTCGCCGACCTTCTTGGCGACCACCGAGCCGGGCAGCCCGGCCTGCACCATCGCGTCGAGCATGTGCTCCACCACCGCGTGGCCCTGGGCGACCACCCCGACCTTCCAGCCATGGTCGCGGACCAACCGTGCCACGACGTGAGACCCGACGTACGTCTTGCCGGCGCCAGGCGGTCCCTGGATGGCGACGTACGAGCGGTCCACGGCGCGCACAGCGTGGAAGATGTCGTCGACCGAGTCCCCACCGCGCGGCAGTCCTCCGCCACTGAGGCGGGGTGGTGTGCGGCGCAGGACGTCGAGTCCGGGTTGTGCGTGTAGTCCGTGGGCGAGCACGGCGTCGGCCAGTTCTTGGACGGCTGCGTCGATGCCACCAGTGCCTGGCGGCGGCCCGGGAACGACGGCGTTGGGAAGCTGGTCGTAGGGCGCACAGTCCCTGGTCAGTGTCTCGTCGACCACCAGGACGTCGCGGCCGTCGAGGTCGTGTCCACGGGAGACGACCACGACTCCGCTGCGCGAGCAGCCCAGCGAGGCGTTGGCGGGTACGTCGTGCGCTCCGTTCACGGGGTTCGCGTAGACGGTGCTCACCTGGTTGCCGTCGCGCACTACGCTGCCCGCACCCCAGTGCCCGAGCAACCTCACGTGGCGGTGGGGACTCGACCGCGGTGTCGGCTTCTCCCAGTCCTTGATCACGTCCGCCGACTCCACGACGAAGACGTCGCGCTCGTCGCGCCAGTCGGTCAGCGCCGAGGACAGCCGGTCGAAGTGGGCCCACCAGAACGGCTTGTGCTCGCGCCGGTTGTAGCCGATCGCCGCGGCCAGCATCGCCCTCGCCTGCTCGTCCGGGGTGCGCCCGGTCTCGGGCAGTCCCTCGCGCAGCTGGACCTCGAGCGGCGTCAACTCAAGCTCGGAAGGCTTCGTCTCCGCCACCTCAGCGGCGCGCGGCGCCACACGGTGCTCGGCGGCCCGCTCGAGCAGCCAGTCACGCAGCCGGCGGGTGCTCTCGCAGTCGTAGCGGTTGTAGTCGCGGATCTCGGCCAGCAGCTTCGCGGCACCCTCGGTATCGCCGCTGTCCCGGGTCTGGCAGAAGGCGTGGTACTCGACGATCGAGGCCGCCGCGTCGGTCACGTCGCCCTCACGCAGGTCGTCGCCCATGTAGAGGGGCTCGAGCTTCTTGATGCTGTAGGACGGCGCGGAGACCCGTATCGCGCCGCGCACGACGGCATACAGGTCGACCAGGACGCCGGCGGAGAGCAGCTCGTCGACGGCGGCCTCGCAGGTCGCATGCTTGGCCGCGAGCCGCAGCAGTGCGGACTTCTCGTACGCCGCGTAGTGGTAGATGTGCAGGTCGGGATGCTTCTCGCGGCGGACCCGTACGAACTCGATGAAGTCCTCGAGCGCCTGCTTCTCCTGCGCCCTGTCGTGGGCCCAGAACGGGGTGAACGGAGACTCGGCGCCGGGCTCGGGCACCTCGGTGACACCGAAGAGGTACTCCAAGCCCCACCAGTCGGGGTTCCCGTCGTTCCACATCGGGTCGCCCTCGAAGTCGAAGAACAGGTCGCCGGGAGACGGAGCGGGGATCACGGCGAGGTGGTCGGGGCAGAAGACGTCGGCGGTGACGGGTGCTTCCTCGGTGCCACCGGCGACCTGGAGCGCTGCCTGCGCTTGGAGCGTGGTGAACATCGAGGCGGACATTCCGTCGACGCCCGACGTGGCCGCGGCCAACTGGTCGATGGTGGCGATGCCGGCATCCATCAGCTTGCGGCGTTGGGTCATCCGCATCCCGGCGACGAGCAGCAGGTCGTTGGCGGCGGCGACCTCCTCGCTGCAGACATCGCAGCGGCCGCAGGCGAGCACGCCCGACATCCCCCACTCGGCCGGCGACTCAGCGGCCTGGTGTCCGTGCAGCAGGTCGAGCAGCCGCTCGCGGCGCTCCCGGAACACCGGCGCTAGATCGCTCAGGGGGAACCTGACGTGGCGGCCGTTGCCGAGCAGCAGCTCGACGTCGTCGGTCAGCGGGATGCCGGCTGCCGTGAGCTGGTCGGCGTACGCCGCGAGCTGGAGCAGGGCCTTTGGCCGCTCGTTCCGGGACAGCTTGGCGTCGCAGACGCGGTAGGCGTCGCCGTCGCGGATGAGGAAGTCGGCGAACCCGTGGAAACTCCCGTCGAAGAACGCCGCCTGGCAGACCAGGTCGGCGCCGGCCTCGAGCGCGGCGAGGGTCTCGCCGCGACGCTCGGACAGGATCGCGGGCGTGTAGGGCTGGGGGTAGTCGATGAGGCAGACGCCGCGGCCCGTCGCCGCGTCGTACGGCGCCAGACCCCTGCTGAGGCGGGCCAGCTCGCGGGCTTCGTGCTCGAGGCCGATCTCGGCGATGCGGTCCATGAGGGGGTCGAGGGCGATCTTGGCCGCGGGGATCCGACCGAGCTTCACGTCGAGCTGACGGAGCAGGGAGAACTCGCACTCCGCTGCCCTGGTGAGGTCGCTGGCCGACCACAGGATGTCGTTGTTCGACACGATCATCGGATGTCCCTTCGCTGGACTCAGACTCTAGTAACGCCGACTGACATCCACAGAGGTTCGCTCGGACGAGAGCCCGGCTCGTGCGTGTGCTCGAGTTCCTCGACCGCAGCGGTACGGATCTGCCCCACCCGCGCGGAACAGACCGGCTTCTGGCACCCGGGCGACGTAACGGTGCGGTCGCCCGAGGAGGACCTGAGCCAGATGAAAGATCTAGACTCGACGATCGGGGTGCACAACGTGGCGTGGCAGTCATGGTCGACAGCCACGGGGCCAAACCGAACGACGTCACCTACGAACGACTTGTGCGTGACCGTCGCAGGACCATCGAAGGCATAGCCGCGCGACGGCACCTCGAGATCCCACCTGAATGGCAACCCACGTCGTCCGGCGAAAGACAGTCTGACGAGATCAACCGCCAGTGGGCCACCGCACTCCGGGCCGCGCTCGAAGCTGACGCGGCAGCGCTCGCTCATGGCCGCGATCCGGGCAGGCCGCTCCCCCACTACTCCCGGCTCATGAACTCCCCGTCCGTGCCACTCCAATGTCCCCGGCCGTTCTTCGACTCGCGCAGCAGCCTGGGTTCGCGCCCGGTAGCTTCCCTAAACCCCTGCTTAGTCGAACACTTCTTCGCCAGGTACTTCACCCATGCCTTGGTGTAGCCGTAGCTTCGCGAGAACTCGTCATAGAGGCAGTACCGCTCGTCCGTGCGTTCGGGGTGGGCATCGCCGGACGCAGGACGGATGCCCTTGATCTGTCGCGCCCGTAGGAAGTGGTTGCTGTTGAATTCAAAGGGGATGGCCGCCGCGACTTCACGTTCCGCTTCCTGAGGCCGGAGTAACCCATGCCCCACAACCGGTCGCTTCTGCTCTCGCACGATGGCCTGCCCCCTGCGCCCCAGCTCGGTCACCAGTTGCTTCTGCTCCTCGGTCAGATCGTCCCAGCGGGTGAACTGAATCGCGAGAGCGTCGGCGTCGCGCTGCACCTGCTCCAGAACGACGCGCAGGCGTATCTCAAACCGCGAGTCGCGTGTCAGGTCATCGGAGAGCCCGTCGTGGAAGTCAGCAATGAACCGCCGGAGGTCTGTGGGGAGCCGGGCCCGGAGGCGAGTCAAGGCTTCGGTCCCCTCAGTGGTGAATGATCCGACGAACACCGGAAAGCGAAGACTGGTGGCCAGCGAGTAGCGGTCACCGAATGTCTTCACCAGCTCTTCTTCGAAGTTCAGGAGGTGGGCTTGAGCGTGCCCGGCGACGCCAAGCGCCAAGCTCGCGTCAGCCGCCGCGTGCCGGTGCTCGACCCGGTTGCGCAAGGCGATGAAGAACTCGATGTTATTGCGCACCGGATCATCCTGATTGGGCCAGCGCTCTTCGACACAGCGGGTGAGCTCCCAACGCTTGTACTCGCCGTCGACCTTGACGAACCGGTGGGGCTGTAACCGGTCTCGGTAACGGAACTCAGTGCCGTCGCGGGTGAAGCGCGCGTGCAGCATGTAGAGCCAGGCCATATGCATGTGCACCAAGAAGCCCTCGAAAGCTCGCGGCTCGCCTGCATCGTTGTAGAGACGTACGGCCAGGACGGCTTCGTGGCACGCGGCAGTGAGCGTTGCATTCCACGTCCGGGGCCGGGCCATGAGGTCGCTCCTCCTTAGTAGCCCGAGGCCAGTCGCTCGCGGGCCTCGATCTCTGTCGCCAGCAAATCGGCTACCTCCGAAACGCGCAGGTGCAGGGCGGCCGACCCCCTGGTCGGCGTCGCTCCGAGCACCCGGACACGAGATGCCGCGGTTCGGGGAGCAGTCGGTGGAGGAGCGCAGGTCACCAGATCGACTCCCGCGATGGCCGACACCTGCAGCACATCCGACTCACGTCGGATTCCGTAGAGGTACTTGGCGCTCTGCTCCAGCGCCTGCTCGGGAAGCATCTGTGCCCATGACTTGGCATCGAGGACGTGGACGGCCGTCTCATCGTCCCGGGATGCGCTGAGGATGAGGTCAGGGGTCAATAGTTCTGCCACCAGGGCCAGGAAGGTGGCATTGCCGAAGGTACGCCCTGCCCTCGGGATGCTCGGCTTGACCCACAGCTCGTAGACGATGTCGTCTCGCTCCCAGGCGGCCAGCGCGTCCGAGCCCGCCATGATCTGCCCACCGAGATGGGCGTCGAGCGCGTCCCGAGCCTCGATGGCGAGCCACGCCTCGTAGAGCTCGTCGGTGTCGAGGAGAGGCACCACTCCTCGGCCGCGCTCCGATGACTGTAGGTCCGCGATGACGCGCATGCACGACGCCACGAAATTGACGAACGGGATCGGCCAGGACGAGGCGTCTGGGTCGCGATGGCCAGCCGGCGTCGCAGCCAACTGTGCCACCGTTGCTATGGGATTCACCAACGACTTGATCAGAAGCATCTGGTCGCTCGGCACCGTCTGCCGAACGACTTGAATGACGGCCCACGCCATGGCCGCCACGCTGACTGAACGGAGCGGCCGCCGGTCCCCCACCCAGCGCGCGCTTTGGGTGATCGCGAGGACGTCGTCCTGCTCGACGACGTACCCGCGCTCCGTGGCTTCCTGGGCGGTGAGCGGCACGTCCTCGACGCCGCCTGGGACACCGATGGGAAGCCATGTGGAGCGTCGGTCGACTCGCGTCGGCCAGCGCCCGATGAGGACGGCCGCGTCATGCGCGCATAGCTCCAGGGAGCGCCAGTCGCGCAGCCTGTCCGTGGTGCCCGCCACCTCCGGACTGCCGAAGGTGCCCGTCCGGCGGGCCATCGCCATGCGTGCCTGCCACCGAGCAAGCTCGGCGCCTGCATCCCAGAGCAGGTGGAGATCCTCCTGCGAGAACCGGCCGTTGGACGGCACGTTGAGGTCCGTCATGGTCAGCTGACCGTCGACGAAGCTCGGCAGGGTGAGTTGGCCGGTGATCGACCGGTCGGCTGGCTCGTGGATGACGAAGCCTCCGGGCGCCTCCTCGAGCGTCAGTCCGTAGGGAAGGAAGGGCGTCAGCAGACGACCGGCGACTGTGACATGCGCGATCGTCCGGCCATTGCGGAGGTACTGGATCTGCAGGCTCAGCTCAGAGCTCCCCAGAAGTCGGGCGGCGGACCGAACTGGTGCTCAGACAGGATCATCCGCAGGCGCGACAACCGCCGCGCCAGCACGCCAGTGCGGTTGCCGTCGTCGAGGGCCTCGAGCGCCTTCTCGAACTGGGCCGCCGGCAAGCTAGGCAGCACGAAGTGCAAGATGGCGTTGTCGGCGGCAGCTTCGACCGCAGGCTGACCCTGGTCCGGGTCCACCTCGCCGGAGAGCTCCACGTACCAAGCCATGTACATGAGACTGCGCTGGAGTTGGCGGTGCGCGATCACGTCCACCCCAAGCTTGTCGCGCAGCATTGCGGCGCGCTCACTCAGCGCCTGCTCAAAGACATTGCTGCCGGACGCCACGTAACGGTGGAGGGCGATGGTCGGCCGTCCGATCAGGGCCGATGCGGGACCGGCTGCTTCCTCGATCGACGGATGAGCCAGCGCGCCTGCGGCAGCAAGCGCGGTGTCGAAGTCAGGCGTCTCCAGCAGGATGACGCAACCGCGGCTGACGACCTTGCGCGCTGGCGCGGGCGACTCGGCGTCGACGTTGAGCGTGGCGAAGATCCGAGGGTACGGTCCGAGCTCCAGCACCGGTGGCACAAGCTTGTCGTCGAGTTGGGACTCGACACTGTCGGCCTGCGTATGAAGCCGGATGGGCAGGGACGACGTCTCGAGGCCGCCGAGCCCGTGGACCAGCGGGGAGAGGTAGCCCTCGATCGGGGAGAGGTTGGCTTCCTCGACCGTGATCATTGGCGGGGTCGGGTTCTCACCGTTCTCGAGCTCGAGCAGGGTCAGCAAGGGCTCGTTGGCGACGAACTTGCCGCCAGCCAACTGTGAGTAAAACCCGAAGAACTCCTGCGGCTTGGCCAGCAGGCGGGACGAGTCGAGGCGACCACGACGACCTTGCGGTGCGAAGAACGCCGCCAAGGCCGAGGCGGTCAGCGACTTCCCGCTTCCACTCGGGCCCGCCATGATGACGAACTGCGACGACAGCGTCGCCGCCAGCAGATCCAGGAGCTCGTCCTCGCCGCCGGTCGCGATGCCGTACTGAGCCAAGAACCGTCGAAACTGTTCGGGCAGCTCCTCGACGGACTCGATCGGAATGTCCTCGCCGGGTGCGGTCAGACCGCCGCCCTGGTCGTCGTCGCGCGGCGGACCCAGCTCGGAGGCCTCGAGCAGCGCCGGCGACCACTCGGGGTCGCCCAGGACCGGCACCTCGAGCTCGACGTCTTCGGTCAGGCGTTCGAAGTCCTGGACGGGGATGCCGAGGAACGCCGCTGCGGCGTCAACCATTTCGGCTCGGGTCGGCTCCGTAGCCCAGTTCTGGTTGCGGGTCAGTAGCACGGCCAGCGCGTCGCGCGCGGGGAGCGGCTCCTCGGTCCCGAGGTGGTTGAGGAGGATGGTGATGGCGTTCGGGAGCAGCCCGTTGCTGAAGTGGTCCTGATCGAACAGCACACGCTGCGCCCCGTTGCGGGTACCGGTGTTCCATACCGTTTTGCGCCCCGACGCCTCAACCTGGCCCCAGCGGTAGTCCGACCCCAGGTCGACGAAGGGGTTGCTCCGGCCGTGGGGATTGTTGGGCAGCAGGACGAAGACGTCATCGACGCCAGAGTTCGCGCCGTTGATCGTCATTGGATAGCCAGCCGTCGCCATTCGCTGGGCGACCAGATACGTCGATATCCAGTTGGCGCGGGCCCTGCCGCTGGCGGCGTGCTCGCTGAGTTGGCGCAGGGCGGTCTCCAGCGCGGCCTCGGAGCAACGCGGCATCAGCGAACTCCCATTCGTACCGGTGCACCCGGGGCGTCGATCAGCATGCTCGCGAGTCTAGAGTTCGGTTCGGCCGGCGACCCGACCATCGAGTGACCAGAGTGTCGGTGGCGGCTGGCAGGGTCCGGGGATGGCAAGGTGTCACTAAGATCAGAAGGAGCTTCCCTTGCTTCAGCCGACCAAGCGGCCAGCGCTGCCGGATATCAAGCCTCACACGCCAGTGGCTTCCCTCGATCGCGAGGCCTGGCGGCAGCGGGACGAAACGTTCGGCATCGACCAGGTTGCTCCGCTTGTCGGCATGTCCAAGACCTTCATCCGAAAGGTTCTGGGGCGAGTCGACCGATTGTCGGTACCCGACGTGCTGACCCTTCTCGATCAAGACGCCTTTGCCGAGACTTTCGTGCCTCGCTCCAAGGTGCTCGACTACCTGTGCCGCCGCGCCATCAAGTCTGGCGACGAGGAGCCATTGGAGGTGAAGACGTACACCCTGGCTGAAGGCAACGTGACTGATGTCCTCGGCCGGGTGCACCCAGGATCCATCCAGTGTGTGATCACCTCAACGCCGTACTGGGGCCTTCGGATGTACGAGGAATCAAAGCTGGTCAGCTGGGCAGACGGCGAGACCTGCGCCTACGGCCACGAGCAGACGCCCGACGGCTTCATCCGTCACACAACCGAGATCCTGTACCTCCTCCGGCCGGCATTGAAGGATGATGCCTCGGTCTGGTGGAACCTGATGGACTCGTACAACACGCGCACCCAGATCCGCGGCAACGCGGTTGAAGCGCTGCGCGCGATGCAGGGCAAGGACAACCGCACGTGGCACGACCATGACGCTCGCCGTTACAGCGCAGGCCACTCATACCTCAAAGACGGAGAGCAGTGCATGATCCCGTCGCGCGTTGCGGAGCGCGCCAGTCGGATCGGCTACTACGTCAAGAGCATCATCACGTGGGCAAAACAGAGCAGCCTGCCCGAGCCGCAGAACTCGCGAGTCAGCCGGGGACTGGAGTACGTCCTGCACCTAGCTCCGACGCGCACACCCAAGTTCGACAAGACGGCCTATCGGCGAGTGCGTACGGCGCTCGGTGGGAGGGCTGTGGGTTATGAGCCGGACAAACTGTCGGATGTCTGGGTGCTGCCCACGTCGACGGGCGGCGGTCATGGGGCGCAGTTCCCGGTGGCCTTGCCCGGCCGATGCATCTCCCTCACAACCGATGTGGGGGACGTTGTGCTCGACCCGTTTGTCGGCAGCGGAAATTCCGGCGTCGCCGCACGAGCGCTCGGCCGCAAGTTCATCGGTATCGACGTCTCTCCGCAGTATCTAGCCACAGCTGAAGAGAAAATCCGCGCGGTCAAGGGTAGCGGTTTCGTGGCCGCCGGTGAGGAGATCGAGTCGCCGGACAACCCGCACCAGGAGTTGCCGATGACGGGGATCGTGTAGGCGAACCGAAATCGGCCTGGGGCTCGACAGGTAAATTCAGGCGTGCCGCGACGCCACACCGAAGGGCGGACAACAACGGGCATGGAGTCCGCAACATTGGTGCCGATCGCGGCACGGTCTCCTTCATGCCGCGATCAGGTTGTGGTCGTGTCCCCGCACGAGGTCGTCACGAAGGACGCCCCTTCTTGACGTAGCGCTCGAGGCTCTCGACCACGACGTCAGTCAGCGTCTTGCCTTCCTTCGCCGCGCGCTGGGAAGCCTTGACCTTAAGCTCAGGAGGGATGCGGAAGCCCGTGATCGGCGTCTTGGGCTTGTTCGGCACACGCCGCAGTCTACAGCTCCTGTTCATACACCAGTCTCGAGCGACGAGGTAGTCGCCCTTCCGGTCTCGCGGAACGAGCTTCACGTGTCGGACGAGGCGAACCGCGGTCAACGACTGTGCATCTGCGGGCCAAGACCGCACCGCCCGCAGGGCTTCCCGGAGATGCTGACTCCGGGTCGTTCGACGTAGCGATGCCCCGCCGGACACTGCGGATGGTGGTCGATGCCGACGGCGAAGTCCGCAGGAAGGTTCTCGCAAAGACAGCACCCCGAGGTGTTCATACACCGATAGTAGGTGGTGTGTATACACCGCGCAAGCAATCGGGCATGCTTTCGCGCGGCCACTCGGATCTGGCCCCGATCGGCGTCGATGATTCCGAGCAATGTCCGCACCTCGTGGCCGTAGCGGAGTTTCACTCTCTGTGGTCGTCAAGCCCCTCCACCAGCGAAGCCGGCGGCACGCTGTTGACATCGAACATTTGTGCTAGGGGCGTGGCAGGTGGAGGTCCCTGGTGGCGATGGTCACCTCGACGTCGTGGCCGATCGAGGGGTCGACACCGACGTGCAGGCCGAGCTCGGTGATCCGGCCGTCCTTGGGGTGCCAGTCGCGGTCGGGTCCGGTGCGTCCGAGGAGGGGGTCCAGTGCGTCGATCGTGGGTTTCCAGACGCTGAGCCCTGTGTTGCGGGCCGACGACGAAGGCGAGCTGCAGCTTGACGGCGCCGGCGGGGAGCTCAGCGGCGCCGGTGACAGCGGCGCGCACCTGCTCCTTGTAGGCGTTGGATTGGGAAGACGCGGTGGTGCGCACGGTGTAGGTCACTGCTGGTGCCGGCGTCTCGTGCGCGGGGGCAACGAGGACGCTCGAGGTGTCCGCGTGCCGCTTTGTGCACCACACCGAGACCAGGTACTCGCTCCGGAGGTGCGTGCCAGCGGGAAGGCGTAGTTGTCCAGGTCAGCCATGTCGATGAGGTCGCGGCCAGTTGGCAGCCCGACGTCGAGGCGGAGCACGCAAGGGCCGCTGACCATCGCGGGTGCCAGCAGCTCCGCGGTGTCCTCGAGGTACTCGCGCAGCCGGACCTGGTCGGGGTCGGTGGCCTTGTTCCAGCTGGCCAGTCGCGGGGGCTTCCGGAGCGTCAGCCCCTCGCCCTCCGGCCTCGCGTACCAGCGGGCGGCGGTCATGGTCGGTGCACCGCGCCGGTCTGGTCGACCCACCACACCTCGATCTGCGCCGCGGCGAGCGACCCGGCCGTTTCGGCGTGCAGGTCGCGGTAGCGCGGGAAGTCGGGAAGCGCGACGACGCTGCGCCACGTCGGCTCCTTGCCGCGCAGCCGCATCGCGGCCAGGACAGCCTGGGAGTACCAGTGGCCGGCCTGCGTGCTCGGACTGGTGCGTTTGACCTCGCCGGCCCGAGCTGGGTCGGCGTAGCCGCGGCTGGGGAACCCTTTCACCTCGACCCCGACCGTCTGGCCGTCCCGGGATGCGATCACGTCAATGCCGTGCTCCTTGGTCGCGGTGTTGGCCACCGACAGGATCCGCCATCCGTCGGCCGCCAGTGCGGTCACCAGGGACGCCTGAACGTTGGCCTCGGTGTGCCACTCCCCCGCCAGCTCCGCTGGCCGCTCGAGGTCGCGCGGGAGGGCCGCAACAGCCGGCGGCGTGACCGCGCGGCCTGCCGCCTGCGACTCCGTGCGCGGCTCGATGTGGCCGGCGACCTCGTACCCGAGCGCCGCCAGGTGCCGGCGGGCGGTGTGAGAAATGAACTCCGATCGAGGGATCCCGGTAGCGGCCTCAAACACCTGGATGACCGGGAACCAGATGCCGTTGACCCTCACGGCGTGCTTGCGGATCGCGTCGGGTGCAACGTCGGCCAGCCGGCTCTCCACGTCGTCACGGGACAACTCGTGGCGCTGCCCGTTCAAGGTGAAACGGATCGATGCACGGCCCTGAGTCTCCATGTCCAGAAACTACGGCAACCGACCGACCCAGCCTGGCGAGTTTGAGGCAGACCCCGGCCGAAGGGGGTCGACCGCAGAGGGTCGTCCTCAGCGGGAGAGGTCTAGGCGCAGCCGGCGGTAGCGGGTGAGATGCCGCCACCGTCCGTGCTCAAACGCGGTGTCCGCCTCGACCTCGACGATCACCGTGGGCTCGACTCGGGTGATCGCCACGGGCTCGCGGCTGAACTGACCCAGCTGGCGGGTGCTGAGCTCGAGCGGCCACGGGTGGTCGTCGGCGCCGACGAGGACTGCGGCGAGCTCGGCCGACTCCCGTGCGCTGAGCGGATGGGTCGCACCGGCAACCCGAAGGCGGCCGGCGGCGTCGACCAGGCCGAGGATCAGCCGCACCGGCTCTTCGACTGGACCGATGACTGCTCCGACGGTGGCCTCCCGTGTGTTGTGGATCCGCAGCTTCACCCAGCCTCGCTGGCCGGGGAGGTATCGCTGGCTGGCGCCCTTGGCGACCAGGCCCTCAACGCCGACGTCGGCCGCGGCGTATTCCTCCAGCCACCGCCTCGCCTGGGCGGGGTCGGCGGTCTGCGGGGTCAACTGCAGCGGCGGCTGCCAGGTCCCGGCGCGCTGCTCGAGCAGCGATCGCCGCACTCGCAACGGCTTCCCCCGCACGTCGGCGTCGTCGGCGGCCAGTAGGTCGAAGGCCAGAAAGGTCGCAGGCGCCAGCTGAGCTGGTGGCCGGCGGCGGCCGCGGTAGGCCAGACGCGGGGCTAGAGCGGCGAAGTCCAGGCGCCCCGCGCTCCACACCACGAGCTCGCCGTCGACCACGGTGCCCGGCTGCAACTGCTCACATGCGGCGCCGACAATGTCGGGGAAGCCGGCGGTGAGGTCCGCGCCGTTGCGGGACCACACCCGACAGCCCTCAGGTGTCCGCTCGAGGATGGCCCGGTAGCCGTCCCACTTGGGCTCGTAGACGGTGCCGCCGGGCAGAGCCGAGCCGGCCGGCAGCGTGGCTGCAGGCTTGGCCAGCATGGGCTCCCAGCGGGTTGGCACTCATTTAGCGTACGAACCCGCTCCGGCGGCGCTGGTCGAACATCTGTTCTACTCTGGGAGGCATGGCGGGCGGTTACGGGCGCGGGGCGGGCATCCCCTTGAAGGACCGTGTGCGCGTCGACCAGGCCCAAGAGCCAGCGCGGCCGCCGGCCAACAGCAGCGCGGCCGCAGGACAGGATCACCCCGGGCGACACTGCTGGGTCAGTGTGCCCGTCGACGCGTCGCAGCCACGCCCGGGCCTGCTACTGGAGTGGCGCCGCGCTGGCCACCTGTGGGAGGGCCGAGTCGTCTACGTGGCTCAGCTGCGGCCTGGGCGGTGGGCCACGGTCGAGGAGTGGGTGCCGGCCGAGCTGCTCACCACCTGAGTGATGTCGTGTCTGCCAACCCGCCGAAGAACGACGCGTGGCGACCGTACGGCGACGTGCGGTTCGTGCTGATCAGGAACACGGGCCGGCTCAAGCCGTCTCGGGGGCTCATCCTCGACTGGAAGCGCGAGGCCCGACGCTGGGAGGCCTTGGTCGTCTGGCACGACGATGCCGCGCTCAAGCCGGTCGTCAAGATGGACTGGTTGCCGGTCGAGGACCTTATCCCGGTCCCGGTCGACCCGAACTGGACCGGCCAGGTCGGCTAGCGCCGTTCGGCGAGACCGAGGTCGGCCGGGGCACCGGGAAGCGTGGCGGCCAGGGAGTCGGCGACCTGGGCGAGCCGGGCGTAGTCGAGGGTGTCCGGGGTGTCGGAGTCGCGGTGGTAGTGCGGGCTGCGGAGAGTCGCTGTGCCGGTGAGCAGCACGGCGGGGATGCCGCGGCGCCAGAACGGCTCGTGGTCGGATCGGTCGAGATCCATCAGGAACGGGTTGACCCAGTGCGTGATCCGCTGGCCGCGGCCATTCCAGCGCGGGTCGCGTAGCTGGGCTGCGGGCAGACCGGCCGCGGTGGCTGCGCGCTCCCAGGAGGTCACGAAGGCCGCCGATGATCTGCGGTGGACGGCCAGCAGGAAGTTGCCGCGGTGCTCATTCATGCGCAGTTGGCGGGCCAGTGCCGGGAAACGGAGCCCGAGGCCGGCAGGGAGGCGTTGGGTCCGCGGCCGCTCGTCGAAGAAGCCGACGGCGTCGAGGCATACCACCAGGCCCGGGCGCGGGAGCGTGCGGGCGAGCTCACGGGATCCGAGGTGCCACAGCTTCTCGAGGTCGACGAGCGCGATCACCACGCGGTGGTCGCGCGCCCTCGCAGCTGACGGGCGACCTCGAGTGTCACGGCGACGCCCGAGGCGTTGTCGTCGGCGCCGGTGCTGCAGCGGACGGTGTCGAGGTGTGCCACGAGCAAGACGTCGCCGGCCTGGTGGCCAGGATGCCCTGGTGGTGTCGCGAGTAGGTTGGCGCCCTCGAGGTCGGACATCCAGCGCATGGCCAGGGGCGAGACCGGGTGCCCGGCGTCAGAGAGCCGCAGCGCCGGCCGCGGGAGGAACGTCCGCTCCTCTACGGTCCAGCCGGCCTCCTCGAGCTGCTCGCGGCAGTGCGCCCGGGCGGCCTGGAGGCTGCCGGGCCCGTCGCGGTGCCGCGGCGTCGGGCAGAGCGCGTCGACGTCGCGGCGGAGCCGCATTTCGCTTGTCACGAGCAGCTGGTCAGCTCGCCCAGCTGAGCAGGTCCGGCGGGCCCTCCAGGACGCGCTCAACGCTCACGGTCCAGATCCAGTCGACGCGGACGGCCGGCGCGGCGGGCGGGTCGGTCAGGTTGATCATCGGTGTTGCCTCCTTGTCAGTTCAGCAGCGTAGGAGTGGACACCGGCGACATCGGGTTATCCACAGGGGCGCGGTTGGGCTCATCGTCGAGGCGCGGAGGCCGGCGCGATCGAGCTCGGGGCCTGGCCCTGCGGCGAGCGCACCGGCCCGGGGACGAAGGACTCGTCGAGGTGATCCCTCGCCGCCGAGTAGGCGTGGGTGGTGAGGTCGGTGATGACCTCCTGGGCGGTGGTGACCATGCTGGCCTGGCCGAGCCGGATCAGCTGGTTCACACCGGCCGAGGCGGCGCTGGTGACGGGCCCCGGGACGCCCATGACGGGCCGGTGCATGGCCTCGGCCCACCGGGCCATGCTGAGGGTGCCGCTGCGGATGGCGCCCTCGACGACCACGGTGCCTTCGGTCAGGCCGGCGACAATCCTGTTTCGGGCGAGGAACCTGGCGCGGGTGGGCGCGGTTCCCGGTGGCGCCTCGGCGACAACCAGGCCGCGGTCGGCGATCGCCTCGAGCAGCTGGGCGTGCGCGGCCGGGTAGGGCCGGTCGACCCCGCAGGGCATGACGGCGATGGTCGGGCCGCCGGCGAGGAGGGCGCCGCGGTGCGCTGCCTGGTCCACGCCGTACGCGAGTCCGCTGACGACGGTGTGGCCCATGGTCGCGAGGTCCCGGCTCAGCTCGGTCGCCTGATGTGTGCCGTAGCTTGTCGCGGCGCGCGACCCAACCACGGCCACCGCGTTAGCTGCGAGCCGGTTCAAGTCGCCGGCTCCCCTGATCCACAGCCCGACTGGTTCGCCGCCGCGATCGTGCAGTGCGCCGGCGCCACGCAGGCCCGCGAGGCGGTCGGGCCACTCGGCATCGCCGGGGATGACGAACCGGATGCCCCGATCGACGGCCTGCTCGAGGACCTTGCCGGGATCGACGTGGGCGAGCTCGTGGCCGATGGTGAAGCCCCAGTGATTCTCTACCTCGCCGGCGGCCTCGAGGTAGTCGAGGACCTTGACGGCGCCGAGCTCGCCGACCAGCCCGGTGACGCGCAGGTCGCCGGGCTCGATGGCACTGCTCAGCTTGACGCGGGCCAACCTGTCGGCGTCGTCGACGTCGGCGTGCGGGGTGCTCATGACGCCTGCTCGTAGGGTCCGAACAGCCAGCAGCGGGCCTCCCAAAGGGTGAGGTCCAAGATCTCCATGTCCGTTACGCCGGCGAGCCGGAGCGCTTCCCTCCCGTTGCCCAGGAGGTCCAGTGCCTGCCAGACATCGCAGGATTGCATCAGGAGGTAAACGCGCTCCCCCACCTTCTCCTCGTCGCCCAGGAGTGCGTCGTCGTCACGCGAGAACTCGAAGGCCACGTCGGCGCTGAGCCTGTTCAGCAGCTGCGCCGCTTCAACTTGTTCCTGGTTGCAGCTGGGAGTGGGGCCGGTGAGCCGCGCAACCAAGAGTGCGCTGAGCAGATGCACAAGCGCAGTTGCGGTGTCCCAGGGAATCGCGAGCTCGACTCGCGAGGTCTGGGGGTTCTCGGGGTAGTAGGGCTGGCCTGCGTAGTGAACGGCAGCGCAGGCGACAGACTCTGCGAACCCGGTCTCCTGCCACCGGGGAATCTCCTGCTGGGGCAACGGAGTGAACGTGCCGCCGTCGTCGATGACGAAAACCGGCGCGGACAACAGTTCGGCGGTGCGTCGCAGCCGTTCCGCTGCCTCCGACCACGTGATGGGCACGCCGTGGCGTGCAACATTCCGGGTGACCTCCGCCGCGCTCGCGAGCACCCATTCGTCGACGTCGGTGCGAGGGGTGCTCATTCCTGGCCTCCCCACAGCAGGTCGAGGTCGGGTTCGTGAATGACGTCAAGGCGCTTGTCGGCGGCGTAGGCCGCGGGCTCGGGCACGACCAGGCGTCGCAGCTGTCGCTCGGTCGCGCTGTGCTGCACCGGGGTGTCGTCGTCGTGGTTCATCGCGGTCCTCCTCAGCGGCCCGGGGCCGGGCGGTCGGTGACGGGCTGCGTGCCCGGGATGTCGCGCTGCTGGCCGGGTGGCTTGGGGACGAAGGACTCGTCCAGGTCGGCGGCGATGTCGCGCATCTGGGTCTGGTATCGCTCCCACTCGCGGGGGTGGATGCCGTTCTGCAAGGCCGAGGCCACGATGGCGGCCATGGAGTAGGGCCGGTCGACGGGCACCTGGTCGAGCGCGCACCAGGCCTTGGCGCCGTCGCCGTGCAGCCAGCTGGCGAAGCCGAGCATGGAGGCCGGCGCCGCGCGGACCTCGTCCGGGCCGCGGCGGGTGAGGTCGGTCCAGATGGCCATGTGGGAGGTGGAGTTCTCCCGACTCATGTCCTCCCAGAGCGCGTCCCGGGTGCTGATCGTCTCCAGCGCCACCAGCATCCGCGCGCCGTCGACGTCGGAGAGCCGGTTGCCGTCGGTGTGGAACTGCTCGAGGCGGTCCAGGGCCCAGTCCCGCTCGAGGGCGGGAGTGTTCGCCGCGGCCGCGGCTCGGGCCGCGGGGAGCAGCTGGGCGATGGGCTCGCGGTCGCCGACCATGGACGCCGCCAGGGAGCCCCGGCTGGCGGCCGGCTGGGCGGCGCCGGTGAGCACGGTCGCGGCCGCGATCCGCTCAGCGGTCGACGGGGTCTGCAGCCCGGTCTGGCCGGTGTTGAACTCGCGCCAGCGCTCGCCGTCGGACCACAGCCTGATGTGGGTGGTGATGCCGACGTCCTGGAGACGGTTGGACAGGTGCTGGCTGGCCAGCTCGGCGCTGCGGCGGTCCTCGGTGATGCAGATGATGGCGAGGCGGGCACCGGGCCGGGCGTGGCGGCCGTACGGGCCGCTGAGTGCGTCCCAGACCTCCTCGCGATCGGCGGCGGTCCGGGGCAGGTCGACGCGGGTGATCGGCAGTCCGGGCCGGAAGGGCACCAGGACGATCGACTCCTCGGGCTTGAAGCCGAGGACGTGCGGCACCGCGGCGAGCAGCTCGTCCGGGGACTGAACGATGAGATCCATCGGAGCGAACCTCCTCAGCTGGCCTGGGCCGCGTGTGGGGCGCGGTCGATGCGCGCGGACACGTACTTGAGCGAGAGGCCGACCTCGCCGAAGCGGTTGTCGACGACCACGACGTCCTTGGTGCGCTTCTCGCCGGTCTCCTTGTCCGGCCAGCTCTCGGTGCGCTCGAGGCCGTGGACGAAGATCGGGTCACCGGATCCGCAGCTGTCGTGTACGTGCGTGGCGGCCGAGCCGAAGATCTTGACGTTGTGGGCGGTGGGCTCGTCGCTGACCCACTCCCCCGGGTCGTTCTGGACCCGGCGGTTGACCAGGACGCGGCAGGTGACGAACGGCTTGTTGTTCTCCCGGGTGTGGTGCAGCTCCGGTGCCTCGGCCAGGTTGCCGGCGAAGGTGACGGTGGTGGACATGGCTTCCTCCTAGGTGACTGCGAGACGTTGATGGGTCCCGCAGTCACCTACGTGTCATCCAGGCCCGGCAGCGATCACATCGGCCGAAGTCGTTTCCACCGCTCGAGCCCGGCTGGCGGCGCAGCGGGCCCAGTGCACGCAGAAGCGCCCCGACCGGCTCTCGGGTACCGGATCGGGGCGCTGGGAAGCACGCTAGGACCAGGTGCCGACCCAAACTGCCGGCGTCGTCCTCGCCGGCTACCGGGCAGGCCGGCGCCGCGGCGGTCGGTTGCTGAGCTTCTGCGGTGGCGGCGGCAGCTCGCGGCCCAGGCGCCGGCGGGCCTCCTCGGCCGCGACGATCACTGCCTCCTGGGCGAACACCGAACGGGCGAGCATCCGGCCGAGCTCCTGACGGTCGGCCACGAGCGCGTCTTCGACCGCCTCGATGGTCGAGGCGGGCAGGTCGTGCTTCTTGTTGAAGCTCTTGCGGGTCACGCTGACCAGGGCGGGATGCTTCTCGCCCGCGGCCGCGAGCTCGGCCCGCTGCTGCGGTGAGCGCCGGGCGTGGAGCTCGAGCGCCTGGGCGAGCCAGCCAACGAACGAGCCGGGTGAGTCGGCGTCGGTGTCCAGGTCTGCGAGGTAGGCCGATCGTGCGAGGTCCCACACGCCGGGTTTCCAGTAGATCCCGACCGGGATCGTGGTCTGGCTCGTCACCTGATCACTCCCTTGGTCTCCTCCGCCGGCGTCGAGCTGCAGCGGCTAACACCAACGCCGCTGCATTCCCGGTCGGGGCCCTGCGCAGCCGTTCCCACCCTCGCTCGATTCCTTCCGTTCCAGCCAGCTACGAGGTGCAGCTGCGCCGCGCCGCCGCAGCGGAGTCC
>JBPPMQ010000148.1:0-5054 GCA_051306135.1 Nocardioides sp. | reverse complement strand
CCGGCGACGTAGTGGCGCCCCCGGCGCTCGCCGCGAGCGTCCAAGAGCCCGAGCTCGGCCGCGTTTACGAGATCTCTAGTCGCGGTGCGTTCGTCGAGCTCAGTGAGCTTCACGTACGACGGCCGCGTCACCCTGAGCCCGAGGAGGGCGTCGAAGAGAGCGGCGCCGATCCGGTCGTTCAGTCGGTGTTCGCTGATGAGCTCATCGATTCTGCGCCACTGTGTCTCGGCGTCATCGAATCGACGGCGCATCGTCTGTGCCTGCATGTGGTGCGCCCGCAGATTGAACTTCACCCAGAGGGTCGCGTCGTTGTCCGGGTGCCACGATCCGCGTCCGGTGGCTGCGAGGACATCGTAGTAGTCCTGCGTGTTGTTGCCGAGCCACTCCTCGATGCTGGAGAAGGTCGGCTCCACGACCTGGTCTTGCGCCAGCACCATGGTTTGAGAGGCACGAGCCATGCGCCCGTTGCCGTCGCGAAACGGATGGATCATGACGAGGTTCAGGTGGGCCATGGCGCCCCGCACCAGCGGGTCGTCGAGACTCGGTATGGCGAGCGACTGTGAGAGGGCGCGCATCAGCTCAGGCACCAGATCGCCGTCGGGGCCTTCGTACACGTTGATCCCGGGCTTGTCGTCGCGCACGAAGATCTCGTTGGTGCGGTACCGCCCCGGCGTCTTCGTGAGGTCGTGGTCGAGCAGCATGAAGTGCATGGACCGAAGGACCGCCTCGTCGATCACGAAGCCTGGCTCGGTCGCCACGTTCAGCACGTACGTCAGCACGCGTCGGTACGCGAGGATCTCCATCCAGGTGGCCTCGTCCGCGCTGAGCGGCGGCTCGTCATCGACCGCGGCGACGGCGTCCTCGTCGCTGACCGTGTACCCCTCGATGGTGTTGGAGCCCTGGATCGCTCGGGCCGTCGTCGTGCGGCGAAGTAGGCCGTTCCAACGCTTGGGCACGCGAAGGAAGTCCGCGAGCGAGGCGCGGAAGGCGTGGATCTCGGCGATGACCTGCTGGTCCTCGAGATCTGGGTCTGGGGTGGTGAAGAGAGTCGGCATGTCCGTATGTCCTTTATTAAGTGCCAAGGATAGGGCCGACCCGGTCCGTTTGTCACTTATTAAGCGACAAACGGACGGCCTGGTTCACTAGGATGCGGCGGCCCGCGCCCGGTACTCAGCGGTCGACCACAGGTGGCTGTAGGTGTTCAGCGTGGTTCGAGCGCTTTGGCGTGCATAAGCGGCCCGCATGCGATGCCCGCGCCTCGTAGATCTCGCCGATTACCTGCTGGTCCTCGAGATCTGGGTCTGGCGTGGCAAAGAGTGTCGGTCAGACTGGACCCATGATCGAGTTGACCGCCGACCAACTGGCCTTCGTCACTGAGCGGCACATGGCCACGTTGACCACCCTGCGCTCTGACGGCACCCCCCATGTCGTGCCGGTGGCGTTCACCTGGGACTCCGAACGCGGAATCGCTCGGATCAACACCCAACGGACTTCGGTCAAGGCGCGCAACATCGGCAGGCACCAGAACTCCGCGGGGTCGGCGCGAGTGGCACTGTGCCAGGTCGACGGAGGCCGCTGGCTGACGCTGGAGGGCACAGCCACCGTCGTCGAGGACCCTGCCGAGGTCGCCGAGTCGATGAGGCGGTATGCCGAGCGGTTCCGAGTGTTGCAACCCAAGCCCGAACGGGTTGTCATCGTGGTGAGTCCGGACCGGGTGCTGCCGGCACCGCGCTGATCGGGCCTCTTCCCAGCCGGGCCGGCGCGGACTAGGTTGCAGGTATGGCACCGTCTCGGGAGCCGGTCCCCGCTGCGGTGACGACCTACCGCTACCTGCGCTCCGCCCTGCTCGCACTGCTGGCTGCGATCGGGACCTCGATCGGGATCGAGACCGTCCGCGACGGCTGGCAGACCTCACTCAGTGCCTACTACTACACCCCGGCCGGCCCGGTCTTCGTCGGCGCACTGTGCGCCATCGGGGTCTGTCTGATCGCCCTGCGTGGATTCACCGATGCCGAGGACGTCTGCCTCAATCTGGCCGGGATCTCCGCTCCGATGGTCGCCTTCGTGCCGACGCCTGAGGAAGGCCGGACCCCCGACGTCGACGCCATCACCAACAACGCCGCGACCTACCTCACGATTCTGGCCGCTGGCCTGGTGGTCGTGCTGATCGCACTGGCACGGATGGGTCGGCGGCCGAGCCGATGGGCCGCCCTCGGACTGCTCTCCACCGTCGGTGCCTGGATCGTCGGTGTCGCCTGGCTGACGCTCGGCCGCGACTCGTTCGCCGCTAACGCCCACGCGCTCGCAGCCATCTTCACCTTCGCGCCTTTCGCCGGAGCGGTGGTGTTCAACACCGACTGGGGCGTGCGAGTGCTGGCCGGAAACGCGACCCAGAGTCGAACTCAGTTCGACCGGGCCTATTGGGCCGTGATCCTCGGCATGGTGCTGGTGGGCGCGATGGGCGCGGTCCTGCGCTCCTGGGAGTTCGCGCTGCTGTTCACCGAGGTTGGACTGCTCACCCTGTTCGCCGTCTTCTGGGTGGTCCAGACCGTCGACCTGCGTGAGGCGCATCTCGACCAGGCCCGCGCCTCTGGACCGGCGTCCTCAGCCCTGTGACCTCAGCCCTGTGACCTCAGCCCTGTGACCTCAGCGCCGAGGCCAACGCTTCCAGCGCCCCGGGAACGACGGAGAAGTAGGCCCAGCGGCCCCGCTGCTCCCGAGTCACCAGTCCGGCCTCGACCAACTGCTTCATGTGGTGGGACACCGTCGGCTGACTCAGCCCGACCGGCCCGGTCAGGTCGCACACGCAGGCCTCTTCCCCGTTGGCGGCAGCAATCAACGACAGCAGTTTCACGCGGGTCGGATCGCCGAGGGCTTTGAACATGCGCGCCAGTCGCTCGGCGGATCCGTCATCAATGACAGATCCGGGGACCGAGGGACAACAGATCGCCGTCTCGGCCTCGACGACGTGGAGCGGACGGGCCATGGCCTCACCCTAAAGCCTCGTATTGACATCTGTCGATACGGCGATAGGGTCGATTGCATCGATATTCGTCAATGGAAGGGCTTGGTCGTGAAGGATCTGCCGGTCGTGGTCATCGGAGCCGGACCCCAGGGGCTGGCCGCCGCGGCGCATCTGCTGGAACGAGGTCTGACCCCGCTCGTGCTCGAGCAAGGCGCCGAGCCTGCGTCCGCCGTCGCCCAGTGGGGCCACGTGCGCCTGTTCTCGGCCTGGCCGGAGTTGATCGACGCCGCTGCACAGCGTCTGTTGGAGCCAACCGGCTGGCAGCCCCGGACCTCCGGATACCCGACCGGCCGAGAGTGGATCGACGACTACCTCGCCCCACTCGCCGCAGCGCTGGACTCCCACGTTCGCTACGGCGCCCAGGTCGTCGGGGTGTCTCGCGCGGGCCGTGACCGCCTGGTCGATGCCGACCGAGCCGACCAACCGTTCACCGTCCACGTCGTCGCCCCCGACGGTTCCGAGCAACGACTCCGGGCACGAGCCGTGATCGACGCCTCGGGGACCTGGGGGGTCCCCAATCCTGCCGGAGCCGACGGGCTGCCGGCCCTGGGCGAACGGTCGGCGACCACCGCCGGGCTACTCACCCATGCCGTGCCCGACGCCGCCGCCCCCGAGTCGTATGCCGGCCGGCACACGGTCGTCGTGGGGTCGGGCGATTCGGCCTTCAACGCCGTCAACGAACTCACCCGGATCGCCACCGACCACCCCGGCACCCGGATCACCTGGGTCATCCGGCGCGGAGTCTCCAGCGGCACCTTCGGCGGCGGAGCAGCCGACCAACTGCCGCAGCGGGGAGAACTCGGGTCACGGGCACGGCAGGCGGTCGACCAGGGCGTCGTCGACCTGATCACCGGGTTCCGCATCGAACGCATCGTCGTCCGAGACGACCGCGCGATTCTCACCGCCGAGGATGGCCGCAGCCTGCCGCCGGCCGACCGGGTCGTGGTGGTGACCGGGTTCCGTCCGGATCTGTCGTTCCTGACCGAGATGCGTCTGGACCTGGACCCGGTTCTGCAGGCGCCACGCAACATCGCCGCCGAGATCGACCCCAACCTGCACTCGTGCGGCTCGGTCAGCGCCACCGGCGCCGCAGACCTGGCCCAGCCCGAACCGAACCTCTACCTGGTCGGCATGAAGTCCTACGGCCGCGCCCCGACCTTCCTGGCGATGACCGGCTACGAGCAGGTCCGCAGCGTGGTCGCGGAACTGGCCGGCGACCACGAAGCTGCCGCCCGCGTCGACCTGGTGCTGCCCGACACCGGTGTGTGCGGTGGCTCTGGAGCCTTCGACGACCCCGACGGTCAATCCTCCGGCGGATGCTGTGCCGCGCCCGGTCCGGTCGAGGTGCTCACCATCGGCTCGGCGCCGCTCGCTGTCGGGGCTCCCCGGTGACCCTGGCCCTGCAGCGACGGCTGCTCGCGGAGTTCCTCGGCACCGGCTTGTTGGTCACCGTCGTGGTCGGCTCCGGCATCGCCGCCCAACAGCTGTCGCCCGACGACGTCGGCCTGCAACTCTTGGAGAACTCGATGGCCACCGTCTTCGGTCTGACGGCGCTGATCTTGATGTTCGGTCCGGTCTCCGGTGCCCACTTCAACCCGGTGGTCTCTTTGGCCGACTGGGTGCTGGGCAGGCGGACCGGAGACGGGTTGACCGTCTCGCAACTGGGCAGCTATGTGGTCGCTCAGGTCGCCGGTGGCATCTGCGGCGCACTCTTGGCCAACGCCATGTTCGAGGTCGGCAGCCAGCTCTCCACCACCCACCGAGCCAGCCAGGGTCACCTGATCGGCGAGGTCGTCGCCACCGCCGGGCTGGTGGCGCTCATCTTCGCGCTGGTGCGCAGCGGCCGCGGTGTCCTGGCGGCCCCGGCGGTGGGCGCCTACATCGGTGCGGCGTACTGGTTCACCAGCTCGACCTCCTTCGCCAACCCGGCCGTCACGGTGGGCCGGATCTTCTCCGACACCTTCGCCGGCATCGCCCCCGCGTCGGTGCCCGCCTTCGTCGCCATGCAACTGATCGGGCTCGGCGTCGG
>JBPPMQ010000086.1:0-23709 GCA_051306135.1 Nocardioides sp. | reverse complement strand
CCGGGCGGGGCCCGGGTGGTGGCCGGGGTCGGCGTCGAGCGGCGGGTGGCCGTCGAACTCGTCGGTGATCAGGTCGTCCGGGTCCAGGCCGTCCTCGCCGGTCCAACGGATGGTCAACTCCCCCAGCGCAGCGACCTGATCGAAGGCGACCACGCCCTCCCGGAACAGCTCGAGCAGACTCAGGAACCGGGCCACCGTGGTAATCGTGTCGGGCGAGTCTCCGATCAGCGCCCGGAAGGTCATCGACCCGGCTCGACGCAGCCGGTCCATCACCACGCCGCCCTGTTCGCGCACCGACACCGTGGGGGCGTGAATATGTGCGGTGGGCACCTCCAGGACGGGCTTGGGGGCCAGCGCCTTGGCGGCCAGGCCCGCGAAGGCGTCCAGCCCGATGCCGATCAGGACCTCGGGCAACAGGGTCGCGAAGCGGTCCTCCAGACCGACGGCCCGCGGATGCCGGTGCGCCTCACCGGAGAGCCGCTCGTCGAGGAACGCGGCGACCTGCTTGAACGCCCTGTATTGCAGGAGTCGAGCAAAGAGCAGGTCACGGGCCTCCAGGAGTTGGAGGTCCTCCTCGTCTTCGACGTCGCCGGCGGGCAGCAGCCGCGACGCCTTGAGGTCCAACAAGGTGGCCGCGACGAGGAGGAACGAGGAGGTCTGCTCCAGGTCCCAGACGCTGCCCGCGGCCTTGACATGGGCGATGAACTCGTCGGTGACTCTGGACAGCGACACCTCGGTGATGTCGAGCTTGTGCTTGGAGATCAGCGAGAGCAGCAGGTCGAACGGTCCCTCGAAGTTGTCGAGGCGGACCTCGAACACCGACGCTGCGGCCACCTCGGCGACCTGAGTAGTCTCGGGGCCGCCGAAGGGTCCGGACTCGGTGGACATCGACGAGGTCATGCCTCGTTGAGTCGGGCGACGAGCATCGAGTCGGCGCCACGGGACTCCAGGTCGGCCAAGATCAACCCGACCGCCTCCCGAACCAGTCGACCGCGGTCGACCGACAGTCCGTGGTCGCGCCGCAAGGTCAGCCTGGCCTGTTCGATGTCGACGAGCTCGTCGGCCGAGACGTAGACGGTGATCTTCTCGTCGTGTCGGACCCGACCAGTGGGCCGCCGATCGGCCCCGTCGGGCTCTCCCGACGACCCTGAGGGTGCTGAGGGTGCTGACGGCGCCGGGGAGGCCGTCGGTTCGGGCACCACGGTCGGCCGGAACAGGTCGTCGGCCTTCGGCATACTCACGCGTCGGGACACCGTGCCAGCACCTCCTTGGCCAGATCACGGTAGGCGGTGGCGCCGGCCGATGAGGATGCGTAGGTGGTGATCGGTTCACCGGCCACGGTGGAGTCGGAGAACTTCACGGTTCGGCGGATCACGGTATGGAAGACCGTGTCGCCCCAAGCGTCGACGAGTCGATCCATCACCTCCCGCGAGTGCAGTGTGCGGCCGTCGTACATGGTGCCCAGCACACCTTCGATGACCAGGTCCGGGTTGAGCCGTTCGCGGACCTTGTCGATGGTGGTCTTGAGCAGTGCGACCCCACGCAAGGCGAAATACTCACACTCCAACGGCACGATCACACCGTCGCTGGCGGTCAGCGCGTTGACGGTCAGCAGTCCCAGTGAGGGTTGGCAGTCGATCAGCACGACGTCGTACTCCTTGACCGCATCGCGCAGCACCCGCTGCAGCGTCTGCTCCCGGGCCACCTCGTGGACCAGCTGCACCTCAGCAGCCGACAAGTCGATGTTGGACGGCAGCAGGTCCATGCCGTCGACCCCGGACGGTACGACGACGTCGTGGAAGTCGACGTCGCGGTCCATCAGCAGGTTGTAGACGCTGAACTCCATCTCGTGCGGATTCAGACCCAACCCGACCGACAGCGAGCCCTGTGGGTCGAAGTCGACCAGCAGCACCTTGCGTCCGTACTCGGCCAGTGCGGCACCCAGGTTGATGGTGGTCGTGGTCTTGCCGACTCCCCCCTTCTGGTTGCACATCGAGATGACTCGGGCCTTGCCGTGGCTGGTGCGCGGGCCGGGCTCGGGAATGACAGGCATCGGTCGGCCGGTGGGGCCGAGCGCGACAGTCGACTCAGGTGTGGGGGCCTCGAACGGCAAGACGTCTCCGTCCTCGATGTAACGGGGTCGCGATGCGCGGCGCGGCATCGCTGGGGCTGCGTTTGCCTCGGTCATGGGACCTCCTGGGCGGTGGCTGTCGACGAGAATGTCGACAATTCTACATTAGCCCGACTGGTCGGACCCCATCGAGCACCACGCCGCAGCGCGGCCCTCTAAGCCTGGGTGGCCGAACCTGACGGCCCCGGCAACTCTGGTCAGGCCGAGGTCTCAGCCCCGGTCCACGACCAGGTCGGCGTAGTCGGGGTGCTTGTCGATCCAGCTCTTGATGAACGGGCACACCGGGTCGACCGCACGGGTGCCGTCAGCCCGGACCGCGTCCAGCGCATAGCGGGCCAAAGCGCTGCCGATGCCACGGCCCTCGACATAGACCTCGGTGTGGGGCAACTCGATCACACCGTCCCGCAGTTGATATTCAGCGATCCCGACCAGTTCTGCGTCGAGATGGGCCTCGAAACGCAGAGCCTCTCGGTTGTCGGTGACGACGATGTCGCTCATCGGGGGATCAGACGTTGAAGCCGAGGGCGCGCAACATCTCGCGACCGTCCGGAGTGATCTTGTCCGGGCCCCACGGCGGCATCCAGACCCAGTTGATGGCCACCTCGGTGGCCATCCCCTCCAACGCGGTGTTGGTCTGGTCGGTGATGACATCGGTCAACGGGCAGGCCGCAGAGGTCAACGTCATGTCGAGAGTGACTTCGTTACCGTCGATGTGAATGTCGTAGACCAGACCGAGGTCGACCACGTTGATCCCGAGTTCGGGGTCGACGACGTCTCTCATCGCCTCTTCGACGTCTTCGAATACCAGGCTCACTTCAGCTCCTCGGTCTCAGCGTTGGTCACGCTCGCCTGCGCGGCGGCGTCCTTGAATGCCATCCAGCCCAGCAGCGCGCACTTCACGCGTGCCGGGAACTTTGCGACTCCGGCGAACGCGATGCCGTCCTCGAGCACGTCCTCGTCGGGTTCCACCGTGCCCTTGCCGTGCATCAGACGCAGGAACTCATCGCCCACAGCCAACGCCTCGTCCAACGGTTTGCCGATGACCAGATCGGTCATCACCGAACTCGACGCCTGCGAGATCGAGCAGCCCAGCGCGTCATAGGACACATCGCACACGGCGCCGTCGCTCAGGTGCACCCGCATGGTGATCTCGTCACCGCAGGTCGGGTTGACGTGGTGCACCTCGGCCTCGAAGGGCTCACGCAGTCCCGCGTGGTGCGGGTGCTTGTAGTGGTCCAGGATGATCTCCTGGTACATCGCGTCCAGGTTGGCCCGGGCGGCTGCTTGTGCGTTGTTCATCATCAATCCAACCGGAAGTAGCTGCGGGTGTATTCCAGCGCCTCGACCAGCGTGTCGATCTCGGCCGGGGTGGTGTAGATGTAGGACGACATCCGACTTGAGGCCTGCACCCCGAACCGGGCGTGCGCTGGTTTGGCGCAGTGGTGTCCGGCCCGGATCGCGACCCCGCGGGAGTCGAGCAGTTGGGCCACATCGTGGGGGTGTACGCCGTCCAGTTCGAAACTGATTGCGCCCCCGCGGTCGGAGGCGTCCAGTGGGCCGAGGATGCGCAGACCCTTGACGGTCGACAGACCCTGGAGCGCATACCCGGTGATGGCCTGCTCGTGCGCGTGCACGTTGTCCATGCCGAGGTGGCCCAGATAGGTCAGCGCCGCGCCCAGTCCGATCGCCTCGACGATCGGTGGCGTGCCCGCCTCGAACTTGTGCGGGATGTCGGCGTAGGTCGAGTTCGCCATGGTGACGGTCTTGATCATCTCGCCGCCACCCAGGAACGGCGGCAACTGCTCCAACACCGCTCGGGCCCCCCACAGCACCCCGATCCCGGTGGGGCCGACGGTCTTGTGGCCGGTGAAGGCCAAGAAGTCCGGGCGGTCGCCGGCGGGCATGGCGGCCAGGTCGATCGGCAGTTGGGGGGCAGCCTGGGAGGCGTCCACCACGGCCAGTGCACCCACAGCGTGAGCCGCCCGGGTGATCTGGGCAACCGGGTTGACGGTGCCGAGCATGTTGGAGACCCAGGTGAACGAGACGACCCGGGTGCGCTCGTTGATCAATTCGGAGATGGTGGACAGGTCGAGTTCGCCGGAGTCGGTCAGACCGAACCAGCGCAGCGTCGCGCCGGTGCGTTGGGCCAGGATCTGCCACGGCACGATGTTGGAGTGGTGCTCCATCTCGGTGATCACGATCTCGTCGCCCTCGCCCAGAGCCAACGGGCCCCAGGCCAGGGTGTTGGCCACCAGGTTGAGAGCCTCGGAGGCGTTCTTGGTGAAGATGACCTCGTCGCGGTCCGGGGCACCGATGAACCGCGCGACCGCGTCACGAGACCCCTCGAACGCCTCGGTCGCCTCGGCGCCGAGGTGGTGCATGGCGCGGGCGATGTTGGCGTTGTGCCGTTCGAGGTGATCGACCATGGTGTCGATCACGATCTGGGGCTTCTGCGAGGTGTTGGCCGAGTCCAGGTAGACCAGCGGGACCCCGTCGAAGCTGCGCTCCAGGATCGGGAAGTCCTTGCGGACCACCTCGAGTTCTGAAAGCAGGCCGGACACCATCAGACTGAAGCCTTCAGGAAGCGGTCGTAGCCGTTGGCCTCGAGCTCCTCGGCCAACGCAGGACCACCGGACTCCGCAACCCGTCCGTTGACGAACACGTGCACGTGGTCGGGCTGCACGTAGCGCAGGATCCGGGTGTAGTGGGTGATCAGCAGGACCGACTTGTTGTCTCGACCGCGGAACGCGTTGATCCCGTCGGAGACGACCTTGAGGGCGTCGATGTCCAGACCGGAATCGGTCTCGTCGAGCACCGCGACCTTCGGGTCGAGCAGGTCGAGCTGGGCCATCTCGTGACGCTTCTTCTCCCCACCGGAGAAGCCCTCGTTGACCGAACGCTGGCTGAACGTGGCGTCCAGGTTCATCCGGTCCATGGCACCGTTGACGTCCTTGACCCAGGTGCGTAGCTTGGGCGCCTCGCCGTCGATGGCGGTCTTCGCGGTGCGCAGGAAGTTGGCGACCGAGACGCCGGGCACCTCGACCGGATACTGCATGGCCAAGAAGAGGCCGGCGCGGGCGCGCTGGTCGACGGTCAGGTCGAGCAGGTTCTCACCGTCCAGCAGCACCTCGCCGCTGGTCACGGTGTATTTCGGATGGCCGGCGATCGAATAGGCCAAGGTCGACTTGCCGGAGCCGTTGGGGCCCATGATCGCGTGCGTCTCGTTGCTGTTGATGGTCAACGTGACGCCACGCAGGATCTCTTTGGCACCGTCCTCGGTGTCGACCGAGACATGCAGGTCCTTGATCTCAAGGGTGCTCACTGTGGGGTTACTCCATTCAGGCTCTGGGCGGGGTCGACATACACGTCGTCTCCCCGGATTTCACAAGCGAAGGTGGCCACCGGTTCGGTGGCCGGGAAGACGGTGGGCTTACCGGTGCGCAGGTCGAAGGTGGAGCCATGCAGGCTGCACTCGATCTGACAGTCGGCGACCTCACCGTCGCTGAGCGGGAACAGTGCGTGAGAGCACTGGTCCTCGATGGCGAAGACCTCCTCGCCCTGCAGAGCGATGGCGACGTCCTGACCGCTCAGAGTCAAGGATGTGGCGGTGCTCTGGGTCAGGTCGGACAGCGCACAGGCACGTTCGAAACTCACCCCCGGCTCCCCTCGACGTGCAGGTGCTGAGCGAGTTCGGCCTCGACGGTGGCGGTCAACTTGTCCTCCAACTCCGGCACACCGATCTGGCGGATCAGGTCGTTGAAGAAGCCGTGCACGACCAGACGTCGCGCCTCGGTCTCGGAGATGCCGCGCGAGCGCAGGTAGAACAACTGCTCGTCGTCGAACCGGCCGGTGGCCGACGCGTGTCCGGCGCCCTCGATCTCGCCGGTCTCGATCTCCAGGTTGGGGACCGAGTCGGCCTGAGCGCCGTCGGTGAGGATCAGGTTGCGGTTCTCCTCATAGGTCTCGATCCCTTCGGCGACCTTGCGGATCAGCACGTTGCCGACCCACACGGTGTGTGCCTTCGCGCCCTGCAAGGCACCCTTGTAGACCACGTTGGAGCGGGTCTTGGGAGCCGTGTGGTCGACGAACAGTCGGTGCTCGAAGTGCTGACCGGCGTCGGCGAAGTAGAGACCCAGGCCCACGTAGGAACCTCCGGCTGCGGCGTAGCGCACGTTGGTGGTGGTGCGCACCAGGTCACCGCCGAGAGTCACCTCGACGGAGCGGACGGTGGCGTCACGGCCGACCAGGATGTTGCGCTGTTCGGCATGCACCGCAGCGGAGTCCCAATCGGCGATGACGATGAACTCCAGGTTCGCGCCGTCACCGACCAACACCTGCTGCAAGGCGTTGTAGCGGGCGTTGCCGGCATACTCACGCACGATGGTGGCCTTGGCGTGACGTCCGATCCGGACCACCACCCAGTCGGGCACATAGTGCTCTGCGGAGGCGCCGGTGCCGGTGAACCGGATCGGCTCCTCGAGCACCGTCTCAGCCGGCACGTCGATCAGCATGACCTCGGTGACATCGTCGGCTGCAACCGCGCCGAGTCGGTCGTAGGGGGCGATGCCGCCCAGCGCGATCGCCTGCTCGGGAGTGATCGTGGTGACGCTCACGCCGGCGGGCAACTGTTGCGCCCACTCCAGGGTGCCGGGATCGGTGCCCTTCTCCAACAACCCCCCCAGGCGCTTGAGCGGGGTGAACCGCCAACCCTCCTCGCGTCCGTTGGGGGTCGGGTGGTCGACCAGGCTGTAGGACGGGGTGGTGTGCAGGTGCGATTCGACGTGGTCGAGTTCGAGAACCTCGCGCACGGAGTCCAGGGAAGCGTCAGAGACGCGGGTGTCGACGGCGGTCATCGATGAGGGCCTCGGTTCATAGTCGGGCGCGGCGAGGGTTCGCAGGGGGCGGTCATCCGACAGCCCCTTCCATCTGCAGTTCGATGAGGCGGTTGAGTTCCAACGCGTACTCCATCGGGAGTTCCTTGGCGATCGGCTCGACGAAGCCACGCACGATCATGGCCATCGCCTCGTCCTGGGCCAGGCCGCGACTCATCAGGTAGAAGAGTTGATCGTCGGAGACCTTCGAGACGCTCGCCTCGTGGCCCATCGACACGTCGTCCTCGCGGATGTCGACATACGGATAGGTGTCGGACCGGGAGATCTGGTCGACCAGCAACGCGTCGCACAGCACGTTCGACTTCGAGCCGTAAGCGCCCTCGTTGACCTGGATCAGGCCACGGTAGGAGGTGCGGCCGCCGCCGCGGGCCACCGACTTGGACAGGATCGAGGACGAGGTGTGCGGGGCGGCGTGCACCATCTTGGCTCCGGCGTCCTGGTGCTGACCTTCGCCCGCGAAGGCGATCGAGAGGGTCTCACCCTTGGCGTGCTCCCCCATCAGGTAGACGGCCGGATACTTCATGGTGACCTTCGAGCCGATGTTGCCGTCGACCCACTCCATGGTTGCGCCGGCCTCACACACCGCACGCTTGGTGACCAGGTTGTAGACGTTGTTGGACCAGTTCTGAATGGTCGTGTAGCGGGCCCGGCCACCCTTCTTGACCAGGATCTCCACGACCGCCGAGTGCAGCGAGTCGCTGGAATAGATCGGGGCGGTGCATCCCTCGACGTAGTGCACGTAGGCGCCCTCGTCGACGATGATCAGGGTGCGCTCGAACTGGCCCATGTTCTCGGTGTTGATCCGGAAGTAGGCCTGCAGCGGAATGTCGACGTGCACGCCCGGCGGCACGTAGATGAACGAGCCGCCCGACCACACCGCGGTGTTCAGCGAGGCGAACTTGTTGTCGCCGACCGGGATGATGGTGCCGAAGTACTCCTTGAAGAGTTCCTCGTGCTCGCGCAGCGCGGTGTCGGTGTCGACGAAGATGACGCCCTGCTCTTGGAGGTCCTCACGGATCGAGTGATAGACGACCTCGGACTCGTATTGGGCTGCGACCCCGCCGACCAGGCGCTGCTTCTCCGCTTCGGGGATGCCGAGCTTGTCGTAGGTGTTCTTGATGTCCTCGGGCAGGTCGTCCCAGGTCGCGGCCTGCTTCTCGCTGGAACGAACGAAGTACTTGATGTTGTCGAAGTCGATCCCGGACAGGTCGCTGCCCCAGGTCGGCATCGGCTTCTTGCCGAAGAGCTTGAGACCTTTGAGTCGCAGGTCGAGCATCCAACTGGGCTCGTTCTTCTTGCCGGAAATGTCGCGAACGACGGCCTCGGACAGGCCACGAGCGGCTGAGGATCCGGCGACGTCGGAGTCACTCCACCCGAAGTCGTAGCGACCGATCCCCTGAAGCTCCGGGTTCAGTTCTTCGATGCTGGTCACGAGACCTGCTCCTTCTTTTGGTGTGCCCCGACCGAACCGGTCGAGGGCCTTACGGGATGCAACCTGGGCTGCTGCTCGAACCCCCGGGCGGAGGTGGGGATGCACGTAGTGCAGACCCCGTCTCCGTGGGCGATGGTGGCCAAGCGCTGCACATGAGTGCCCAACACTTGACTGATGGCTTCTGTTTCCGCCTCGCACAACTGCGGAAACTCCGCAGCGACGTGGGACACGGGGCAGTGCTGCTGGCACAACTGCTCAACTGCGGCGCCGTTGGACTGGCCGGCAAGGGCCCCAGCCAGCGGGAGTGGCCGGACGCTGGCGGCGTAACCCTCCTCGCTGAAGACCCGGGCCAACACCTGGGCCGGGGTCAAGGCCGGGTCCCCGCCGGCGATCACGATGAACCGGTCCTTGATGAAGGACGCCCGGTTGCGGGCGAACGCCTTGACGCCCTCTTCACCGTAGGAGTCGCTGAGGAAACGCAGCGCTTGGACAGCTAGGTCGTCGTACTGCTGGACGAACCGCTCACGGCCGTGCTCGGTCAACGCGAACGCCTTGGCGGGCCGACCACGGCCTCGTCGGTCGCCGGCGCGGGGCTCACGAGGTTCACGGGGTTCGACGGCACCCTCGGCCAACAACTGCTCGAGGTGTCGGCGTACCGCGGCGGGAGTCAGTTCCAGACGTTCGGCGAGGTCGACTGCGGTGGACGGACCGTGCTCGAGGACGCTTCGCACGACGCGCTCACGCGTCGTGGCGTCACTGGAGACGGTCTGCATGAATTTCCTCCGGGAGCCGGGACCCGCTGCCTCGGCGATGGACGACAGTGGAACTGGACAACACAACTGAATTAGACAACACCAGTGTGACGTTAATGTGGGGCCACTTCAAGCAAGGGTGACCTAACCCCGGGCGAGCGCAGCCGAGGGGTCGGACCCGCCGACGCCCCGTCGCGGCCCGCCGGATGCATGAGCGCGGCCTGCCGGATGCATGAGCGCGGCCGGCCGGTCACTAGACTGCTGGACGTGTCGTCGTCGCCTGCTGTCGTTGTGGACAGCCTTCGGATGACCTACGGCTCCAAGGTGGCCGTCGAGGATCTGTCGATGACGGTCGAACGCGGCTCGATCACCGCAGTCCTCGGGCCCAACGGCGCCGGCAAGACGACCACCCTGGAAACCTGCGAGGGCTATCGCCGCGCCCAGTCCGGCAGCGTCCGGGTGCTCGGACTGGACCCAATACGCGAACACGCCCAGTTGACGCCGCGGATCGGGGTGATGCTCCAAGGTCAGGGCGCCTGGAGCGGAGTGCGTGCCGAAGAGATGCTGCGCCACATCTCGCGACTGCACGCCAACCCCCTCGACATCGACATGCTGGTCGACCGGCTGGAACTGGGCTCATGCGGACGCACTCCCTACCGACGCCTGTCCGGCGGCCAACAGCAGCGACTCGGTCTGGCGATGGCCTTGGTGGGCCGACCCGAACTCGTCTTCGTCGACGAGCCGACCGCCGGGATGGATCCAGCCGGTCGGCGGGCAACCTGGGAACTGTTGCACGAGATGCGCACCGACGGGGTCACCGTGGTGCTCACCACCCACTACCTCGACGAGGCCGAACACCTGGCCGACCAGGTGCACATCGTCAATCGCGGCCGGGTGATCGCCTCCGGCTCCCCCGCAGAACTGACCCGCGGCTCGGCGGCCACCGTGCGCCTGGTGGTGGACCAGACCCTGCCCGACGATTCCCAGGCCTCGTTGCGGGCAGCGGTGGATACCTGGAGTCTCTCGGAGGGAATCCAGGTGCGATCAGTCGCCTTCGGGTCCCGCACCCTGGAAGACGTCTTCCTCGAACTCACCGGATCGGAGTATGCCGATGAGTGAGATCGCCACCGGTCCGGGCGGGACCTTCACCCCGGCGTCGGGTGCGGCACCCTTGTGGCGGATGGTGCTCGCCCAAGCCGCCATGGAGGCCAAGCTGATGCTGCGCAACGGCGAACAACTGCTGCTGGCCGTGGTCATCCCGGTGATGGTGCTGGTCGGTGCCGTCACCGCCGGAGAACATCTCAACCTGGACCTCAGCGACCCGCGGCCACTGGTGGACATCTTCACTCCCGGCGTCATCGGGCTGGCGGTGATGTCGACCTCCTTCACCTCGCTGGCCATCGCCACCGGATTCGAACGTCGCTACGGTGTGATCAAGCGACTGGGCGCCACCCCACTGACCAGGGCCGGTCTGCTGCTCGGCAAGATCGCGGCGCTGCTGGTCGTCCAACTCGTGCAGCTCGTGGTGCTGGGTGGCGTGGGCCAACTGCTGGGCTGGACCCCCCGGGCCGGCGTACTGGGGGTGGCGTTGGCGGTGGCCCTCGGCACCTCCGCATTCGCATCGTTGGGTCTCTTCGTGGCCGGGGTGCTGCGTGCGGAGGCAACCCTGGCTGCCGCCAACCTGATCTATCTGCTGCTGATGGCCGGCGGCGGCGTGGTGCTGCCGCTGGACGCCTACGGCGGATTCGGGGACGTGATCAGATGGCTGCCCTCGGGCGCACTCGGTGAGGCGATGCGGGCCGGATTCATGGACGGCGACGTCGACTGGATCTCTCTGCTGGCGCTGGCGGCGTGGACGCTGCTCGGCTCGGCCCTGGTGGCAAGGACCTTCAAGTGGGAGTGAACCCGACCCCCTCGCGTGCGCTGGTGGTGACGGCTTGGGCGTCGCTGGTGGCCAACATCGTCATCGTGGTGACCGGCGGCGCAGTGCGGCTGACCGCCTCGGGACTGGGGTGCCCGACCTGGCCCCGGTGCACCGAGGAGTCGTTCACCCCGCACAACGCGTTGACGCTGCACTCCGCCATCGAGTTCGGGAACCGCACCCTGACGTTCGTGCTCACCGCCGTCGCGATCGCGACCGTCGTGGTGGCGTGGCGGACCGGAAGGAGGGACCTGCGTGGGCTGGCGATCGTGCTTGCTCTGGGAATCCCGGCTCAGGCAGTCATCGGCGGCATCACCGTGCTGACCGACCTCAACCCATGGATCGTCTCCTTCCACCTGCTCTGCTCGATGGCCATCATCGCCGGGAGCGTGCTCTATCTGCACCGGATTCGAGTCGACCCCGGTGCGGCCTGGCCTCGCCCCCGGCTGCTGGGCTGGACGATGTATGCGGTCACGTGGGCGGTGCTCTACCTCGGCACGATCGTGACCGGGTCGGGACCGCATGCCGGCGACGAGGACGCTCCTCGCAACGGACTGGACCCGGAGACTTGGAGCCACCTGCACGCCTGGATGGTCTACGTGCTCATTGCGCTGACCCTGTTGCTGGTGGTGGTGACCCGCGCCCGGGCCGTGTGGTGGCTGGTGGCGGCGATCCTCGTGCAGGGCCTCATCGGGTTCGTGCAGTACTACAACGACCTGCCAGTCGTGCTGGTGGCGCTGCACATGCTCGGGGCGGCGGTCATCGCGGCCGCCTCGACTCACGTGCTCATTGCGACCCAACCACCCCGCGTGATCCACCCCGCGTAACGGTCAAAATGCCGGTGAAATCGGAGATTTCACCGGCATTTTGACCGTTACGACGCTTTGGGGCGGGCTTACTTGGTCGCCTCCATCATTTGACGGAGCTCCTTCTTGAGACCGCTGATCTCGTCGCGCAGCCGCGCGGCCAACTCGAAGTGGAGCTCGGTGGCGGCCGCCTTCATCTGGTCGGTGAGGTCCTGGATGAGCTGAGCCAATTCAGCGCTGGGCAACCCGGCCAGATCCTTGGTGTGCGCACCGACCGCCTTCTCCCCCAGCCGAGGCGTCGGCGACTTCTTACCGAGCGCACCCCGAGCACCAGTGCCCGCCCAGGTCTCCAACAGCGCCTGGGTGTTCTCATCCTCGCGTGCCAGCATCTCGGTGATGTCGGCGATCTTCTTGCGCAACGGCTGCGGATCGATCCCGTGCTCGGTGTTGTAGGCGACCTGCTTGGCGCGACGGCGGTTGGTCTCATCGATGGCCGACTCCATCGACGGCGTGACCCGGTCGGCATACATATGCACTTGGCCGGACACGTTTCGGGCCGCACGACCGATCGTCTGGATCAGTGACTTGTCTGAGCGCAGGAAGCCCTCCTTGTCGGCGTCCAGGATCGCCACCAACGACACTTCGGGCAGGTCCAGGCCTTCGCGCAGCAGGTTGATGCCGACCAGCACGTCGTAGTCACCAAGACGCAGGTCACGCAGCAACTCGACCCGTTTGAGGGTGTCCACTTCGGAGTGCAGGTAACGGGTCCGGATGCCCGCCTCCAACAGATAGTCGGTCAGGTCCTCCGACATCTTCTTGGTCAGCGTGGTGACCAAGACCCGTTCGTTGCGTTCGACGCGCAGGTTGATCTCCCCGATCAGGTCGTCGATCTGGCCCTTGGTCGGCTTGACGATCACCTCCGGGTCGATCAGACCGGTCGGGCGGATGATCTGTTCGACCGTGTCGCCGCCGACCTTGTCCAGTTCGTAGTTCCCCGGGGTCGCGGACAGGTAGATCGTCTGCCCGATGCGCTCCAAGAACTCCTCCCACCGCAACGGCCGGTTGTCCTGAGCGCTCGGCAGCCTGAAGCCATGCTCGACCAAGTTGCGCTTACGCGACATATCGCCCTCATACATGCCACCGATCTGCGGGACCGCCACGTGGGACTCGTCGACCACCAACACGAAGTCCTCGGGGAAGTAGTCGAGCAGGCAGTTCGGGGCACTGCCGCGCTCGCGCCCGTCGATGTGCATCGAATAGTTCTCGATCCCGTTGCAGGTGCCGATCTGGCGCATCATCTCGATGTCGTAGGTGGTGCGCATCCGAAGCCGTTGTGCCTCCAACAGCTTGCCCTCGGCCTCGAAACGCGCCAGCTGCGCGGTCAGTTCCGCTTCGATGTCTGCGATGGCCCGTTCCATCCGCTCTGGTCCCGCGACGTAGTGGGAGGCCGGGAAGATGTAGAGCTCCGAGTCCTCGGTGAGCACCTCCCCGGTCACCGGATGCAGGGTCATCAGCCGTTCGATCTCGTCGCCGAAGAACTCCACCCGCACGGCATGCTCCTCATAGACCGGGAAGACCTCCAAGGTGTCGCCCCGCACCCGGAAGGTGCCCCGGGTGAAGGACAGGTCGTTGCGGGTGTACTGAATGTCGACCAGCCGACGCAGCACCGAGTCGCGATCCATCTCGTCGCCGACCTTGAGCCGCACCATCCGGTCGACATACTCCTGCGGGGTGCCCAGACCGTAAATGCACGACACCGTCGAGACCACCACCACGTCGCGTCGGGTGAGCAGCGAGTTGGTGGCACTGTGCCGCAACCGCTCCACCTCGTCGTTGATGGATGAGTCCTTCTCGATGTAGGTGTCGGTCTGCGGAATGTAGGCCTCGGGTTGGTAGTAGTCGTAGTAGCTGACGAAGTATTCGATGGCGTTGTTGGGCATCAACTGACGCAGTTCGTTGGCGAACTGGGCCGCTAGGGTCTTGTTGGGTTGAAGCACCAACAGGGGACGCTGCAACTGCTCCCCCACCCAGGCGATCGTGGCAGTCTTTCCGGTGCCGGTGGCCCCGAGCAGAACCACGTCCTGGACGCCGTCGTTGATCCGGTGGGTGATCTCCTTGATGGCGGCCGGCTGATCTCCCGACGGGACGTAGTCGGATATGACCTCCAGCGGGGCGACGCGGCGCTCGAGATCGGTGATGGGGCGCATGCACCCAGCCTAGGTCGCGCCGCGGACAGGTCCGAAGACTTCTGCGTCACAGTCCAGGATCGCAGACCGGATCACGATCCGGTTGGTTGAAGGCGCCCGGAACCCACCCACTAGGGTCAACCTATGATCGTGCCCCGACTCTGGACCTGGCTCAAACGTGGCCTGTTGGTCTTCTTCGGACTGCCGATCGCGGTCGGGGTGGGCATGTCGGTGGTCGACTCCTATCGTCGCCGAGGACGCAAACCGAAACCGTTTCCGATCTCCACACCGCGCACCGTCCAAGTGGGCGACGGCGAAATCACGACCTACACCTACGGCCAAGACCTCTACGACGACATGCTCGAGGCCATCAATGGCGCCACCCGCACCATCATGTTCGAAACCTACATCTGGAAGAGCGACGAGGTCGGGCACCAATTCAAGAACGCGCTCATCGCCGCCGCAGCCCGCGGCGTCGCTGTGCACGTGATCTACGACCGGTTCGCGAACCTCGTGGTCTCGCCCCGGTTCAAACGCTTCCCCCACACGCTCAAGGTGCTGCACTACCCCATTTGGACGGCCGGGTGGCGGGTGCTCGACCTGTCCCGCCAGGGCCGCGACCACCGCAAGATCTTGGTCGTCGATGACGGGGTGGGTTTCGTCGGCGGCTATAACATCGGCGCGGCCTATGCCACCGAGTGGCGCGATACCCACATCCGGGTCACGGGCCCGGCGGTCGCCGAACTCGAACGGGCCTTCGCTGACTTCTGGAACCTCTTCCGGCGACGCCTGATCGGCCAGACCCTGCAACCCCTGCTCGTGGACGCCAAGCCGAGTTGGGAACCGACGGTCCGCTTCCAGCGCAACATTCCCCGCCTGTCGATGTATCCGATCCGGTCGATGTATCTGGAGGCGATCAACCGGGCCTCAACCAACATCTGGGTGACCCAGGCCTACTTCCTGCCCGACCAGGACTTCGTGGAGGCGTTGACCGGCGCAGCCCGTCGCGGGGTCGACGTGCGACTACTGCTGCCGATCAAGTCCAACCACATCGTGGCCGATTGGATCTCACGCGGCTACTTCAGCCAGATGCTGGAGGCCGGGGTGCGGATCCTGCGTTTCCGCGACGCGATGGTGCACGCCAAGACCGCCACCGTGGATGGCACCTGGGTCACCGTCGGCACCGCCAACATCGACCGGCTGAGTCTTCAGGGCAATTACGAGATCAACGTCGAGGTGATCAGCACGGACCTGGCCAGGGTGATGGAAGACATCTTCCTGCTCGACGAGTCCAACTCTTTGCTGCTGTCCCAAGACGAGTGGGATGCCCGCGATGTGCACCGCAAGTTCACCGAGATGCTGCTGCAACCGCTGCGCCGATTCCTTTAAACCGACCTCAGCGTGGCAGGTGGGTGCGCGGTGGCATCCGCGGTCCGCGCCGTGGTCGCCTTCCCGCAGCGGCCGTCACCAAGGCCACGACCCGGGCCCGATGGGGCCGGAAGGGTTCGAGGTAGGCGCGCATCTGCTCGTCGTTCCACGGTATGCCGGTCAGGGCCCAACCGAGGTTCTTGGCCACGTGGTAGTCCCCGAAACTGACAGCGTCGGGGTCGCCGTGGGCGCGCTGGCGGACCTCGGCTGCGGTCCACTCCCCGATCCCGGGAAGGCTGCGCAGCCGGCTTTCCACGTCCTCGCCCGGCAGAGCGATGGTCCGCTCCAGTGCTGCCGCTCGCCGGGCGGCCCGGACCAGTGGACGACTCCTGGCCGGGTCGATGTGCAACCGCAGCCATTCCCAGCTCGGGATCCTCGCCAGGTCGTCGGGAGTCGGTTGAAGCCACAAGTCCTGTCGAGGGCCGGGGGCGCGCTCTCCGAAGCGGCGAACCAACGCCGCGAACCCCGCGAACGCCTCCGGTCCAGTGACCCTTTGCTCGATGACTGCTGGCACCAACGCCTCCCAGACCAGCGTGGTGCGCCCGAATCGCGGTATTCCGTGCCTGGCCACCAGGTCGGCGAGCAACGGCTCATCGGCCACGAAGTCCTCCGGGTTGTCGTGGACACCGAGCATGCTGTCAACGTGAGCCAGCGCCCAGTCGGCGCCGTCGCCCCAAGCGCGCGCCTCGACCAGGCCAGGCCCGGGCGTGACCGCGAGTGCTGCCGCCCCGTCCGGGGTGCGCATGGCCCGCCAGTGCACCCCATCACTGACCCGGTGGGTCGGGTCTGCCCCACCGTGACGGTGGATCGACAGCATGCGACCGACCGAGGCAGCCCATGGGATCTCCAGTCGTCTGGTCGGCACCACTCGACGCTATCGCGCCGCCCGGCGGGTGACCCGTTCACTTTGGTGTAACTGCGAGTTGCACGTCACGTACAGTGGAGACCATGACCAATACTGCGGCAACCCGCGATGGGCGTCGTACCGCCGCAGCGGCCCGCCGCCGGGAACGGGAGAAGGAGATCATCGCCGCGACCCGGGAACTCTTCGACCAAGCCGGCGTACGCGACGCCCAGATCGAGGACATCGCCAGGGCGGTCGGGATCAATCGGGCGATCGTCTACCGGCACTTCAGCGGCAAGGAAGAGATCTTCGCCCTCACTCTGGTTCTCTATCTCGACGAACTGCGCGAGTTGCTGGTCGCCGCCGGGCAGTCGCCGGGCAGCCTCACCGAGCGACTGACCGCCGTAGTGACCACCTTCGTCCAGTACGGCGACGCCCATCCCGCGTTTGTCGACACCGCTTCCACCCTGATGCGGCAAAGCGGGCCCGACCTGCTCCACGAGATCTCGGAATCGGCGCTGTTCCGGTTGGGCCGGTCGATGGGTTCGTGCCTGGCCACCCTGACCGCCATCCTCGACGAGGGCAACGCCAGCGGCGAGTTCATGGTCGAGAGCCCGGCGCTGCTGGCCAACACCATGTATGCCTCCGGGCTCGGCGCCCTCCAACTGGCGCGGGTGGGGATTCTGGTCAGCGAGTCCACCCCCGGCGTCCCGTCAGTCAGTGAGGTGTCAGCCGACCAGGTGCGCGACTACCTGGTGGCCGCAACCCTGGCCATGACGAAGGCAGACGCGACGCGACGCTGAGCCCCGTCGACCGTGAGATGGCACGGAAAACTGGTAGTTGGCACGGAAACCTGCAGGCCTCTGTGCCAGCTTTCCCTGATATCAGGGAAAACCGTCCCCCCGGCGCAGCCGGTCAGCGCTCCAGGATCGCAGTGACGCCTTGACCTCCGGCCGCGCAGACCGAGATGGCCACCCGGCCGCCCTTGCCGGTCGACTCGGCCCGCTCCGCGAGCATCTTGGCCGCCGAAGCGACGATCCGACCACCAGTCGCGGCGAACGGGTGCCCGGCTGCCAAGGAGGATCCGTTGACGTTGAGCTTCTCGAGCGGGACTGGACCTAACGGCGCGTCCAGACCCAGGCGCTGCTTGCAGAAGATCGGGTCCTCCCACGCCTTGAGGGTGGCGAGCACCTGGGAGGCGAACGCCTCGTGGATCTCGAAGTAGTCGAAGTCCTCGAAGGTCAGGCCGTTGCGCTCGAGCATCCGCGGCATCGCATAGGCCGGCGCCATCAACAGGCCCTCGCCCCCCGCGACATAATCGACTGCGGCGACCTCGGCGTCGACGAAGTAGGCGAGCACCGGAAGGTTGTGTTCCTTGGCCCACTGCTCCGAGCCGAGCAGCACCACCGACGCGCCGTCGGTCAACGGCGTGGAGTTCCCGGCCGTCATGGTGGCCGCTTCACCCTTGCCGAAGACCGGCCTGAGTTTGGCGAGTTTCTCCGCTGTGGAGTCGGCGCGCAGGTTGTTGTCCCGGTCCAGTCCGCGGAAAGGAGTGATCAGGTCGGTCAGGAAGCCCCGGTCGTAGGCAGCGGCAAGATTCTGGTGGGAGCGGGCAGCGAGGTCGTCTTGGGCCTCACGGGTGATCTGCCACTCCAACGCGGTCAGCGCGGCGTGTTCGCCCATCGACAGTCGGGTCCGCGGCTCCACGTTGGCGGGGATGTTCGGCACGATATCGCCCGGTCGCAGGCTGGCCAGAGCCTTGAGCCGCTCACCGGTGGTCTTGGCTCGGTTGGCCCGCAGCAACACCTTGCGCAGCTTCTCCCCCACCGCGATCGGGGCATCGGAGGTGGTGTCGGTTCCGCCGCCGATGCCAGACTCGATCTGGCCTAGAGCGATCTTGTTGGCGATGTAGTTGATCGCCTGTAGCCCGGTGCCGCAGGCCTGCTGGATGTCCACGGCCGCGGTCTGCGGCGCCAGTCTGGAGCCGAGCACCGACTCGCGGGTCAGGTTGAAGTCACGGCTGTGCTTGAGCACCGCCCCGGCCGCGACCTCCCCGATCCGCTCTCCCTCGATCCCGAAACGGGCTGCGAGACCATCAATGGCTGCGGTCAACATGTCCTGATTGCTCGCCGTGGCGTAGACAGTGTTCGAGCGGGCGAACGGGATCCGATTGCCGCCGATGATGGCGACCCTGCGAGGCGATTTCGTCATGGCCCAATCCTTGCTCCCAAGCCACTCGCGGAGAAGTGGTTGTTGGCCATCTCACCAAGGGTGGACTCAGAGTTGCACGTGCAGTTACATAGGTCTGAACAGTCTCGCACAGCCCGCGGCACCGCTCCAGCGGGCCGGCATAGGAAAGACGGTCATGACCGACAAGTACCTGAACTTCACCAAGACCTCCATCGGCAAGTCCCTGGTCAAGAACCTCGGTCTGCCCGATCCGGCGATCTTGGAGCGCTACACCGCAGGTGATCCACTGGTCCGCGGCACGGTGCTGGTCGGCGGTGCCGGCAGGATCGCCGAGTCGGCGCTCGGCCTGCTCGCCGAGATCGGCGTGGAGGCCACCACCGCCGACGATCCGGACTCCGGCGCCACCTACAAGGCCTTGGTCTTCGACGCTTCCTCGCTCACCGACCCTGCCGATCTGGTCGCGCTGCGCGACTTCTTCACCCCGCTGCTGCGGCGCCTGGATCGCTGCCCGAGGGTGGTGGTCATCGGTACGCCGCCCGAACAGTGCAGCGGCAGCGAGCGGATCGCGCAGCGGGCGTTGGAGGGTTTCACCCGCAGCCTCGGCAAAGAGATCGGTCGCGGTGGCACGGTGCAATTGGTCTACGTGGCCGACGGTGCCGAGGCGGCCACGCTGTCGACGATGGCGTTCCTGCTCTCCCCCAAGTCGGCCTACGTCAACGGTCAGGTGATCCGGATCGGAGCCCACGGCACCCCCACGCCCGGCGCGGTGGCGGACTGGACTCGGCCGCTGGTCGGCAAGGTCGCCCTGGTCACCGGAGCGAGCCGCGGCATCGGGGAACAGATCGCCCGGGTGCTGCACCGTGACGGGGCCACGGTGGTCGGCCTCGACGTACCCCAGGCCGCCAACGACCTCAAGAGGGTGATGGACGACCTCGACGGCGACTGGGTGACCTTGGACATCACCGCCGTGGATGCGCCCGCGCGGATCGCCCGACACCTCGCCGAGAACCACGGCGGCGTCGACGTGGTGGTGCACAACGCCGGCATCACCCGCGACAAGAAACTCGCCAACATGGACGATGCCCGCTGGGAGTCCGTCCTAGCGGTCAACCTGAGCGCTCCGACGCGCATCACGACCGAACTTCTCGCCCAGAAGGTGATCAACCCCGACGGCCGCATCATCGGGGTCGCCTCCATCGCCGGCATCGCCGGTAATGTCGGGCAGACCAACTACGCCGCGTCCAAGGCAGGGGTGATCGGGTTCGTGGACAGCCTCGCCGACCAACTGACCGACTCGATCACCATCAACGCTGTCGCGCCGGGCTTCATCGTGACCCAGATGACGGCGGCGGTACCGTTTGCCACCCGTGAGGTGGGCGCTCGTCTCAACACGATGGCTCAGGGCGGCCTGCCGGTCGACGTCGCAGAGACGATCGCCTGGTATGCCTGCCCCGGATCGTCGGCCGTCAACGGGAACGTGGTCCGCGTCTGCGGCCAGATGATGCTGGGCGCGTGATGGTCTCCCTGCTCAAACTCGCCGCCCCGTCGATCCCGGGCCTCAACCTGCTGCCCGGGATCCGGAAGTCGGGCGGAGAGTTCGCCGGCTTGGTCGGCACCCCGACTCCGGTGCGCGTCAAACGCGACCACGTGGACGCCTACGCCGAGGTGTGCGGCTTCCCGATCAAGGACGTGCTCCCGCTGACCTACCCACACCTGCTGGCCTTTCCCCTGCACTCGGAGTTGATGGCGTCACCGCAGTTCCCGGCGCCGGCGATCGGCACGGTGCACCTGGAGAACTCCATCACCCAACACCGTCGCATCGGGGTCGAGGAGTCTCTGGTGGTTTCGGTCGGTGTGGACGGCCGACACCCGCACCCCAAGGGGTCGACCTTCGGATTCACCACTCGGATCACCGCCGACGGTGAGTTGGTCTGGGAATCGATTTCGACCTACCTGCGGATCGGCAGAGGTGATCGCGACGCCGCCTGGGGCCTCGACCTGCACGACGTGCCGCCGAGCGGTCCGGTGTTCGACCTGAGGGCCGATCTGGGACGCCGCTACGCCGCGGTGTCGGGGGACTACAACCCGATCCACCTGTATGCCGCCACCGCCAAACCCCTCGGCTTCAAACGCCAGATCGCTCACGGCATGTGGACCAAGGCCCGCTGTGTCGCCGCGCTGGAGAGCCGTCTGCCCGCACGGGTGACGGTCCAAGTCGCATTCAAGAAGCCCTGCTTCTTGCCGTCATCGGTCGCGTTGGGGACGCTGGCCACCGAGGCTGGCTATGACTTCTCGCTCAGCAAACCCGGCGCCGACACAGTCCACCTGCTCGGCCGCACGACCGCCTGACTCAGTCGCGGGGTGGGCGGATGATGCCTTCCTGGGCGGCGGTGGCTCCCAACACGCCGGCTTGGTTGTAGACCCGACCGATCGCGAAACCGCGGCCACCCGAGGCCGATGGCGAGACCTGGTCGTAGAGCCACCATTCGTCGGCGCGGAACGGCCGGTGGAACCACAGTGAGTGATCCAGCGAGGCCATCTGGACCCGCGAGGAGTCCAGGGTGTGCGCTGACAGCGAGGACGTCAACAACGAAATGTCAGAAGCCCAGGTGAACGCAGCCATCTGGATAGTGGGGTCGTCCGGCAGGGTGCCAGCGATGCGCAACCACACTCGCTGCTTGGCCGGGTGGGTCGGATCGGCCTCGAGCCCCATCAGCGAGTTGCCGACGGCGCGCACCTCGACGGCCGCCCACTCGCGGGCCAGACTGCTGGATTCGGGACCGGTGCCTTCCGACATCCGCTTGATCATGTCCAGGCCGTGCTCGGGCCCGATCACGTCGGGCATGACGTCCTGATGGTCGAAGCCCTCTTCGAAGCGTTGGAAGCTGACCGTCTGGAAGTAGATGGGGCGTCCGTGTTGGCGGGCCGCGACCCGGCGGGTCTCGAACGAACGGCCGTCGCGGATGTGCTGCACGTCGTAGACGATCGGGATGGACGGGTCGCCGGGCAGCAAGAAGTAGGAATGCATCGAGTGAGCGGTGAAACCCTCACTGGCGGTGCGAATCGCGGCAATCAGCGCCTGAGCCGCGACCAGGCCACCGAAGGCTCGGCCGCGCTCGTTCGGGGCCGGCCTGCCCCGGAACAGGTCGTCGTCGAGATGTTCGAGGTCCAGGACGTCAACCAGGGCCTCCACTGCTTCACTCACCTTTGGTCTCCCCACCGTTGCCGTCGTCGAGGGAGGCCAGGAACCGTTCGAACTCCTGGCCGAGCTCGTCACCGGTCGGCAACGGCTCGTTGGGGGCTAGCAGGTTGCCGCCCGACTCCTCGGACCGGGTGAAGGTGTCGTACTGGCGCTCCAGGGCGGCCACGATCTCGGCCACCTCCTCGTTCTCGCCTAGGTACTCAGTGATCTCGATGGATCGGCTCGCGGCCTCGGAGGTCAGGCCGGTGCGGTCCAGGGTCAGCTCGGTTGGCTCCTCGATCCGCTTGAGCAACTCCTCAGCTGCCAAGGGGTAGTCGAGTTGGGCAAGGTAATGAGGGATGTGAGCCACGAATCCGACCGCGTCGATGCCAGCCTCGCCGAGACGAACCTCCAACAACGCCGCAGCGTTGGACGGCACTCTGATCTCGCCCCGCCACGGGCTCTTGACGGTGATCAACTCAGGGTTGTTCGCGTGTTGAGTCACGGTCAATGGGCGCGTGTGCGGCACCGCCATCGGCACCGACCCCATCGAGATGACCAGACCGACGTCGAGTTTGCGGACCACATGCTTGACCGCGGCAGCGAACGCCTCCCACCGGTTGTCGGGCTCGGGTCCGTGCAGCAACAGGAACGGGAACCCGCGCATGTCAGTGAGTCGTCGTACCACCAGCCGAGGCGCATCGTAGGCCTCGTAGTGGTCTTGCACGAACGAGACCGCAGGACGACGGGCGCGGTAGTCGTGGAACTGGTCGACGTCGAAGGTGGCGACCACAGGAGCGACGGGCGACTTCGCCACCAGCGTCTGGGCGGCTAACGCGGCTGCGTTTCCGGCGTCGAGGAACCCATCGAGAACCACCACCATGGGCAACCCGTGGGCATCATCGGAGTCGTCGATGATGTGCACCAGTTTGCTCACTTACCCCACTCCTTCACGGTCGGCGTTGCCGCCGACGTCACGGTCGGCCCGTTGGCCAACCTCTCGGCCGGCCCGTTGGCCGACCAGTTCTGATTCAGGTCCGTTGGTGGCAACGCACACCCGACCCCAGATCTTCCCACACCGGCCACTGGGCCGGTCGGTGGGATCAGCGCGGAACGTCGATCTGTTCACCGTCGTCCGAGGTGAGCGCGAGCAGGTCGGTGACGGTGTGTTGGGCGATCGCGGTCGAGGTCAGCCCAATCCGGTCCAAGATCGCCTCCCGCTTGGCGTGGCCGAGGAACTCCTGGGGAATGCCGTGCAGTCGCACCGGTGTGGTGACCCGGGCGTCGTTGAGGGTCTGCAGGAGCCGAGCGCCGGTGCCACCAACGATGCCGGAGTCCTCCACGTGCACCACGAGTCGATAGGTCGAGGCCATCTGGACCAACGCCGGGTTGACCGGGATGACCCACCGCGGGTCGACCACGGTGACGCCGATGCCCTGCGCCTGCACCAGTTTCGCGGCTTGAACCGCGACCCGCGCCATCGACCCGATGCCGACCAGCAGCACATCCTTGGGTCCGCGGCGAAAGAGCACATCCATGTCGCCGACCCGGTCGATGGCCACCACCTCGGCGCCGGGCGGCCCTTTGGGGAACCTGACCACGCTCGGCGCGTCCGGGATCTCGATGGCTTCGTCGAGCAACTCCCGCAATCTCGGTGCGTCGCGGGGTGCGGCCAGGTGAAGGCCCGGAACGACCTGGAGGATCGACATGTCCCACATGCCGTTGTGTGAGGCGCCGTCGTCGCCGGTGACACCGGAGCGATCGAGCACGAAGGTGACTCCGCACTTATGGAGAGCGACGTCCATCAGCACCTGGTCGAAGGCACGGTTCAAGAAGGTGGAGTAGACCGCGACGACCGGTCGCAGGCCACCGATGGCCAGCCCGGCCGCTGCGGTGGTGGCGTGCTGTTCGGCGATGCCGACATCGAAGGTCCGGGTCGGGAAGCG
>JBPPMQ010000047.1:0-3538 GCA_051306135.1 Nocardioides sp. | reverse complement strand
TGTCAGGGGGACGTTAGCCACGGCTGGCTTTGGGGCGGCGGGGCTCGGGGGCGGCGTGGTCGATGACGGTGGCGTCGAGCATCGCTCGGTCGGCTTCGGTGCCGAAGAGGATGGCCGTGATAGCCGCTTGGCGGACGAGGTGGGAGAGGCTGCTGATGGAACCGTTGGTGCGCTGATGGAGGTACTTCGCCTGGCCGGTGAGGCTCCCGGTCCGCTGCCGATGAAGCCGGAGGGCAGACTCGAGGGTCGCGACCAGTGCCTTCCACTCGTCACCGAAGGGGAAAGGGCCCGTGCGGGTGAGTACGGAGCGGCCGGAGATCTGTTGGCCGCGCAGTCCGGTGAACAGGCCGGAGGATTCGACGTTGATGCCGGCGTAGACGAACGTCGCGGGCAGGTGCTCGGTGAAGTACTTCAGGTGATCGGACATGTCCTCACCGTCGGTGGTGGCGAGGTTGAGGTTGTGGATCTCGTCGACGATGACCAGGTCGGTGCGGCACTCGGTCAGGACGTGGCAGACGGCCTCGGCGATGTTGGAGACGTTCTGCCGCGAGCCGGTGGGGATGCCGAGGAAGTTGGCGAACTCGATGGCCAGCTTTCGCGGCGAGCCCTTGGGTGGGGTCGTGATGTAGACGACCGGAATGCGCTCCTGATCGGGGAAGCGGAGCCGGGTCCGGACCTCGTGGGTCTTGCCGAGCATCTTGATCGCGGTCGTCTTTCCGGTGGCCCACGGTCCAGAGACGATGAGGCTGCGGCGAGCGCTGATCTCTCGCTGGTTGAGTAAGGTGAGGAGCCGTCCTTGGTGGATGACCTCCTTCACCGTGGAGGTGTGTACGACGATGAGTTCGGAGTGGTAGGCCACCCGTTGCTCATCGTAGACGGCGCGCTGTTGTTCTGTGAGTGCGGCGAGGCGTTCGTCAGGGAGCAGCCCGAGGTCGTTGGGTCCGGCGTTGATGAAGCTTCGCCAGCCGGCGAGCGTGGTGGTCGGCGCTCGACGAGCGTCGACCAGGTCGATCTCGAAGTCGCTGTCGCCTTCGGTGCTGTCCGGGGTCACCACCACCGCTGTGCCTCCTGATGTGGGTCGTACACGCCGAGCGGGATGACCTCGGCCAGGTGCTCCTCGTCGACCTCAGCGGCGTCAGGCGCTGCGACCGGCAGGTCCGGCTCTGCCGGTTCTTCGGCTGCTGGGTCGGCGTCGGTGACCGGTGGTGCCTGGGGGAGGGGACTGTGTGCGCTGTTGTTGGCTGCGGTCCTTGCGGCGACGCGGCGGTCACGCGCCGTGCTCTTCTGCTTCTTGCCCCCAGGGCGAGCGTCGGTTTGTTCGCCTGAGGCGCGGCGTATGAGGTCGTCGACGAGGCGTGCGATCTCGTCTTCGGACGGGCTGCTGTGGCCGCGTTCGGCGGCAATGTTGCGGGCGTGGGTCCATGCGTCTTCGCCGAACGGGACGGGTGCTGAAGCGAGTTGTCGCCACCAGACGGTGATCCAGCCGGCGACGGGCTTGTGGTGGTTGCGGACCCAGACGCGGGTGACGTCGTAGGGGTCGTTGTGGACTTCCCAGAGGTCCTTCAAACCGACGGCGCCGGAGGGCTGACCGCGGTAGGGGTTGAGTTCCTCGGAGTCGTAGACGCGGTGGTTGATCTTGACTCCGTAGGAGTTGATCGCCCGCGGCTTCATCGGCAAGAGCTCGATGTAGTCATCGCCGGACAGCGGCACCGGCACATAACCGGCGACGCCAAGCATGGCGGCGTACTTCTCGTTCGGGGTGAGGACCTGGCCGGGGGAGAGGGGATCGCGCAGACCTTCGTGGGGGCGGTTCTGCCAGCCGGTGATGATCCACTCATCGAGCAGGTCCTGCAGTTCGACGAGAGAGAAGACCGCCGCTTGCTCGGCGTTCTTCCCGCGCCGTTCAACGGACGAGCCGAGATAGCCGGCGACGTACTGGGCGAACAAGGTGCCGACCGACTGCAGGGTCCGTTCGACGACCGGCTTGTCTGTCGGGGTGTCGGGGTGCGCGGGTTGGATGCTGATCCCGAGCGTGCGGCAGGCGGAGCGGAAGGTGTCAGAGAGGTAGGCCTTGCCGTGGTCGAAGACGATCGTCTCAGGCACGATCACAGGCTTGGCGGCAGCGTGTTCGAGTCGCTCGTCGATCGAGCGCATCGCCTGGTACGGGAGGGCGGAGTAGGCCATCGAGACGGCCTGCGGCCAACCGGGACGCATCGGTTCCGGTGTCATGCAGCGCGCGAGCAGTAGCGCTGCGTCGACCGCCTTGGTCGTCGGCCGAAGCACCGCCGCTGGCAGGGACCTGGTCGCGATGTCGACCAGCGCAGTCAGCTCGACCCGACCGACAACACCGTCGGCGAGCACCACGGCGACGTCGAGTGGAGTGGAGTCGATCTGCATCAGCTCGCCCGGCCGCACAGGGAAGACCGCACCGAAGGGCCCGTCAGGTTGCTGGGCGCGAGTCCGGCGGGTGCGCGCTGACCCTGTCGCGTGACGAGCTTCGGCCAGCCGCTTGAGGAGACGGTGGAACGTCGCCCTTGACGGCAGCGGAACCTCACCCGCACCATGCTGGGCTTCGAGTTCACGCACCATGTCCCGCCACAGCCTGTCGCTGGTACCCGAGGAGCGTTGCCGATTCCGCTCGAGCACGACGCGGAGTGCCTCGACGACCCGGGGATCCGTGCGACCGCCGACCGATGTCGTCCGGACCGCTCTGCGGTCCACGACACCGAGCAGGCCGTGGGCTTCGTAGGCAGCGCGTCGGCGCTGCAGGAGCTGAAGGTTGGCGTCGCTTCCTTGTTCCGGCAGCTCGCCCTGCGCGGTCAGTTCGTCGACCTTGGCCTGCTCGCGTTGCCGCAGCGTCGTGGTCGTGACGTCAAACTCCGGCCGTGGGAGAGCTCCAGCGGGTGCGGTGCAGGGGACGCCGTCGATGACCTCGGTGAGATGCTCCTCCCACCAGCGAGCGCGTTCCTGGACCCCGGCTGGAAGCTCGTTGAACAAGGCCGTGGGCGGCAACGCGCCCCGTGCGCGTCGCCCCGCCGGACCTTCGAAAGTAGCGTCGGCGAACAGAGCGCTGAGAGTGAGAGCCATCGGCTTGCGGCCCTGCGCGGTGAGATACACGGTGCCGGCGTCCAACCCGCCCACGTCCCAGACCTGACCGTCGAAGCGGCGTCGGTCGCCGACGCGAACGGTGCCGGCCCGTGTCATCGGCGTGCTCGTCGCACGGGAGAGCTCATGCTCAGTCGCCTGGTCCGTATGCCCGCGTCGAGCTCGCCCGACCAGAGCAGGTGGAACAGGCAGGGGAGCGCAACAACGGGATCGCCGACGGCCGTCGTCAGTTCGTGAACAGACTGTTCCGATCTCGTAGCAGCATCGAGCAGGGCATCGGCGATGCGTTCGGTGCGGCAGCGCGGGTGTCGGTAGCCCGAGAGCCAGCCGACGTTCGCAGCGAGCATTGGAGCTATGTCACCCAGTCGCTGGTAGTCCCAGCCAACCTGTGCGCATGCAGTGCCGGTCGCGGCGAAGACATCGGCGTCCTTCG
>JBPPMQ010000190.1:0-26912 GCA_051306135.1 Nocardioides sp. | reverse complement strand
AAGAGACAGCCGTCGGGCAGCGCGCCGCTGTCTCCCGAGCGATCACCTTGGTCGAGTCGACCAAGTCCGCCCACCGGGCCCAAGCCCGCGAACTGCTGGCAGCGCTGGCAGCCAAACCGGTCAGTACGCCGGCCATCCGGGTCGGCATCTCTGGCGTTCCCGGCGTAGGCAAGTCGACTTTCATCGAGACCCTGGGCAGTCGGCTGACGGCCCAGGGGCACCGGGTGGGCGTGCTGGCCGTGGATCCATCGAGCGTGCGCACCGGTGGCTCCGTGCTGGGCGACAAGACCAGGATGCCGACGCTGTCGATCGATCCCAACGCGTTCATCCGGCCCAGCCCGAGCGCGGGCACCCTCGGCGGTGTTGCCCGTGCGACATCCCAGGCGATGGCCATCGTTGAGGCAGCCGGCCACGACGTGGTGTTGGTCGAGACCGTCGGCGTAGGCCAGTCGGAGGTCACCGTCGCAGGCATGGTCGACACCTTCTGCTTCCTGACCTTGGCTCGCACCGGCGACCAGTTGCAGGGCATCAAGAAGGGGATCTTGGAGATCAGCGACGTGATCGCGGTCAACAAGGCAGACGGCGACCGGGCCACCGAGGCCAAGGTCGCCGCCCGAGAACTGGCCGGCGCGCTACGGCTGGTGCACGGCAAAGGTGAGACCGCCGCCGCGGTGGTCACCTGCTCGGCCCTGACAGGAGAGGGCGTCGACGGCGTCTGGGACCAGATCATGGCCCACCGCGAGCGTCTCGGTGTCGATGGCCTGGCCCGCAAGCGTGCCCGCCAGCAACTGGACTTCACCTGGGCATTGGTGCGCGACGAACTCGACCAGCGGCTCAAACACAGTCCCGGGGTGGCGGCGGTTCGCGACCAGATCACCGCCTCGGTGCTCGCCGGAGAACTCACCGCCCCGTTGGCCGCGGACCGACTTCTGGCGGCCTACGACGGGGTGCCCGATCCGGCGACGGTGCCTAAGCCGACGCCGTCGCCACACCAGCATCGACTAACCTGACCGCTGTGCCCGTCCCCGAAGATCTCGCCGCCAGCATCCTGAGATCTGTCTCACGTCGCCAGGACGAGATGGTCGCTCTGCGCCGGGACCTGCATATGCACCCCGAGTTGTCGTGGGTCGAGCACCGCACCACCGAGAAGGTCGCCGACCTGTTCACCGGTCCCGGACTGACGGTCACCCGACTGGAGTCGACCGGTCTGGTCGTCGATATCGGCCGAGGGCCACACAAGGTCGCGTTGCGGGCTGATCTGGATGCACTACCCGTCTCGGATCTGACCGACGACCCGTGGTCCAGCACCGTCGACGGGGTGGCCCACGCCTGCGGACACGACCTGCACACGGCTGTGCTGGTGGGTGCCGGGCTCGCGCTGGCCGAGGTCGGTGAGGCATTGCCACAGGGTGTGCGATTGATCTTCCAGCCGGCTGAGGAGTCGATGCCCGGCGGCGCGATGCAGCTGATCGACCATGGGGTGCTTGACAACGTCGCAGTGATCTTCGGCTTGCATGCCGACCCGAGCCTGGAGGTCGGAGACGTGGGCCTGCGGGTCGGTCCGTTGACTGGAGCGGCCGACGCCGTCGACATCACCCTGGCGGGCCGGGGCGGGCACACCTCGCGGCCGCACCTGACCGAGGACCTCACCTTCGCACTGGGCAAGATCGTCACGGAACTGCCGGCGATCTTGTCGCGCCGCATGGATCCCCGCGCCGGAGTCAGCGTGGTGTGGGGATCGCTGCGCGCCGGATCCACCAACAACGTCATTCCCGCCGTCGGTGAGATCAAGGGCACGGTGCGGATGCTCGACGACGTTTCCTGGGATGGGGCTGGGGCACTGGTCACCGAACTGATCGACCAGATCGTCGCTCCCTACGGTGTCACCGCGGTGGTGAACTACCGCCAGGGAGTCCCACCGGTGGTCAACGATGCCACTGCCACCGAGGCGCTCTCGGCGGCTGCCCGGGTCGGGGGTGCCACCCAGGTCCCCACCCAGCAGAGCCTGGGTGGTGAAGACTTCGCGTGGTATCTGCGCCGGGTTCGGGGCGCGATGGCCAGGCTCGGCACCCGCAGTCCGGGCGGGCCTGTCCTCGACCTGCACCAGGGGACCCTCCGGATCGACGACGACGCCGTCTCCATCGGTTCGCGACTCCTGGCGCTCGCAGCGGTGGGCACGGTGGACTGAGTGGTCGTTCCTCGGGACCGACTGGGGGCCTTGGCCTGCAGCGGGGTGCTGCTCGTGACGGCCGCCTGCACCAGCGGGCCCGAGGCGGTGCCAACGCCCACGACGCCGGGAACCACCTCGACAGCGTCGCCCACGGCGCAGGTGTCCCGGCCCGCGTTGCGGGCCTGTCTGCTGTCCTCGGAGGCTGACGCGCTCGATGATGACGCCGCTCGAGCCGCATTGGCGGGCCTGCAATCGCGTGCCGAAGCCGGCGTGGTCACGGTGGACACCTCCACCGCGATGCGACCCGAGGAGTTCGAGAACCGACTGGTCGCTCTGGTCGGCACGGGCTGCGATCTGGTGATGAGCCTCGGTGCCGCCACCTCCGGGGCGACGCGCAGGGTGGCCGCAGAATTTCCGTGGGTGCACTTTGCGCTGCTGTCGGTGCCCCGCACGGTCCGGCCCAGACCGAATCTGCGGCCCGTGTCCTTCGCCGCCGATCAGGGAGCATTCCTCGCCGGCTATCTCGCGGCCGCCGAGTCCGAGACCGGCACGGTCGGGGTGCTGGCCGCACGACGTGACCTCGACACCCTGGCCACCCTTGACGGGTTCGTTGCCGGCGTCGAATGGTTCGACCAGCGCTCAGACTCCCCGGTCGAGGTCATCGGGTGGGACGGGCGACGTGGACGGTTCGTCGGCGCGGAGGCCGGGCGGGCCCACCGCGTTGCGGCCGCCCAGATCGCCGCCGGCGCCGACGTGATCTTCCCGGTCGCTCCCCGTGCCGGTTCGGGTGCACTGCAGGCGGTCCACGAGGCCGGCGTACGGGCGATCTGGTTCGGTTACGACGGCTGTATGTCGCTGCCCGACTACTGCCACGTGCTGCTGACCACGGTGCTGACCAGGCTCGACGACGCCACCGAAGCCATCGTCACCGACGCGGTCGACGGGGTCGCCGGCGGCCGGCGATACGTCGGCACGATCGTCAACGGCGGGGTCGACCTCGCGGCGCTGTCCACACAGGTCGACTCCGAGACCGCGGGGGCCGTCGACGCGCTGACCGCCGGCATCATCGACGGCACCGTGCCGATCGGCTGAGGATCAGGTCTTCACATAGGGCACGCCGTCAGCGGCTGGCGCACGGGACTTGCCCACTAGGCCGGCGACAGCGAGCAACGTGACCACATAGGGAAGCATCAGCATGAACTCACTGGGCACCGGAGAGTTGATCGCCGACAGGGTGCCTTGCAGCTTCTGTGCGAAGCCGAACAGCAGCGCCGCCAGGGTGGCCCGCAGTGGGTCCCAGCGACCGAAGATGACCGCCGCCAAGGCGATGTAGCCGGCGCCGCCGGTCATCTCTCGGGTGAACTGGGAGACAGCCACCAGCGTGTAGAACGCACCTCCGAGACCGGCGATGGCGCCGCCGAGGATGATCGCACGGTAACGGGTGCGGATCACGTTGATGCCGACGGTGTCGGCGGCCTTCGGGTGCTCACCCACAGCGCGCAGCCGCAGACCCCACTTGGAGCGATACAACGCCCAGGTGACGACCCCGACCACGACATACATCAGATACACGATCAAGGTCTGCCGGAACAGCACCGGACCGATGATCGGGATGTCGCCCAGGACGGGAACGGCCCACGAGGAGAACCGGGCGGTGGTGTTGAACTTGGCCGGGTCCGAGGACAGCAACTGGTCGAAGAAGAAGCTGGTGACCCCGATGAGGAGCACGTTGAGCACCACACCGACGATGACTTGGTCGACGTAGTAACTGATCGCGAAGACGGCCAGGATCAGGGCTACCAGCGCACCTGCCGCCGCAGCGGCGATCAGCCCTGCCCACGGCGAACCGGTCAGTGAGCTCGTCAGGGCGGCCGCGAAGGCACCGAAGAGCAACTGCCCGTCGATGGCGATGTTGACCACGCCCGCCCGCTCGCCGATGACGCCGCCGACAGCACCGAAGATCAGCGGCACCGCCAAGAAGATGGTGCCCTGGAGTAGTCCGATCATCGGGATGGTCTCTCCAGCACCGGCCCAGATCAGGAACGCGATCATGCCGACGAACGCGAACACCGACACCAACCACAGCGGGGTGGACCGGTTCTGGGTGGTCAACCACCACGAGGCGGCGGCGATCGCGGCGCACAGCGCCACCAGCAGCCACGGCACCCAGGAGGCCGCCAAGGTGATGTCGGGTAGTTCCGCGAAGTCGGAATCGGCCGCGATCCGGAAGGTGGTCGAGCCGGAGTGGCCGCCGAGCAGCAGCAACAACGCGAGGCCGGCCACCGCGACGCTCAACGCGATAGCGTTCTTGGGCCCGATCCTGACCGTGGCATCGACAGAAGGCACGGCGTCAGCGGTGCTCAGCTGGGAACTCATGCTGTCTCCTTGGCGGGAAGTCGGAAGATGGCCCGGACCAGTGGCGGCGCGGCGAGGAAGAGCACGATGAGCGACTGGACGACCAACACGATGTCGACGGGGATACCCTCCGAGGTCTGCATCGTGTAGCCGCCGGCTTTGAAGGCGCCGAACAGCAGCCCGGCACCCAGGATGCCGACAGGGTTGGAGCGACCCAGCAGCGCGACGGTGATGGCGTCGAAGCCGATCCCGGCGTCGAGACCGTTGGTGATGCCGCTGGTCTCCGTGCCGAGGATCTGGTTGACCCCGGCCAGCCCCATCAGGGCACCGGAGAACACCATCACCAGGGTGTAGCACTTGCCGACGTTGATGCCTGCGGTGCGCGCCGCGTCGGGGTTCTCACCGACGGCCCGCAGCCGGAATCCGAGCGAGGATCGGTTGAGCAGCCACCACACGATCCCGACAGCCAGCAACGCGAAGATGAATCCGAGATGCAGCTTGTACTCATCGCCCAGCAGGCCGGGCAGCACGGCGGAGTCCTTCATCGGCGGTGACTTGGGGTTGTTGGACCCCGGCGCCTGCAGCAGGTTCTGCTGACTCAGTGCGTAGAACACCAGATAGTAGGCGACGTAGTTGAGCATGATCGTCACGATCACCTCGTGGGCACCCGTGCGGGCCTTGAGCAAGCCGGCGATGCCGCCCCACAGCCCACCGAAGACCAGCCCGGCCAGCACAGCCAGAGCGATGTGCAGCGGCGAGGGCAGATCGAACTGGTAGCCCACCCAACCGGCGGCGGCGCCACCGATCAACATCTGACCGCGGCCGCCGATGTTGAACAGTCCGACCCGGAAAGCCAGACCGACACCGAGACCGGCCAGGATCAGCGGAGCCGAATACTTCAGTGTTTCTGTCAGCGGACGGATCGCGGCGCTGAACTCCTCGGCGCGGGTGTTGTAGATGGCGCCGCGGAACATCGCGTCGTAGGCGCCGGTGATGGCGTTCCAGACCGAGTCCAAGGTCCACGAGTCGCGGACCTCGTCGTTGGTGAACACGATCATCAGCGAGCCGACGATCACCGCCAGCATCACCGAGAGGAAGGACACCAGGAAACTACCTGCGGTCAACTCCCGCCAGGCGGCCCGCCAACGGGCCATGTCGTTGGCGCCGGGCTGCTCGCCCTCGGGAGTCGGGGGAACCGGGTCGGGATTCTTGTCGGTATCGACACTCATGAGGTGGCCTCGACTTTCTCGCCGGCCATCATCAAGCCGAGCACTTCACGGGGGGTGTCGGCCGGAACGATGCCGACGATCTGGCCCCGGTAGAGCACCATGATCCGGTCCGCCAACGCGGTCACCTCGTCCAATTCGGTGGAGACCACAATGACCGGTACGCCGGCATCGCGGGTGGCCACGATCTGGGTGTGGATGAACTCGATGGAGCCGACATCGACGCCACGGGTGGGCTGGGCGGCCACCAGCAGGCGCAGGTCGCGGGACAACTCGCGGGCCACCACCACCTTCTGCTGGTTTCCACCCGATAGCTGGCCGGCCTTTGCGCTGACCGACTGGGCGCGCACGTCATAGTCCTTGAACGTCTTCTTCGCGAACTCGTCCAGGGTGTCGAGTTGCAGCCAGCCGTTCTTGACGAACGGGGGTCCGAAACTCCGGTTCAGCATCAGGTTCTCTGCGATGGTGAAGTTGCCGACCAATCCGTCGGCCTGACGGTCCTCGGGGACGAACCCGACGCCGGCGTCCAGCACCTGACGGACGCTGCGGCCGAGGAGTTCCTTGCCGTCCAGGGTGATCGATCCGGTGACGTGCTTGTGCAGGCCGAGGATCGCCTCGGTGAGCTCGGTCTGTCCGTTGCCCTGTACGCCCGCGACGGCGAGCACCTCGCCGGCCTGCACCTCGAAGCTGATGGCGTCGAGGTGTTTGTGCCCCGTGATCGGATCGGACACGGTCAGGTCGGTCACCGTGAAACTGGTGCCGCCGAGTTTCGGCGGATCCTTGTGCACCGTCAACTCGACTGGTCGCCCGACCATCATCGAGGCCAGTTCGGCGTTGGTGGCGGTGGGTTCAGCCTCGCCGACCACCTTGCCGAGTCTGATCACAGTGATGCGGTCGGCGACCTCGCGCACCTCGCGGAGCTTGTGGGTGATGAACACGATTGCTGTGCCGGTCTCCTTGAGCTGGCGCATGATGCCCATCAGTTCGTCGGTCTCCTGCGGAGTCAACACCGCGGTCGGTTCGTCGAAGACCAACACTTTCGCGTCCCTGGCCAGTGCCTTGATGATCTCGACCCGCTGCTGGACACCGACGGGGAGGTCCTCGACGAGCGCGTCGGGGTCGACCTCGAACCCGAAGCGACGCGACACCTCACGCACGTGCTCGCGGGCAGCAGGCAGGTCCAAGGCTCCGCCGAAGCCGGTCTCCTCGTTGCCGAGCATCACGTTTTCAGCGACGGTGAAGACCGGCACCAGCATGAAGTGCTGGTGGACCATGCCGATGCCGGCGGCGATCGCGTCGCCCGGACCGCGGAACCGGTGCACCTCGTCGTCGAGGAGGATGTCGCCCTCGTCGGCTCGGTAGAGGCCGAACAGCACATTCATCAGGGTGGATTTTCCGGCACCGTTCTCGCCGAGGAGGCCGTGGATCTCGCCGGCGTTCACGGTCAGCGAGATGCTGTCGTTGGCGGTGAGAGCACCGAACCGCTTCGTGATGCCGCGCAGCTCAAGCTTCATGATTGTTGATCCTAAACCGATCGGGGGGCGAGACCGTGGGGTAGAACGGCGCGCGATTGTTTCAGACACCGACTGTTCAGACACGTCAGACACGTCGGACATGTCGGACACCTCAGACATGGGGAAACGACCTGAGGGAGGTCGGCTCGCGCCGACCTCCCTCAGATCAGACTCAGATCAGGTCCGCTCAGCCGAGGTAGGACTTGACCTTGATGTCGCCGGAGATGATGGCGGCGCGGATCTCGTCCAGTTCACCCATGACGGTGTCGGAGACCTTCGACTCGAAGTCGTGCATCGGGGCGATGTCCACGCCGCCGTTGTCCAAGGTGCCGATGTAGGGCGTCGGGTCGAACTCGCCGTTGCCAGAGGCAATGACGGCCTCCTGGGTGGAGACGTCCATCTTCTTGAGGATCGAGGTCAGCACGTAGGGCTGGGTGCTCGGGTCCGTCTCGTAGAGGTCGGCGTCCACACCGACCAGAGCGATGTCCTTGCCGGAGTCGGCGATCGCGGTGACGGCGGCCTGGTAGATCGGGCCACCGACGGGCAGGATCACGTCGACGTCCTGGTCGAGCAGGCCCTTGGCCGTCTCCGCAGCGACGTTGTTGTTCTCGAAGCCACCAGTGAAGGAGCCGTCCTTACCGTCCCAGCCGACAACCTTGACAGCGGCGTCCTTGGCCTCGTTGTAGTAGTCGACGCCCTGCTTGAAACCGTCCATGAAGATGGTGACGGTCGGGTAGGGCGCTCCGCCATAGGTGCCGACGACGCCGGTCGTGGAGTAGTCGGCAGCCAGGTAACCGGCCATGAACGCGGCCTCGGCGGTGTTATAGAGCAGCGGCTTGATGTTCTTGGCGTCGGTGGTGCCGTCGAAGTCGGTGTCGGCGGCGTCGTCGATCAGGATGTAGTCCAGGTCGGGGTTGTCCTTGGCCGACTCGACGGTGGCGGCGGACAGCGCGAAGCCGACGGTGACAATGGCCTCGCAGCCCTCGTCGACCAGGCCCTGGATGTTCGGGGCGTAGTCAGTGTCGGCGTTGGACTCAACGCTCTTGAAGTCAGAGTTCAACTCGCTGGCCGCGGCCTCGACTCCCGAGTAGCTCAGCTGGTTGAACGACTTGTCGTCGAAGCCACCCGCGTCGGAGACGATGCAGGGCAGAAAGTCGCTCTTCGGGGGGGCCGCAGCGCCGGTTTCGCCTTCGCTGTCGCTGCCACAGGCGGCCAGGGTCGCGCTGCCCAGCAGCACGGCAATGCTGCTGACGGCGACCTTGCTCAACTTGTTCACGTAAAATCCTCCAAAGTTCCGATCCCCATCATGCATGGGGGCTGCGTGACCGGGAACGTAACACGTTCGCGGCGCCAAAATCGGGGCAGCCGCTAAGTTGTAACAATGACGTTAGAAAGGGCCACGGAGCCCACTGTGGAGCGCCCGTTCGATTGGGAGTGGCTTCGCTCACACGCCGTCGAAGCTTCCACTCATGCCTATGCGCCGTACTCCAACTATCGAGTCGGTGTTGCCGCGCTGGTCGAGGACGGCCGGGTGGTGGCCGGATGCAATGTCGAGAATGCCGGATACGGGGTCACCCTGTGTGCCGAGTGTGGGCTGATCTCGCAGTTGCACATGACCGGCGGCGGAAGGTTGAGCCACGTGGTGTGTGTCAACGGCCACGGTGAGGTGATCATGCCGTGCGGCCGGTGTCGCCAGATTCTGTGGGAGAACTCACGGCCCGAGACGTTGATGTGGACCGTCTCCGGGATCAAGCCGATGACCGAGGTGCTGCCGGATGCCTTCGGGCCCGACGACCTCGCTTGACCTGACCGATCCGGGCTTCGTGGCCGACCCCTATCCACGCCTGGCGGCCGAACTGTCGGCCGCGCCGGTGGCATGGTCGGAGTCTGCAGGGATGTGGCTGGTGTTCGGTCACGCCGAGTGCTCGGCGGCGCTGCGCCATCGCGGCCTGCAACGGATCTGGACCGACCGTGAACCCGCCGCCGCACTCGAGCCGTTCAACCTGCTGCACCGCAACCAGATGATGGAGAACCCGCCGCCGGTGCACACCCGGTTGCGTCGTCCGGTGGCCGAGGCCTTCAACCGGGGGCATGTGGAGCGGCTGCGCCCGGTGGTGCGCGAGTTGGCTGCGTACCTGCTCGGCCGGGTCTCCTCCGGCGAGGAGTTCGATGTCATCGCCGAGTATGCCGAGCCGCTGCCGGTGCTGGTGATCGCCCGCCTGCTCGGGGTCGAGGAGGATCACGTCGACGACTTGCGCGGCTGGTCTCAGGCGATCGTGGCGATGTATGAACCCGCGCCCGGTCCGGACACGGTCGACGCCGCCGTGCGGGCCAGCACCGAGTTCGCGGCACTGGTGGACGACCTCATCGCCCGCCGTCGACGTACGCCGGCCGCAGACCTGATCAGCGACCTGGTCGCCACCGACCTGAGCGACGACGAGGTGATCGCCACCGTGGTGCTGCTGCTCAACGCCGGACACGAGGCTTCGGTCAACGTGTTCGGCAACGGCCTCAGGCCGCTGCTCGACCTCGGTCGACCGGGCCTGCTCTTTGGCGGGGAGGTCGACGCCGCCACCGCGGTGGAGGAGATGCTGCGATGGGACTCGGCCCTGCAGATGTTCGTGCGCACCGCTGTGGGCGATCTGGAGTTGGCCGGCGTACCGGTGGCGGCCGGCGAGCAGGTGGCGCTGCTGCTCGGCTCCGCCAACCGCGACCCCGGTGCGTTCGCCGCGCCGACGGCCTTCGACCCGACCCGCGACCCCAACCCGCACCTGGCCTTCTCCGCGGGGGTGCACTTCTGCCTGGGCGCGCCTCTGGCGCGGATGGAGTTGACCGAGTCGCTCACCGCGCTGCTGGAAGGATTCGGGTCGCTGAAGGTGGTCGACGCAGAATCCCGTGGCACATTTGTGCTCCGTGGTCATCGCCGACTGGTGGTGTCCGCTTCCCCCGATGCCCGAGGAGATGACCTTGTCTGAGTCGACCACCCCCGCTGCCCTGCACGATGCGGTCGAGGTGATCATCGCCAAGCGTGACGGCGGCGAACTGTCCGACAGCCAGATCGACTGGGTCATCGACGCCTACACCCGTGGGGCGGTCGCCGAGGAGCAGATGGCCTCACTGGCCATGGCGATCCTGCAGCGCGGGATGAACCGGCGCGAAATCGCCCGGTGGACCGCAGCGATGATCGGCACCGGCGAGCGGATGGACTTCTCCGGGCTGAGCCGTCCGACCGCCGACAAGCACTCCACCGGCGGGGTCGGCGACAAGATCACGCTGCCTCTAGCGCCCCTGGTGGCGGCCTGTGGGGTGGCGGTGCCGCAATTGTCCGGCCGTGGACTGGGCCACACCGGCGGGACCCTGGACAAACTGGAGTCGATTCCGGGTTGGCGGGCTTCGGTCAGCAACGCAGAGATGTTTGCCCAGTTGGAGTCAGTCGGCGCGGTCATCTGTGCTGCCGGCAGCGGGCTGGCACCGGCCGACAAGAAGCTCTACGCCCTGCGCGACGTGACCGGCACCGTCGAGTCGATCCCCCTGATCGCCTCCTCGATCATGTCCAAGAAGATCGCCGAGGGGACCGGCGCCCTCGTGCTCGACGTGAAGGTCGGCAGCGGTGCCTTCATGAAGGATCTCGCGATGGCCACCGAGCTGGCGCGCACCATGGTGGATCTGGGCACCGATGCCGGGGTGCACACCGTGGCGCTGCTGACCGACATGTCCACGCCGCTCGGCTTGACCGCGGGCAACGCGCTCGAGGTCACCGAGTCGGTCGAAGTGCTCGCCGGCGGTGGACCGGCCGATGTTGTCGAACTGACCGTCGCGTTGGCCCGGGAGATGCTGCTCGGTGCCGGAGTCAGCGACGTGGACCCCGCCGAGGTGCTTGCCTCGGGCAAGGCGATGGACTCCTGGAGAGCGATGGTCTCCGCCCAGGGTGGAGACCCGGACGCACCGATGGCTGTGGCTCGGCACTCCGAGGTTGTCACCGCATCCGAGACCGGCGTACTGACCCGCCTCGACGCCATGGCGGTCGGTCTGGCGGCCTGGCGGCTGGGCGCCGGACGCGAGCGCAAGGAGGACCCGGTGCAGGCCGGTGCCGGGGTGGTGTGGCACAAGCGTCCGGGCGATCGGGTCGTCGCCGGTGAACCGGTGCTGAGTCTGCACACCGACACCCCGGAGAGGTTCGAGCGGGCCTTGGCTGCCCTCCAGGGTGGTATCGAGATCGGCTCCTCCCATCTTGCGACCCCGCTGATCCACGACCGCATCGCGGCCGGCTGAGGCCCTAGTCACTGACGTTATGGCGCGTTCTGAGGAGAATTCGAGCCACAGCGTCAGTGATTGCACAGCGTGGCAGCCACAGCGTCAGTGATTGGGCGGCGTGGCTGCCAGCCACAGCGTCAGTGATTGCCACAGGGCCGATGCGCGGTGACACAATCCGCCCATGACAGTGCTGAGCATCGACGAGATCCGCGCCCTGCCCAAGGTTGTCCTGCACGACCACCTCGACGGCGGGTTGCGGCCCGCCACCATCGTCGAGATCTCAGCCGAGATCGGCCACCAGCTGCCCGAAGGCACCGCCGAGGACCTCACCGGGTCAGCGCTGGGGCAGTGGTTCTGGAACGCGGCGTCGTCGGGGTCGTTGGAGCTCTACCTCGAGACGTTCGCGCACACCATCGCGGTGATGCAGACCCCCGCCCACATCACCCGCATCTCTCGGGAGTTCGTCGAGGATCTGGTCACCGACGGGGTGGTGTATGCCGAAGTGCGGTATGCCCCCGAACTGTTCGTCGAGCAGGGCCTGTCCCTCGATGACGTCGTCGCCGCGGTGCAAACCGGATTCGACCAAGGTATGGCGGCCGCCGGTCGTCCGATCATCGTGCGCCAACTGCTCACTGCGATGCGCCAGGCGGCCCGCGCCTCCGAGATCGCCGAACTGGCGGTGGCCTGGCGCGACCGAGGTGTCGCCGGCTTCGACATCGCCGGACCGGAGAAGGGGTTTCCCCCCACTCGATTCCTGCCTGCCTTCGAGCGGCTCGCGGAGGAGAACATGCGCTACACGATCCACGCCGGCGAAGGCTTCGGGCTGCCGTCTATCTGGGAGGCTGTGCACCCCTGTGGCGCCGACCGGCTCGGACACGGGGTCCGGATCGCAGAGGACATCAGCGACGTCGACGGGACTCCGAAGTTGGGTCGGCTGGCCTCCTATATCCGCGACCGCCGCATCGCATTGGAGGTCTGCCCGACTTCCAACGTGCAGACCGGCGCAGCAGCATCGGTTGAGGAACACCCGATCAAGCTGCTGATGGACCTCGGGTTCCGGGTCACCTTGAACACCGACAATCGGCTGATGTCGCGCACCTCGATGACCTACGAGATGGCGGAGTTGGTGCGAGCCTTCGGGTTCGGCAAGAAGGAACTGGGCTGGCTGACCGTCAACGCGATGAAGTCGGCGTTCTATCCCTACGACCTGCGGCAGAAGATGATCCGCGAGGTGCTCAAACCCGCCTTCCACTGAGTGCCCGAACCCCGAGTGGACCGCAACAGTGCCGACTCACCCGTCGGCGGCGACCAGCCACAGCGGCTTGTGCCAGCGTCCCAGGTCGAGACGGTCGGCCTCGAACGCGGCCCGGGCGAGGGTGGTCAGGGTGCCGCCGCCGGGGTTGTAAACCGTCATCGCCTCGTGGTCGGCCTCCAGGATCAGCACCCAGTGCCGTGGCAGTTCGGAGCGACCCACCAGCAGGGCGGCCGGCCACCTGCTGGCCAGGATGCGGTCCCACCGGGCTCGACGGACCTGATGCTCGCGCGCAGTGACACCTTCCAGCGCCCAGGCCACCGACCACGGCGGCGTGCCGAGGCGACTGAACCAAGTGTCGCGGACCAAGCGGGCATGCAATCGGATGACCTCGTCGCTGAAGTGGTTCTCGATTCGGTCGGCGTACTCCTGGTCCAGCAGCATCCGAGCCACCACCACACAGGAGGCGCCACAACTGAAGGGGTCCGGCTGTCGGAGTCGCGGACCGAACGGGAGCCGGTTCATCGCGCTGTCGGCATCATGCGGTCTCGTCATGCTGTGCTCATCATGGTGGCTCGAATCTCATGCAGCCCCTGGTCTCCGGTCATCGGTCGGCAGCCTTTGGCGACCATGGACTCGACCAGTGCCGGTTGGGTCCGCATCAGCCGCCAACCGCGCTTGACCAGCAGCACCGGTGGTTTGCGATGCTCGCGCAGATCGCGAACGAGCCGCCGGATCGCGGTCACTGCGGGACTCTGGGTGATGCAGTAGGCCGCGGCCAGATGCCCGGCTCGTGCGCACGCCGCGACGATGTCCGCAGCGAAGATCCCCTCCGCGACGAACAGGTCGCTGCCGGCAAGGTCGAGCGCGGCGTGGCCGGTGCGGCCATTGCTCGCAATGTCGTAGACCGGCACATCGGCGACACCGTGGTCACAGAGTTGGGCGATGGTCTCGATCGCAGCCTGCGGATGCCACGAGTCCGGGTGGTCCCAGTCCGCCAGCCCCGTGTTGGGCCCGTCGGTGAAGCGCGGAAGGGTGGGGTCGTCGCCGTCCTTGTAGAAGTCGTCCAACCGCAGGATCGGCAGGCCGACACGTTCTGACAGACGCGACTTGCCGGCCCCTGAGGGGCCGGCCAACACGATGACCCGGGCCGCCATCAGTATTCGGCGGTGGGGCCGCCCGACGCGCCGGCCAGCAGTGCCCGACTGCCCGAGACGCCGAGTCGGGTGGCGCCGGCAGCGATCATCGCCTCGGCCTGTTCCAGGGTGCGCACCCCGCCAGAGGCTTTGACCTCGAGGCTTGGCACGGTGGCGTGCATCAGTGCGACGGCCTCCACCGTGGCGCCGCCAGCGGGGTGGAAGCCGGTCGACGTCTTCACGAAGTCGGCGCCGGCTCGCTCGGCAGCCAGGCAGACCCCGACGATCTCGTCGTCGCTGAGCGCGGCCGACTCGATGATGACCTTGAGCACCGCGCCCTCGGCGGCACCGCGAACCGCAGCAATGTCGGCCTCCACGGCGTCGAACTGCTTGAGTTTGGCGGCGCCGATGTCGATGACCATGTCGATCTCGTCGGCACCGCTGGCCACCGCAGTGGCCGCCTCGGCTGCCTTGATCTCGGAGAGGTGCTTACCGCTGGGGAAGCCACACACCACCGCCACCTTGAGGCCCTGGGGCACTGTCAGTGGCAACATGCTCGGCGAAACGCACACCGAGTAGGTGCCGAGGTCGGCTGCCTCCGCGATCAGCGCATCGACGTCGGCGCGGGTCGCCTCCGGTTTGAGCAGCGTATGGTCGATCATCTGGGCGATCTCAGCAGCGTTCACAAGCCGAATACTAGGCCGAAATCGGGGCTCGGCTCGAACCGCCCGTACCCTGTGACCCATGCACGTGGAGTGGTTTTCGGCGACCAGCGGTCGTGTGATCGGCTGGGTCGGCATCGTCATCGGGGTGCTGGCCGCCGCAACCACTCTCGTCCAGAGCGGCGACCCGGCGTGGATGGCCTTCGGTGCGGTGGTGTCCTGTGCCGCCTGGGTTGCCCTGCTGCGTCCCCGGATCGGAGCCACCGACGAGGAGTTGTTGCTGCGCGGAATGGTCTCCACCGTGGCGATCGGTTGGGGGTCGGTCCGCACGATCGCGGTGTCGCGGTTCACCGCTGTCTGGGTGGGAGACAAACGATATGTCTGCCCTGCGGTGGGCCATTCGCTCAGAGCGGCGGTGCGCACCCCGGGCCGCATCGCCGACCGCAGGCCGACCGACTACGCCTCCCACGTGGAGGCTCAGTTGCGGCGCCGGATGGAGGACGCTCTGGTCAAGAACCCCGCCGGCACTACCGACGAGGTCCGCCGGATCTGGGCGTGGCCCGAAATCGCGGCCCTGTCGGTGTCTGCCACGGCGATGGTGATCCTGCTCGCCGTATGACGGGTGCCCTGGCTGCTCGGGGGCTCAGATGAGCGGGACGATTCGGGTCAGCAGTTCACCCATCCGGGTTGCTGCGGCACGGCCGGCCTGGAGCACCTCGTCGTGGTTGAGCGGCTGGTTCGAGATGCCGGCGGCAAGGTTGGTCACCAGGCTGATGCCGAAGACCTCCATGCCTGCTTCCCGACCCGCGATCGCCTCCAGCGTGGTGCTCATGCCGACCAGGTCGCCGCCGATGATGCCGGCATACTTCACCTCGGCGGGGGTCTCGTAGTGCGGTCCGGTGAACTGGACGTAGACGCCTTCGTCCAGGGTCGGGTCCAGTTCCCTGGCAGCCGCACGCAGCCGCGGGGAGTACAGGTCGGTGAGGTCCACGAATCGCGCCCCCACGATCGGGGACTGGCCGGTCAGGTTGATGTGGTCGCGGATCAGCACCGGGGTGCCGGGCGACCAGGCCGGGTTCAGGCCACCGCAGCCATTGGTCAGCACGATCGTGGTGCAGCCGGCAGCCGCGGCGGTGCGGACCGGGTGCACGACCGCAGCGACGCCTTTGCCCTCGTAGTAGTGGGTGCGGGACAAGAAGACCAGCACGTTCTTGTCACCGGAGCGGATCGACCGGATCTTCCCCGAGTGGCCGGCCACCGCGGCCGCAGAGAAACCCGGCAGGTCGGTGGTCTCGATCTCGGCCGTCGCCGTGCCCAGCATGTCAGCGGCCGGAAGCCAGCCGGAGCCGAGCACCAGGGCGACGTCGTGGCGCTCGACGCCGGTCAGTTCGGCCAGCCGCTCGGCTGCAGCAGCGGCGAGAGCATCCGCGTTGTCGGGACGCGGCAGGTCGTTCGTCATGGGGTGAGGGTACCGGTGCCGAAAGTGCACTGATCACCGAACGCAGCGGGCGCACGGCACCGTCGGCACGGCACTGCGGCACGGCACCGTCGGCAGGGAACTTTTCCTCGCCTGCGTGCGTTCACTAGTTAGTGACACCTAGGATGGGGTCACCAACGACCTTCCCCGGAGGAGATCATGCAGTCCAACAACCCGGTGTTCCGCAACTCTGAAGAGTTCAACTCCCAGAACGCCTACGGCAACTCCAGTTACGCCGGCAACGCCTACGGCAACTACGGCCAAGCCCCGTTGGACCCATCGGGTCGGCCCACCTACGCCCCGGTGCCCTCCGGTGCCCGGATGACCATCGACTCCGTGGTGCAGAAGACCGGACTCACCGTCGGTCTGACGATCCTGACCGCAGTGGTCACCTGGTTGATGACGCCGGCGATCGACGACACCGGTGCCGTCAACCAGATCTACCTGGTCGCCATGCTGGGCGCCGGTGCCGCCTTCATCCTGTCCCTGGTCAACTCCTTCAAGAAGGTCATCAGCCCTGCGCTGGTGCTCGCCTTCGCAGTCGCCGAAGGAGTGGCGCTGGGCGCGCTGAGCAAAGCAATCGAAACCTTCGTCGCCGCTGACGGCGGCAACGGTGTGGTCATGCAGGCAGTGATCGGCACCTTCTTCGCCTTCGTCGGCACCCTGGCAAGCTACAAGTTCTTCGACATCAAGGTCACCCCGAAGTTCCAGCGGTTCGTCATCGCCGGCATGTTCGGCATGGTCGGCTTGGGCCTGCTGGAGCTCGTGCTGGGGATGTTCGGCAGTTCGTTCGGGCTCTTCGGGTTCGGTGGCCTCGGCATCCTCACCGCCGTCGCCGGCTTGGCTCTGGGTGTGTTCATGCTGATCCTCGACTTCGACTTCGTGGAGCAGGGCATCGCCAACGGGCTGCCCGAGCACGAGTCGTGGCGGGCCGCGTTCGGCATCACCGTCAGCCTGGTCTGGATCTACACCAACCTGCTGCGTCTGTTGGCCATCTTCCAGGACAACTGAGTTTTGGGGCCTGACGGCCCGCGTGACCACGTTGGCCCCCGGCGTCGAGCCGGGGGCCAACTGTTCATTTCGACTGTTCATTTCGACTGTTCATTTCAGAGCCGGGTCGGGTGCCGGTGGTTCACTCTCCACCGTTCGGGGGTCCTCGGACTCGTTCGGAGCCTCGTCGGCCACACCGGTCTGTCGGATCCGGTGGCGCAGAGTGACCCACAGACCGCGCACACCGCTCCGACTGCCGCCGACCGAGGTTCCGCCCAGTTCGGTGCCGGCCGTGTCGACCGCCTGAATGGCGGCCGAGGCGATCGGCATCACGGCCTCGCCGCGTGCAGAGACCGGCTCGGTCTCCGGGGCTAGGCCCAGCGCAACCAACGTGGACGGCACCAGCGAGCCAGCCAACGCCTGGTATCCGACGGCGGACGGATGGAAGCGGTCGGCTCCGAAGAACGTCTTCGGGTCGGTCAGGAACCGGTCGCCGAGCACTTCGGCCAGCGACACCGTGCGCCCTCCTGCCTCGACGACCCCGATGGTCTGGGCGGCCGCGATCCGGCGCGACCAGGACTGGGCCAACTGCTTGAGGGGCGGGGCGATCGGCTGGACCGTGCCAAGGTCGGGGCAGGTGCCCACGATCACCTCGACACCCGCTTCCCGCAGGCGAGTGACCGCCTCGACCAGGTGCCGCACCGACTCTGAGGGCCGCACCCTGTGGGTGACGTCGTTGGCGCCGACGAGGATCACTGCGGCGTCCGGGGGCACGATCAAGGCCCGAGCCACCTGGTCACCCAGGTCGGACGATTTCGCGCCGACCATGCCGTAACTGCGCAGATGGACCTTGCGCCGGCCGCCCTCGGCGACCCCGGCCGCCAACCGGGCGCCGGTGGTGTGCTCCGCCCGGTCCACGCCGTAACCGACCGACGTCGAGTCTCCCAGCACCGCGATCCGGAGCGCGGGTCCGCTCTGATGGTGTCCGTACCATCCGGTGGAGTCCGGCGTGACCCGGTCCGCGTTGCCGATCCGGGCCCGCGCCCAGGCGGCCTCGGCACGCAGCACCCCATAGATCCCCGCCCCGAGCATCGACACGCCGCCGCCACCGTAGACGGCGGCAGAGGCGAGTTTGCGGGCAGCGCCGGCCTTGGTCATGCAGTTCCTTTCGGCGCCCGTTATCGGGTCGTGCAGCGGTGGGGGGTTCGACCTCGACCCTACCTGCCGGAAACTGACGAAGGTCCCTTGACCCGGGCCCTTGAACCCTTGCCAGTCGACGTTTCCGCCATGGACAGTGACTGCTGTGGACCTTGTTGACATCGCCCGGTGGCAGTTCGGCGCCACCACCGTCTTTCACTTCCTGTTCGTCCCGCTGACCATCGGTCTGACGTTGCTGGTCGCCGTGATGGAAACGCTGTGGCTGCGGACCAAGGACGAGGAGTGGCTCCGGCTCACCAAGTTCTTCGCCAAGTTGCTGTTGATCAACTTCGCCATCGGAGTCGTGACCGGCATCGTCCAAGAGTTCCAGTTCGGCATGAACTGGTCGGAGTACTCCCGGTTCGTCGGAGACATCTTCGGGGCGCCGCTTGCCATCGAGGCACTGGTGGCGTTCTTCTTGGAGTCGACGTTTCTGGGGCTGTGGATCTTCGGGTGGGACAAGTTGCCCCGAGGGCTGCACGCAGCCTGCATGTGGCTGGTTCACCTGGGCACGCTGGTATCGAGTTGGTTCATACTCGCGGCCAACTCCTGGATGCAGAACCCGGTCGGCTACGAATACAACCCGGAGAACGGCCGCGCCGAACTGACCGACTTCTGGGCGATGATGTTCAACAAGGTCCAACTCGTGACCTTTCCGCACGTCGTACTGGCCGCCTATATGACGGCCGGCGCGTTCATCGTCGGTGTCTCCGCGTGGCTCTACATCAAGAAGTCCGAGGATCGATCGACCTACCGGATGGCGCTGCGGTTCGGAGCGCTGGTCACATTGGTCACCGGTCTGGGCGTCGCCATCACCGGAGACATCCAAGGCAAGGTGATGACCGAGGTGCAACCGATGAAGATGGCTGCCGCCGAGGCTCTCTACGATTCTGAGGAGTCCTGCGCCCCGTTCTCGGTCTTCACCGTCGGTACGCCGGACGGGCAGCGTGAGAGGTTCGCCGTCACGGTGCCATGCCTGCTCTCGTTCCTGGCCACCGGGTCCTTCGACGGGCCGGTCGAGGGGATCAATGATCTGCGGACGCAATATCAGGAACAGTTCGGCCAGGATCCCACCTCGCGGACCTACGACCCCACCGGCAACTACTCCCCGATCATTCCGGTCACCTACTGGACCTTCCGCTGGATGATGGGGCTCGGCGCTGCTGCTGCCGGCGTCTCGGCGCTGCTGCTGTGGCTGACTCGGAAGGGCCGGGTGCCGACCGGCCGGCTGTTCGGGATCTTCGCGGTCTCGGCACCGCTGATGATGCTTGCCGCCAACTCGACCGGCTGGATCTTCACCGAGATGGGCCGCCAGCCCTGGGTCGTCTTCGGCCTGATGACCACCGAGCAGGGCGTCTCTGCCGGGGTATCGGTGCCGGAGGCATGGATCTCGCTGATCGCGCTGACCTTGACCTACACGGTTCTGGCCGTGATCGAGGTCAAACTGCTGCTGCGAGTGATACGCAAGGGCGCCGATCCGTTCGAGGAGCCACCATCGCCGACGTTGCGCGGCGACGACGACGCCGACCAGCCCCTCACGTTCGCCTACTGAGCCCGGAGACCACACCATGGAACTGACCACCTTCTGGCTCATCATCATCGCGATCCTGTGGACTGGCTACTTCGTCTTGGAAGGCTTCGACTTCGGCGTCGGCATGCTGATGCCGGTCTTGGCGAAGAACGAACGTGAGCGTCGCACGATCATCAACACCATCGGTCCGGTCTGGGACGGCAACGAGGTCTGGCTGCTCACCGCAGGCGGTGCCACCTTCGCGGCGTTCCCGGAGTGGTACGCGACCCTGTTCAGCGGGTTCTACCTGCCACTGCTGTTCATCCTGCTCGCGCTCATCGTCCGTGGCGTTGCCTTCGAGTACCGCCACCAGCGACCCGAGGCCACCTGGAAGGGCTGGTGGGACCGAGCCATCATCATCGGCTCCTACGTGCCGGCGCTGTTGTGGGGTGTCGCCTTCGCCAATATCGCCCGCGGAGTCCCGATCGACGAGACCAAGACCTTCACCGGCAATCTGTTCACCCTGCTCAACCCCTTCGGGTTGCTCGGCGGAGTGGTCACCCTGCTGCTGTTCGCGACCCACGGAGCCATGTTCCTCGCGCTCAAGACCGACGGTGAGATCCGGCACCGTGCCCGTGCGATGGCGCTCAGGCTCGGCGTGCCGGCCGCGGTCGCAGTGGTGGTGTTCATGGTGTGGATGCAGAACCTGACCGGCAACGCCGGTTCAGCGGTGATCTTCGCAGTGGCCGCGGTGGCCCTGTTCGGTGCACTGTATGCCGCGAGCCAGGCACGCGAGGGCTGGGCCTTCAGCGGCACCTTTGTCACCATCGCGTTGGGGGTGGCGGGGCTCTTCGTCGCATTGTTCCCCGACGTGATGCCGTCCACCACCGACCCGGCGTACTCGCTGACCGCTGCCAGCGCGGCGGCCGGCGCCTACACGCTGAAGGTGATGAGCTGGGTCGCAGTCATCTTCACCCCGATCGTGTTGGGCTACCAGGCCTGGACTTATTGGGTGTTCCGCAGAAGGATCACGCCCGAGCACATCCCCGACGAGCACCACGACCCGTCCAGCGCTCCCGCATGACCCAGCGACTGCGGCCCACCGACCCGGTGGTGTTGACCGCCCTGCGTCCGGCGATCCGGCCGTTGGCCGGGGTGGTCGGCTTCGGGGTCGTGGGAGGCCTGCTGGTGATCGCGCAGGCCTGGGTCATCGCGGAAGTGGTGATCGCGGTCCTCGACGGCGCAGACCTGACCGGCCCGGTCGGCCGGCTGATCGGCCTGCTGGTCGCCCGTGCCGCCGTCGGCTGGCTGGTCGAGGTGTTGGCCGCCCGCGCCGCCAACAGCGTGACCGACGGGATACGGCACCGAGTGCTCGACGCAGCTGCCGCCGGAGTCGGAGCTGGCCGACTGGCCGTGCTGGCCGGTCGTGGTGCCGCCGCCGCCGAGCCGTGGCTGACCCGCTACCTGCCGGCCCTGGTGGTGGCCACGGTGGTGCCCGCTGCTGTGGTGGTCGCCATCGCCAGCCAGGACTGGGTCAGCGCCGTGATCGTGGTCGCTACCTTGCCGCTGATTCCGGTTTTCGGGGCGCTGATCGGTCTGGTCACCCAGGACAAGGCGGACGCCCAGTGGCGCGAGATGGCCTCGCTGTCCGGCCACTTCCTCGACGTGATGCGCGGACTGCCGACGCTGGTGGCGTACGGCCGTGCCGGGCGCCAGTCGCGGGTCATCGGCGCGATCGCGGATCGACACCGGCGCCGCACCATGGAGACCCTGAAGGTCGCCTTTGCCTCCTCCGCGGTGCTGGAACTCGTCGCCACCGTCTCGGTGGCGCTGGTGGCAGTCGGAGTCGGGCTGCGGCTGGCGGGCGGGTCGATCGAACTCCACCCGGCCTTGGTGGTGCTCCTGCTCGCTCCGGAGGCCTATTGGCCGCTACGCCGGGTAGGAACCGAATTCCACGCCGCCGCCGAGGGGTCGGCCACCTTCGCGGCGGTGGCAGAGCTGCCCGCGGCGCCCGGCGTGGACTGGCGGATCCCGACGAGGGTGCGAACCACCGGCTTGGGGGTCACCCTGGGTGGCCGACCGATCCTGGAGAACGTCGAGGTGGACCTCGGTGGTCCTGGCGTCACCGCGATCACCGGGCCCTCCGGGTGCGGGAAGTCGACCCTGCTGGCTGTGATGGCCGGCGCGCTGGCCCCGACGTCGGGCGATGTCTGGATCGATGGTGACCGGGTCGAGTCGCGCTGGCCGGTGGCATGGCTGCCGCAGCGCCCCGTCTTCGTGCCGGGCTCGGTGGCCGACAATCTGCTGTTGGCCGCCCCGGGGGCGAGCGACGCGGCGCTGGCCGACGCATTGGCCACGGTCGGCCTGCCCGTCGACCTAGACCGGGAGGTCGGCGAGGACGGCCTCGATCTGTCGGCGGGTGAACGGGCCCGGCTGGCGTTGGCACGAATCGTGGTCTCGGATCGTGCCTGGGTGTTCCTGGACGAGCCGACCGCCCATCTGGACGAGGTCACCGAGGCCGCCATCGTCCGAGTCGTGCGCGACCTGGCCCGCACCCGGCGCGTGGTGGTGGTGGCGCACCGCCCCGCTCTGCTCCGGCTTGCCGATCAACACCTCGCCCTGGTTGCCCCGGAGTCCCCTGCGTCCCTGATCGGTTCGGGGCGACCGGCCGGCGCAGTCTCCACCCAGCAGCCTGTGGTGGAGGAGGCCATGGAGGTGCCCGGAGCCAACCCGACCAGTCTGCGCCGAGAGTTGCGCGCCGCCGCCGTGCTCGCAGGACTGGCCAGCGCGTCGGGAGTCGCACTGACGGCCACCGCCGGGTGGCTGATCGTGAAGGCGTCGGATCACCCGGTCATGCTCACCATGCTGGTGGCCATCGTCGGTGTCCGAGCCTTCGGGATCGCCCGCCCGGCGCTGCGCTACGCGGAGCGTCTGGTCTCCCACGACGCCGCGCTGCGGTTGCTCGCCGCGAGTCGCCGCAGCGTCTATGACGCCGTGGTCCCGCTGGTCCCGGCCGGGCTTGGGAGCCGTCGAGGTGAGGTGTTGGCCAGCATCGTGGACGACACCGAGTCGGTCGTCGACCGGGAACTGAGAGTGCGCATCCCAGCGCAGGGCTTCGGACTCACCGTGACGATCGCGGCCGCAGTCGCGGCACTGTTCGGGCTGCAGTTCGCCGTCGTCGCAATGTGCTGCGGCCTGCTCGGCTTCGCTGCGTTCGCGCTCTCCCGCGCCGGCGCCCGACGCGGCGAACCCAGGTTGGTGAGCTCTCGGGCCGAGGTCTACGACGCGGCGCTGGACGCCATCGAGACGATGCCCGAGTTGGTCACCTGGGGTCGCCGGGAGCGAGCCGAGGAGCGCATCGTCCGGGCCCAGCAGGATCTTGGTCAGGCACTGGTGGCCAGCAGTAGCTGGCTCGGCGCCGCCCGTGGATCGGTGTTGGTCGGCACCGGGGGCGCCATCGCCGCCATGGCGGTGCTGCTCGGTGCAAGCGAGGTGTCCGGCCCCGTCGCGGCCGCCCTCCTGCTGTTGCCGCTGGCGATGGCCGACGTGGCCACCCCGATGGCGGACGCCGGTGCCGCGGCGGCGAGGGTGGAGGCAGCGACAGCGCGACTCGATGCGCTGGCCGCCCGGCCGCCCGCCATCACCGAGCCGGCAGCACCTCGACCGCTGCCGATCGGGTCGGACTTCGACGCCGAAGCGGTCGCGGTGCACCGACGGTTGGATCCGCTGACCGCCTCGATCCAGGCGGGGGAGCACCTCGGCATCCTCGGACCCAGCGGCTGCGGGAAGTCCACATTCGCCGACCTGATGATGCGGTTCCTACCGCCCAGCGAGGGACGCATCGAGTTGGCGGGAGTCGACTTGGCCCTGCTCAGCGGCGCCGCGGTCCGAAGCCGCGTCGGGCTGGTCGACGACACCCCCCACGTGTTCGCCAGCACCCTGGCCGAGAACATTCGGCTGGCCCGGCCCGGGTGCAGCGACGCCGAGGTCGAAGCGGCCTTGCGCAGCGCCTGTCTGGGTGACTGGCTGGACTCCTTGCCCCACGGCCTGACGACTCGGGTGGGCGAGGGCGGCAACGAGGTCTCGGGCGGGGAGCGGGCCCGTATCGGGGTGGCCAGGTCACTGTTGGCCGACCACCAGGTGCTGGTGCTCGACGAGCCGACTGCACATCTGGACGCCGCCACCGCCTCCGCTGTGGCGCGGGAGGTGTTGGCCCTGGCACGCACCGTGGTGTGGATCACCCACGATCCGGTCGGGTTGGACCAGGTCGACCGGGTGATCCGGCTCAAGGGCCACCACCTCGCTGACTCCGGCGGGCGCGCTCAGGCAGCCATTCCCGCGGTCGCCGATCTGGATGCCGCGACCCGGCTAGGCTCGACCCTATGACCGCTGCGATCAGTGACCTGCCGATCAGTGTCTTCCTGCTCGACGATCACGAGATCGTGCGGCAGGGCCTGACCGACCTGCTCACCACGGTGGGCGGCATGCAGATCGTCGGTGAGGCCGGCACCGCCGCCGAGGCGATCGCACGGATCCCGGCTCTCAAACCCGATGTCGCTGTCCTGGATGCGCGCCTACCGGACGGCTCCGGGATCGACGTATGCCGCGAGATCCGGTCGGTGGACCCGAGCCTGAAGGCGCTGATCCTGACCTCCTATGACGACGACGAGGCACTGTTCGCGGCCATCATGGCCGGAGCCAGCGGCTATGTGCTCAAGGACATCAGGCGCAACGACCTGATCCAGGCGATCCGCAGTGTCGCGGCCGGATACTCACTGATCGACCCGGCGGTCACTCAACGATTGGTGGAGCGGGTCCGCTCCGGCCCGGCCCGGCCGCCGGAGTTGGCGGGGCTGTCCGACCAAGAGGTCAAACTGCTGTCCCTGATCGCCGAGGGGCTCACCAATCGCCAGATCGGGGAACGGATGTTCCTAGCCGAGAAGACGGTGAAGAACTACGTCTCGATCCTGCTCGGCAAGCTGGGCCTGGAGCGCCGCACCCAGGCAGCGGTGTTGGCCAGCAAACTGCTCGATCCCTGAGGTTCACAGTGGGATCGACCAGGCGAACCTGGTGCCGTGCGGTTCGACCGACTCCACCGCCAGTGCCCCGCCGAGCTCTTCGGCGCGCAACCGGGTGTTGCGCAGTCCCGACTCCCGCTCGAATCGGCCCAGCCCGACCCCGTCGTCGCTGACCACCAGCGAGACGGTGTCCACCGTGGCCGAGAGTTCGACCACTGCGGAGTGTGCCCGAGCGTGTTTGGCGACGTTGGACAGCGCCTCCCGCAACACCGCCAGTACCTGATCGCGTACGCCGGCCGGCACCAGGGTGTCCACCGGACCGCTCACCCGCAGCACCGGCCGCCACCCGAGCACGTCGGCATACTCGCCGACCAGGCCGTCGACCGCGGCACGCAGGGAGTTCAGGGACGGGACCTGGAGGTGAAAGATCGAGCGACGTATCTCCGAGATCGTGGTGTCCAGCGCATCCACCGCGAGGTCGAGGCGCCGCTGCACCTCGACCTCGTGGGTCAGCGCAGCAGCGCCCTGAAGTTGCAGACCGGTCGCGAAGAGCCGCTGGATGACCACGTCGTGCAGGTCACGGGCGATTCGCTCACGCTCGCTGACCAGGCTCATCGCCGCGCGGTCCGCCAGCCCCTGCACCCGGTCCAGAGCAAGGCCTGCCTGATCGGCGAAGGAGACCAGCAGTTCGCGCTCCTCGGACTCGGCAGGTCGGTATCCGGGGTCGAAGAGCGCCACCAGCACCCCGTGCTCGGCGATCTGGACGCGCAACGGGATCAGGGTGGCCAGGTAGCCGAAGGCCTCAAGTTCAACCACATCCTCATCGAGGGTGGCACAGCGACCGACCAACGAAGCCAACACCTCCTGGACCGCAGCGGGTGCCTCTGGGTCCACTGCGATGGACCCGATCGGGACCAGCGCATCCGGTTGGACCACGGCGATGGCGCGGGCTCCGGACACCGCCCTGGCCGCGGCGGTGATCTGACGGAAGGCACGGTCGCGGTCGATGGGCGGCTGCAGGGCGTCGGAGACTCTCGCGGAGGCCTCCAGCCAGCGTCGGCGGCGTTCGGACAGGCCGTAGTCGCGGGCGTTCTCGATGACGAATCCGGCGGCAGTGGCCAACGATTCGACCAGGTGCAGGTCGTCGTCGGTGAACTGCGCCGGCTCGTCGGAGTCGGTCAGACCGATCTTCTCGGTGAGGTAGAGGTTGCCGAAGGAGGCACCACGGATGCGGACCGGAACTCCTAGGAAACTCACCATCGGTGGGTGGTTGGCGGGGAACCCGAAACTCTCGGGGTGTGCACGCAGGTCCGCGAGGCGCAACGGCTCGGGGTGCTTGATCAGCAGGCCGAGGATGCCGCGGCCGTGGGGCGCTTCGCCGATAGCCTCCCGCTCGGCGTCGGTCAACCCGTCGGTGATGAACTCGACCAGGGTCTTGTCACGACCGATGACGCCCAACGCTCCGAACCGTGCGCCGGTGAGCTTGGTGGCGGAGGCCACGATGCGGCCGAGCACGCGGCGCAGGTCCAGGTCGGTGGACATGGCCACCACGGCGTCCAGCAAGACGCTCGTCGGGTCGGAGGCTGAGTCGTCGGGCGCTGAGTCGTCGGAGGCTGAGTCGTCGGGCGCTGAGTCCTGGTCTGGTGCCACCGCCTCAGTCTTGCAGGACTCAAGCAGATGTGACGTCGAGGGCGTGCAGCGGGTCCCAGTCGCGACCGATTCTTCGCCCGGTCACCTCGGTGAACGGGATCCGGACGTACAGGTTCCGGGTCCCGGCAGCCCACGGCCCCGGCTCGAAGTGATCACGCACCGCCCCGATGTCCTTCCCAGCGATGACGGTGCTGTGCCCGCGGACCACGACCGACCAACCCCGATGACGCTCCAGATCGGAATGGTCGACCTCGAAGGCGACCATGGCATTGTCGATGTGGGTGCCGAGCAGACTGTAGGGGGCGGTGCGGAAGACGATGCCGGCACCGGTCGAATCCTCGATGACGGCATAGTTGACCGGCACGATGTAGGGACCGACCGGGGTGCCGATCGCGACCCGACCCACCCGATGGGCCCGCAACAGCACCGCACACTCGGCGTGGGTGAGGTCGAAGAGTTCGGGTGCAGTGGTCATGTCACCACTGTTGCGCCCGCCACACC
>JBPPMQ010000159.1:0-9249 GCA_051306135.1 Nocardioides sp. | reverse complement strand
ACAGAGTTACGGCGGCCATAGCGAAAGGGAAATACCCGGTCCCATCCCGAACCCGGAAGTCAAGCCTTTCAGCGCCAATGGTACTGCAACCGACAGGCTGTGGGAGAGTAGGACGCCGCCGGACATACTTTAAGGCGTGGAGGCCACCTGCGGGTGGCCTTCACGTCATTTCGGATAGTCTTGTCGACAGACATGGTCGCGAACGTCGTGGCCGCACCTAAGGAATTGAACAGTGGCTGAGCAGCGACGCACCCCTTCATCGGGCTCGGGACGACCATCCCGTGGCTCGTCATCTTCGTCCTCGCGCGGGCAGCGCGCCGGTTCGGCGCGCCCCGAGCGGGGCGGGTCGGGCGACGCGCGGGGGGCCAAAGACGACCGCCGCGGTGGTCAGTCCGGGTCTAGCCGGTCGGGGTCGGCCAAGCCGGGGAAGTCCACCGGCGACAAGTCGTCGAAGCCGGCCTACGGCAAGCGAGGCGATGCGGCGCCCAGTCGGAGCAACCAGGGTCGCGCGGACTCGCGTCCGCGTCGCGATTCTGAGGAGCCTCGCGAGCGTGCCTACGCCGGCCCCGAGATCCCGGCTGACATCACCGGCAAAGAGCTCGACCGCGGTATCGCCGCGCAGCTCAAGAGCCTGCCGGACCGTGTTCAAGTGTTGGTTGCCCGGCACCTGGCGGCCGCTGGAGTCTTCATCGACTCGGACCCGGAGCTTGCCTACCAACACGCGAAGGCCGCCAAGTCGCGCGCGGGCCGGCTCGCGGTGGTTCGCGAAGCCTTCGGCGAGGCGGCCTACGCTGCCGGTCACTACGCGGAGGCGTTGGCCGACCTTCGTGCCGCGAAGCGGATGAACGGCGCCACCGCCTACCTGCCGATCATGGCTGACTGCCACCGTGCGCTGGGGCAACCGCAGCAAGCGATCAAGCTCGCTCAGAGTCCGTCGGTGCGCAACTTCGTGCCCGAGGCGAAAGCCGAAATGACCATCGTGGAATCGGGTGCACGGCGCGACCTGGGTCAGGTTGATTCCGCGCTGCGCGTGTTGGAGCTGGCGCCGCTGAACTCCAAGAGTCACGCGTCGTGGGTGGTTCGACTGCGCTACGCCTACGCAGACACCCTGGAGGCAGCTGGCCGTTTGCCGGAGGCGCTGCAGTGGTTCCACCGCACCGTTGCGGTCGACGGTGAGCAGGGCACCGACGCCGCCGAGCGGGCCGAGGCGCTGGAGAAGCGGCTAGAGGACCAGTGAGGCGCACTGCGACTGTTATTGCCTGAACCACTGGTCAACTCTGGCTTCTTGGGTCACAATAGTCACAGACATCTCAATAGCGGTCACATGCACCTTCACGAGAGAACGCTGGGGAAGGCGAACCTCTCGCCGAAGTGAAGGAGGCAAAGGTGACCGCACAACTGACGAGCAGCACCTCCAGTGGGTTCGGCACGAATTCCTCGAGCCGAACCGCGACTCGAGGTGTGTTCTACGTGCATTCAGCACCGTCCGCGCTGTGCCCTCACGTCGAGTGGGCCGTGGGTGGGGTGCTTGGCACGCCGGTGCACCTCGACTGGACCCCGCAGCCAGCCCAAGCCGGCACGTTCCGCGCTGAGCTGTCATGGGGCGGCGCCGTCGGCTCCGCAGCCGGCATTGCGTCCGCACTCCGCGGGTGGAACCAGCTTCGCTTCGAGATCACCGAAGAACCCAGCACGGGCACCGAGGGCTCGCGCTACTCCTACACCCCCGAACTCGGCATCTTCCACGCAGTGACCGGACTGCACGGCGACATCATGATCCCCGAAGACCGCCTCAAAGCGGCTGTCGTCAAGGCGGCACTCGGGGAGACCACGGTGATGCTGGAGATCGACAAGCTTCTGGGCAAACCGTGGGACGACGAGTTGGAGACGTTCCGGCACGCTGGGGAAGGCGCCCCGGTGCGTTGGCTGCACCATGTGGTGTGAGGTTGGCCAACCGCTTTGAGTCACCGCGGCCGCCGAGGTCGGGTGGGTTGCATGGCTAGGTGGACACCGAGACGCCGGTTTTGCCAAGCCAGCAAGGGAAATCTCTATGACGACCTGCGCCGTCGACCTGATAGCTGTGATTGAATCGTGACTCAACTGGCTCGGGTGTGAGGAGACGCGCAGTGACCGAGGATCGACAGCTTCGCTACCTGGTGGTGCACGGGTACCGACGCGCCTATGTGAAGATGGGCACCGGTCCAGCCATCTTGTTGCTCCACGGACTTGGCTGCGACCACACCACCTGGGACCCGGTCATCGACCGACTCGCGGAGCACTACACGGTCATCGCGCCGGACTTCCTGGGCCACGGCCAGTCCGACAAGCCCCGGGCCGACTACACGGTGGGCGGCTACGCCAACGGCATGCGCGACCTGCTCACCATCCTCGGTATCGACAAAGTGACGGTGGTCGGGCACAGTTTCGGCGGTGGAGTTGCGATGCAATTCGCCTATCAGTTCCCCGAACGCACCGAGCGTCTCGTGCTGGTCAACGCCGGCGGGCTCGGCCCGGAAGTCACCGCTCTGATCCGAGCGATCAGTCTGCCGGGATGGAACGCCGTGATGGCTGGGCTGACCGTGCCCGGTCTGCGCCATCTCAACGTCGCCGCGTTCCGGGCACTGAGTCGTTTCGGGCCGTCGGTCCTGCGCGACCTCGATGAGGTGGCCAACATCTACGAAGGCTTCAAGGATCCAGCGTTTCGCCACGCGATCCGCTCGCTGACCCGTGCGGTGGTCGATGTGAAGGGCCAGGTGATCACGATGTCCGACCGGGCCTACCTGACCGAGGCGATGCCACTGCTGGTCATCTGGGGCGAAGACGACCATGTCATTCCTTCCAGCCACGCCGGCCGAGCCGCCATGATGGCCCCGGCGGCTCGGGTGGAGGTGCTCGCGGACGCCGGACACTTCCCGTTCAAAGACCACCCGGAACGATTCGCCGAGATACTCCTTGACTTCATCGCTTCGACGAAGCCTGCGGCCTACTCCCGCGCGCGCTGGCGGCGGATCCTGAGGGAAGGCAAGGCCGAATCGGTCCCGGCAGTCGTGCCCGCGGTCACCGAAGCAAGCGGCAACTGAGCAGCACCGCTCAAGCGTCGCCGCCCTCTTGGAGAACACCGCGAGTGGCGGTCGGGTCGTCGATCCGGTACTTCTCGAACGCCTCGCTCACGCGTGCCCGATCGATCTGCCCCGCGTCGGCCAGCGACTGGAGGGCTTGCACGACCACCGACTCGGCGTCGATCTGGAAATAGCGGCGCGCGGCCGGGCGGGTGTCGGCGAAGCCGAAGCCGTCGGCGCCGAGCACCCGATAGTCCGCCGGGATCCACCGGGCCAGTTGCATCGGCACCGCCTTCATGAAGTCCGATACCGCGACCACCGGAACCGAAGACCCGGAAAGCTTGTCGGTCACATACGGGGTGCGAGGTGGCTGACCCGGATTGTTCAGGTTCCAGGTGTCGGCTCCGATGGCCTCGCGTCCCAGTTCGTTCCAACTGGTCACCGACCACGTCTCTGCCTCGATGCCCCATTCGTCGCGCAACATGGTGGCGGCCTGGTCGATCCACGGAAACCCGACCCCGGAGGCCAGCAGGCGCACCTGCGCCGCGTCATTGGCCCCGACCTTGTGAATGCCTCGCAGGATGCCGTCGACATCGACGTCGGCCGGCTCGGCGGGCTGGGTGACGGGTTCGTTGTAGACCGTCATGTAGAAGATGACGTTCTCGCCGTTGCCGGTCGGGCCGCCATCGCCGTACATGCGCTCCAGGCCCGACTTGAGAATGTGTGCCACCTCGTAGCTGAACGCCGGGTCGTAGTGCACCACCGCCGGGTTGGTCAGTGCGAGGAGCGGCGAGTGACCGTCAGCGTGCTGAAGCCCCTCGCCGGTCAGCGTGGTGCGGCCTGCGGTGGCGCCGATGAGGAAGCCACGCGCCATCTGGTCGGCCATGGCCCATATCGAGTCGCCGGTGCGCTGGAAGCCGAACATCGAGTAGAAGATATAGAACGGGATCATCGGCTCGCCGTGGGTCGCATACGACGACCCGGCCGCGATCGCCGACCCCATCGCGCCGGCTTCCGAGATGCCCTCATGGAGGAGCTGTCCCTGTTGCGACATCTTGTAGGCGAGCAGCAACTTGCGGTCCACCGACTCGAACTGCTGCCCGGCCGGGTCGTAGACCTTGGCCGACGGGAACATCGAATCCATCCCGAAGGTGCGGTACTCGTCGGGGGCGATCGGGACGAGTCGCTTGCCGATCTCGGGGTCACGCATCCACTCGCGCAACAGTCGCACGGTCGCCATCGTGGTGGCGACCTTGTTCTTGCCGGCGCCGGCCTTGAGGTCCTTGTAGACCGAGTCGCCCGGCAGCTTCAGCGGTTTGGAGTTGACGACCCGCTTGGGCAGCGAGCCTCCCAATTCGTTGCGGCGGCTGAGCATGTATTCGATCTCGGGGGAGTCTGCGCCCGGATGGAAGAACGGCGCGCCGCCGGTCTGCTCATAGGACGAGTCGAGGTCCCGATCCGAAATAGGCAGGTAGAGCCGGTCGCGATACTTCTTCAAGTCCGCCAGGGTCAGCTTCTTCATCTGGTGGGTCGCATTGCGGCCCTCCAGCGCATCGATCGTCCAGCCCTTGACCGTGTGGGCCAAGATCACAGTGGGCTGTCCGGCGTGCTTGGTCGCGGAGTCGAAGGCGGCATACACCTTGCGGTAGTCGTGGCCGCCGCGCGGCAACTTCTCGATCTGCCGGTCACTGAGGTGCTCGACCATCGCGCGCAGACGCGGGTCCGGGCCGAAGAAGTGCTCGCGGTTGTAGGCGCCGTCTTCGACCGAGAACGTCTGAAAGGCGCCGTCGGGGGTCGAGTTCATCTTGTTGACCAGGACACCATCGACGTCGCGGGCCAACAGTTCATCCCACTCGCGGCCCCAGATGACCTTGATGACGTTCCAACCGGCGCCGCGGAAGTTGGCCTCGAGTTCCTGGATGATCTTGCCGTTGCCCGTCACCGGCCCGTCGAGTTGTTGCAGGTTGCAGTTGATCACCCAGGTCAGGTTGTCGAGCTCCTCCCGGGCAGCGACGCGGATCGCCCCCAAAGACTCGGGCTCGGCCATCTCGCCGTCCCCTAGGAAGGCCCAGACGCGCTGCTGGTCGGTCTGCTTGATGCCGCGGTTGTGCAGGTAGCGGTTGAATCGCGCCTGATAGATCGAGTTGATCCCGGTCAGGCCCATGGAGACGGTCGGGAACTCCCAGAAGTCCGGCATCAACCGGGGGTGTGGGTAGGACGAGAGTCCTTGGTGGGCGCCGTGCTGAACTTCCTGGCGAAACGCGTAGAGCTGCGCCTCGGTCAGGCGGCCCTCCAAGAACGCTCGGGCGTAGATGCCGGGGGAGGCGTGCCCCTGGATGTAGATCTGGTCCCCGCCTCCCGGATGATCCTTGCCGCGGAAGAAATGGTTGAACCCGACCTCGTAGAGACTGGCGCTGGACTGATAGGTGGCGATGTGTCCGCCGACCTCGATGCCCTTGCGATTCGCGCTGGAGACCATCACCGCAGCGTTCCAGCGGATGTAAGCCCGAATGCGACGCTCGGTGTCCTCGTCCCCGGGGAACCACGGTTCGCGTTCGGGGGGGATGGAGTTGATGAAATCGGTCGAGCGCAGCGCCGGAACCCCCACTGCGCGCTCGCGCGCACGCTCTAGGAGGCGCAGCATCACATAGCGAGCCCGGTCGCGGCCTCGCTCCTCGAGCATCGCATCGAAAGACTCGATCCAGTCCCGGGTCTCGTCCGGATCGATGTCGGGCAGTTGGGTGGGCAGCCCCTCATGGATCACGGTGGGCCGTGCTTGCTTGGAGACGTTGTCGGTCACCCATCAATGGTCCCACTCCGGCAAAGTTACCGGCGAGTCAACGTCGGTCGAATCCGAACCTGCAGGCGGTACGGACGCGAGGCCTTGCGAAGCGGTGCCGTTTCAGGTGGACTAGTCCCAAGTGTTACCAATGTGTATGGAGGATTCGAGTTGACTGCGACCGCAGCCACAGGGGCAGCGGACCGACTCGGGCTGCGGCCCGGAATGGTCGTTCAAGAGCTGGGCTGGGACTCTGATGTCGACGATGCGCTTCGAGTGGCGATCGAGAATGCCATCGACGCCGACATGGTCGACTCCAACCACGGTGACGTCGTTGACGCCGTCTTGTTGTGGTGGCGGGCAGACGACGGCGACCTCGTCGACGGTCTGGTCGATGCGTTGACCGATCTGGCCTCCGGCGGCCCGATTTGGGTCCTCACTCCGAAGGTAGGCCGAGCCGGCGCGGTTCCGGCCGCGGACATCACCGAGGCCGCACCGGTCGCCGGGCTCTCGGTGACCACCGCCGTAGCGGTCTCCGCAGAATGGTCGGCTACCCGTTTGGTCACTCCCAAGACCGCCGGGTGACAATGACTGCATGACAAAGCAGTCACGAATGTCAAGTGCGAGTGTCCGTTCGTTGCTGACCAAGGCCCGCAGCGCCGGAACCGGCGTCAGGATTCTTGCCGGCTCGGGTGCGGTTCGTCCTTTTGCACCCCAGGCGCTGGCCAACATTGCGGTGACCTACGCGCGCTGGGGGACCGGGCCGGCCGGCGGATTCAAGATGCTGGCCCAGCGCTACCCTGACCGCCTCGGAGTGATCGACGAGCGCGGCTCGCTGACCTTCGCTGAGATCAACCGGCGCGCCAACGCTGTAGCCCATCAGTTGGCAGCCCGCGGAATCACCTCGGGGGACGGTGTCGCCGTGATGTGCCGCAACCACCGTGGATTCGTCGACGCGACGCTGGCCGCCGGCAAGCTCGGCGCCGACGCACTGTTGCTCAACACCGCGTTCGCGGGACCGCAACTGGTCGACGTACTGGCCAGGGAGAAGCCCGCCATCGTGGTGGCAGACGAAGAGTTCCTCCCCCTGCTGGACGGAGCCGGCATCAGCACCGTGGTCGCTTGGACCGACGCCCCTGCCGGCGCAAGCACCCAGACGCTGGAGGGGCTCATCGCCGCCGGGGACCCCGCTGAAATGCCGAGACCGGGCCGCTCGGGTCGGGTCATCATTCTCACCTCGGGCACCACCGGTACCCCGAAGGGGGCGCCTCGCAACGACGCCGGTGTGGACGCCGCCATCGCCCTGCTCAGCAGGATGCCGCTGCGAGAAGGGTGGCGGACCCACATCGCCGCGCCGATGTTCCACACCTGGGGCTTCGCACACTTCATGTTGACCATGCTGTTGGGGTCGACCATGGTGCTGCGCCGTCGCTTCGACCCACTGGATGCCTTGATCACCCTCGAGGAACAGCAGTGCGACTCGTTCGTCGTCATTCCGGTGATGCTCCAGCGCATCATGGCCCTGCCCGCCCACGTGCGGTCACAGTTCAGTCTCGACCGGGTCCGAGTGGTCGCCGCGTCGGGTTCGGCACTCGCCGGCGACCTGGCACTGGAGTGGATGGACGCCTTCGGCGACAACCTCTACAACATCTACGGATCGACCGAGGTGGCCTACGCCTCCATCGCGACCCCGCAGGATCTGCGGCTGGCTCCCGGCGCTGCCGGGAAGCCACCCTGGGGCACGGTCGTGAAGATCTTCGACGAGGCCGGCCGGCCCGTTCCCCACGGTAGGGCCGGACGTATCTTCGTGGGCAACGGCCTGCTGTTCGAGGGATACACCGGAGGTGGCGGCAAGGATGTCATCGACGGATTGATGTCAACCGGCGACGTCGGTCGTTTCGACCGCGACGGGCGGCTCCACGTCGAGGGGCGCGACGACGAAATGATCGTCTCCGGAGGCGAGAACGTCTTCCCCAAAGAGGTCGAGGACTGCCTGACTCGTCACCCCGGGGTCGTAGAGGCGGCTGCGGTCGGCGTCGAGGATGCTGAATTCGGTGCAAGGCTCCGGGCGTTCGTCGTGGTTGCCGACGTCGAGGCGCCGACCGAGGACGAACTGCGTCAATGGGTGCGGTCCAACCTGGCGCGCTACAAGGTGCCCCGCGAGTTCGTGGTGCTTGCGGAACTGCCTCGCAACGCCACCGGCAAGATCCTCAAACGGGAACTGATGAACAGGGAGAGCAACCGTGGTTGATGCTGCTGTCGGACTGGCGGTCGGGGAACTGGCGCCCGACTTCACCCTGCGCGACCAGTTCGGCGCTGACTTCACACTCTCGAACCATCGAGGCACGAAGGCGGTGGCGATCTTCTTCTACCCGTGGGCCTTCTCCGGAGTGTGTACCGGGGAGATGACCCAGATCCGGGACCGACTCGACGAGTTCATGACCTTCGACACCGAGGTGATCGGCATCAGTTGTGACCCGATGTTCTCCCTGCGGCAGTTCGCCGACACCGACGGTCTCAACTTCCCCTTGCTCTCCGACTTTTGGCCACACGGCGCAGTGGCGGACGCCTATGAGGTGCTGGACCCCTTGACCGGTGCCGCTCGGCGGTCGACCTACGTCGTGGACCGGGACGGGGTGCTGCGCTGGGCGGTGCACAACGCCATCCCGGACGGGCGTGACGTCGACGAGATACTGAAACAGTTGCGCGCCGCCGTCTGAGCAACCTGATCCGGATGGCATTCCGATGAACTCCAGAGAAATTGCTAGGTATCTTGGCGAACGGCGACATATCACGTAATGTGGTCCTTGTTGAACCGCAGGTGACCCGAGACGCCTGCGGTTCGACCTATTTCTTGGACCTGTCTCCGGACCGACTGCGGGGTCGCAGTCAACCACGGTTCGCTTGGTCGCGTCGCGTCGCGTAGTCTTCTCGCCGCGACGGGCGCGACGCCCACGGGCGCATAGCTCAGTTGGTAGAGCGCCTCCCTTACAAGGAGGATGTCAGGGGTTCGAGTCCCTTTGCGCCCACCGTGTAATGGGTCCGACCGCGGCACCGGCCGGGATCGGGTCACTTCTTCTTCGCAGCCTTGGCGGCCCTGCGCTCGGCACGCAGTCGGCGTTCCTCGGCATACATCCGGGCTGCCTCCCCCAGCGTCGGCGCGGAGCCGCCGTACTTCGCCGGCAACCACCATGATCCCGGCGGCTGCTCGGCTGCCGGATGCTTGCGGATCAGTTCATCGAGCATCTGCTCCATGGTGGCCTGGAGGTGAGCAGTCTCGGCCAGTGGATCCTCGCCGGTCGGGAACATCGGTTCTCCGACCGAGATGCCGACGGTCTTGTGGCGCTTGAAGTCGCGTGGTTTGCCCTTGGTCACAAACCGTTGGGTGCCCCACAGCACGATCGGAATCAGCGG